>CANGAW010000006.1 GCA_947451925.1 Burkholderiales bacterium | reverse complement strand
CTGACGCTGGTGGACGATCCGGTCAAGTGCAGCAAACTGGCGGTGGAAATTGAAGCATCAATTCCGCAAATTGACCGCTTCTGGAAAGCCCAGACGAAACACTAAGCCAAGCAAACAAACGAAAACGCCGGGCACCAATCTACAAGGTGCCCGGCGTTTTGTTTTTTATCACTGTCACAGCAACGACGTTCAGGCCTTGATGAAATGCTCGCGGTAATAACGCAGCTCTTCAATCGACTCGATGATGTCGGCCATCGCCGTATGCATCTGATGCTTCTTGAAGCCGGCTGCCAGCTCAGGCTTCCAGCGCTTGCACAGCTCTTTCAGGGTCGACACATCCAGATTGCGATAATGGAAAAAGGCTTCGAGTTTAGGCATTCCGCGGGCCATGAAACGCCGGTCCTGGCAAATCGAATTGCCGCACATCGGTGATTTACCTTTTGGCACATAACGCTTCAAAAATTCGATCAGCTGAATTTCTGCTTCGGCTTCCGTCACCACCGAGGCCTTGACCCGCTCGATCAAGCCAGAGCGGCCGTGGGTACCCTTGTTCCAGGCATCCATACCGTCCAGCAGCGCATCGCTCTGATGAATCACAAAGACCGGGCCTTCAGCCAGAATATTGAGTTCAGGATCGGTGACCACGACGGCGACTTCGATAATGCGGTCATTATCAGGATCGAGGCCCGTCATTTCCATGTCGAGCCAGACCAGATTGAACTCGTTCGGCCGAACCGGCTGCCCGGAGGCAGAATGCGCTTCCAGCGCTTGTGACATAATCTTTCCTTTAGTGTGCAAACTGCTGACTGGCACTGCAAAGCGCAGCGTCAAAAACGCCATTTTCTCATAGGCACCGTATGGATTCCCAGACCTTCTCTTATTTGTTCGCTGCTTTCCTGCTGGCCACGCTGACTGTCAAATTGTGGCTGAGCGTGCGTCAACTGCGCCATGTGCTCGCCCACCGCGATGCGGTGCCGGAGCAATTCGCAGAAAAAATTCCGCTGGCCGCCCATCAGAAAGCAGCCGATTACACGGTGGACAAAACCCGCCTGAAAATTGTCATGCTGGTCGTGAACGCGGTCATGCTGGTTGGCTTTACCTTATTGGGCGGCTTGCAATGGCTGTCGGTGCAGTTGATTGAACTTGCCGGACCGGGCATGCTCTACCAGATTGCCTTATTGGTAGCAGTAATGCTGATTTCGAGCGTGGTGGATTTGCCGTTTGATTATTACAAGCAGTTCACGCTGGAAGAAAAATTTGGTTTCAATAAAATGAGCCGCAGCTTGTTTTTCTCTGACCTGCTGAAAAATACCGTTGTCGGCGCCGCGATCGGCTTGCCGCTGGTATGGGTCACGCTGACCCTGATGGAAAAAGCCGGTGAATTATGGTGGCTGTATGCGTGGGTGCTGTGGTGCGGCTTTCAGGTGCTGATGCTGGGCTTTTACCAGACGGTGGTCGCACCCCTGTTCAACAAATTTACCCCGCTGCAGGATGATAGTTTGCGTGCCCGCATCGAAGGCTTGATGCAGCGCGTGGGCTTTGCCAGCAAGGGCTTGTTCGTGATGGACGGCTCACGCCGCAGCGCGCATGGCAATGCGTATTTTTCAGGTTTTGGCGCAGCCAAGCGCATCGTATTTTTTGATACGCTGCTGTCGCGTTTGGCGCCCAATGAAATCGAAGCCGTGCTCGCACATGAGCTGGGCCATTTCAAACTGCATCATGTGATCAAGCGCATCGGTGTGATGTTCATTTTGTCACTGGGCTTTCTGGCCCTGCTCGGCTTTCTGAAAAATCAGCTCTGGTTTTATCAGGGACTGGGCGTGACGCCGATGTTTAACGCCAGTAATGATGCGATGGCGCTGATTCTGTTCATGTTTGCCTTACCGGTCTTTAGCTTCCTGCTGTCGCCTTTGACTTCGATTTCTTCGCGCAAGCATGAATTTGAAGCCGACGCCTTTGCTGCCAAACACAGCAGCTCGCAAGACCTGATTTCGGCACTGGTCAAACTCTACGAAGACAATGCGTCGACGCTCACGCCCGACCCTTTGCATTCGGCTTTTTATGATTCCCACCCCCCGGCCAGCTTGCGGGTTGAACGTTTACTGACACAATAATGATGATCACTCGCGAAGTACTATTAAAAAAAACCTGCCGTCACCAAACCGAGGCAGTCGGTGAAACAGAGCTCGCCGAGGCCCTGGCTGCGCTGCCTGACTGGGCAGTGGAACACGGCAAACTGGTGCGCACCTTTGGCTTCAAGGACTATCAGCAAACCATCGCCTTCGTGAACGTGGTGGCCACCATCGCCAACCGGGAAGATCATCACCCGACCATGGTAGTGAGTTACAACCGCTGCATCGTGCGCATGAACACCCACTCCGTTAACAACGGCTTGTCGGAAAATGATCTGATTTGCGCGGCAAAATTCGACGACGCGTTTCAACAGACATTCGGTTAACGCATGGCTGAACTGACCGGCCAGATCGTGGCCGCCCACGGCCGGCATTATCTTGCGCAGGCGGACGAACGGCTGATTCAATGCGTCACCCGCGGCAAAAAAAGTGACGTCGCCGTCGGCGACCTGATCCGCTACCAGCTGACCTCAGCTAACCAGGGCGTGATCGAAGAAATTTTGCCACGCACGACCCTGCTCTATCGCTCGGACCAATACAAGTCCAAGCTGCTGGCGGCTAATGTGACGCAAATGTTTATTGTCGTTGCGACCGAACCCGGCTTTACCGAAGATCTGGTTTCGCGTGCGCTGGTGGCCGCTGAATCAGCAGGGGTCAAAGCCCATCTGATTCTGAACAAAACCGATATCACCGAATCGCTGGCAGCTACCCGCAAACGGCTCGCGCTCTATGCGGGCCTGGGTTATCCGGTGCATGAAGTCAGCGCCCGCGCCAAGCCTGATGAGACGGTCGCCCTACTGACACCGCTGCTGGCGAATCAGTCGACGATTCTGATTGGCCAGTCCGGCATGGGCAAATCTTCACTGGTTAACCTGCTGGTGCCCGACGCCGAAATTGCGGTACGCGAAATTTCCGCCGCACTCGACACCGGCAAGCACACCACCACCTTCACACGGCTGTATTCGATTGAGGCGCAAACCACCATCATCGATTCGCCCGGCTTTCAGGAGTTTGGCCTCTACCAGCTCTCCGAAGGCATGCTGGAGCGGGCATTTCCGGAGTTTGCCGGGCATCTTGGTCATTGCCGTTTTTATAATTGCCATCATTTGAATGAGCCCGATTGCAAGATCTTGCAGGCGATGGCAGAAGGCAAAATCGCCCGCGCCCGGCATGATCTGTACCGCCAGCTTTTGCATGAGGCATCACAAAAGCTGTACTAACTACTAAGCAGCAAGCAAATCCCTTATAATCCAGAGGCTTACGTAACTCGGCGGCAAGTGCCCACAGGCCGCCGTTTTCATTTATGGCTATCAAACATTTCCTGCAATTTGCTGATTTCACCCTCGACGAGTACACGTACTTAATCGAGCGCGCCAAAATCATCAAGCACAAATTTAAAAATTACGAACCACATCACCCGCTGCTCGACCGCACGCTGGTGATGGTGTTCGAAAAAAATTCCACCCGCACCCGGCTGTCGTTTGAAGCCGGTATGCACCAGCTCGGCGGCGCGGCGATTTATCTCAACACCCGCGACAGCCAGCTTGGCCGCGGCGAGCCGGTTGAAGACGCCGCACAAGTCATGTCCCGCATGTGCGACGTCATCATGATCCGCACCTTTGGTCAGGACATCATTGAACGCTTCGCCGCCAATTCCCGGGTACCGGTCATCAACGGCCTGACCAATGAATATCATCCCTGCCAGGTGTTTGCCGATATCTTTACCTTCATCGAGCATCGCGGCTCGATCGCCGGCAAAACCGTGGCCTGGGTCGGCGACGCCAACAACATGCTCTACTCCTGGCTGCAGGCAGCCGAGGTATTCGGCTTTCATGTCAATGTCGCCACCCCTGCCGGCTATGACATCGACCCGGCGCTGGTCGCACCATCCAACCAGCGCTATAGCGTTTTCAAAGATCCGGCCGATGCCTGCGAAGCAGCACATCTGGTTACCACCGACGTGTGGACCAGCATGGGCTACGAAGAAGAAAAAGCGGCGCGCCTGAAAGCCTTCGATGGCTGGATGGTGGATGCGCCAAAAATGCAGCGCGCGCAAGCTGATGCCCTGTTCATGCACTGCCTGCCCGCACACCGCGGCGAAGAAGTCAGCGCGGAAGTGATCGATGGTCCGCAATCAGTCGTCTGGGACGAAGCCGAAAACCGCCTGCATGTACAAAAAGCCCTGCTCGAGTATCTGGTACTGGGCAAACTCTAAATTGAACGAAGCAACAAAGGAAAGCAAGAGCATGAGCCAAGCTAATAAAGTCGTCCTCGCCTACTCGGGCGGATTGGATACCTCAGTCATTTTGAAATGGCTGCAAGATAACTACCACTGCGAAATCGTCACCTTCACCGCTGATCTGGGTCAGGGCGAAGAGCTGGAGCCGGCGCGCGCCAAAGCGATTAAATTCGGCATCAAGCCGGAAAATATTTATATCGATGATGTGCGTGAAGAATTCGTGCGCGACTTCGTTTTTCCCATGTTCCGCGCCAATACCGTCTATGAAGGCGAATACCTGCTCGGCACCTCGATTGCGCGCCCCCTGATTGCCAAACGTCTGATCGAGATCGCCCGCGAAACTGGTGCCGATACCATTTCGCATGGCGCCACAGGCAAAGGCAATGATCAGGTGCGCTTTGAACTCGGTGCCTATGCGCTGATGCCGAATGTGAAAATCATCGCACCATGGCGTGAATGGGATTTGCTGTCACGCGAAAAACTGCTGAAGTACGCAGAAGACGCCGGCATCGAAATCGACATGAAACACAAAAACGGTGGCGCACCCTATTCGATGGACGCCAACCTGCTGCACATCAGCTTTGAAGGCCGTCATCTGGAAAACCCGAGCGCCGAAGCCGAAGAAAGCATGTGGCGCTGGACAGTCAGCCCGGAAGCGGCGCCTGACACAGCCGAGTATCTGGATATTGAATACGAACGTGGCGACATCGTGGCACTGAACGGCAAGCGTCTGTCGCCTGCCGCAGTGCTGACTGAACTCAATCGTCTGGGCGGCAAGCACGGCATTGGCCGTCTGGACCTGGTGGAAAACCGCTACGTCGGCATGAAGTCACGCGGCTGCTATGAAACCCCTGGCGGCACCATCATGCTGCGCGCGCACCGCGCAATTGAATCGATCACGCTGGACCGCGAAGTCGCGCATCTGAAAGATGACCTCATGCCGCGTTATGCGTCGATGATTTACAACGGCTACTGGTGGGCACCGGAGCGGGTCGCGATTCAGACCCTGATCGATCATACCCAGCAATGCGTTAATGGCTCGGTGCGTTTGAAGCTCTACAAGGGTAATGTCATCGTGGTTTCACGCGACTCCAAAACCGATTCGCTGTTTGACATGAATATCGCCACCTTCGATGAAGACGGCGGTGCATACAATCAGGCCGACGCCGGTGGCTTCATCAAACTCAATGCACTGCGCATGCGGATTGCCGCCAACGCCCGCACCAAGCGCGGCAACTAATTAAAGGAAAAAACATGACCTTAAAATTTGTTAACGCCAGCATCATCAAAAAAGCCAACGTCTACTTCGACGGCAAATGCGTGTCGCACAATGTTGTGCTGGCCGATGGCTCGACCAAATCAGTCGGCGTCATTTTCCCTTCCACGCTGGTGTTCAACACCGGTGCGCCTGAAGTCATGGAACTCAATGCCGGCAAATGCCGCATTCGCCTCAAGGGTGAAGACGAATGGAAAACCTACGAAGGCGGCCAGAGCTTTAACGTGCCGGGTAATTCCAGCTTTGATATCGAAACGTTAGAGATGCTGGATTACGTTTGCCACTTTGGTTAAGACTTGCCCTCGTCAAGTACTTTCAATCATTCTGAAATTAGAAAAGCTGCGAACTTCGCAGCTTTTTTTTGCCGATATTCGAACCCGTTAACCGTCATTTAAGATGATCAGGAAATAAGAATTTTATGACTAAATAAGGTGGAACTCTGACGCATCAAATCCTACAAAACATTTCGCAAAAAACGTAACAGATTCGTCATCTATTTTTGCGAAATCAAACCATGGAGGGTCAATGCAATTAATATCCAGAGCATCGCGCAGTGCCAACATCAATGCGACTCCCGGCAAAGCAAATCGAAAAAATTATCAGCTCAAGGGAAATCTGCACGGCAGAATCGTCGCATATCGCGAGCAAGTTAACAGCCATCAGAGTCTGACAGAAGCGCCTGTCCTGCCCTTCGTTCAAAGGCGGCATTACAGTCAAAAAGTTGACGGCAAATTTCCTACCGATCCAACAGCTGGCATTGACTATTTTAAGAAAAATGGCTTTAGCGAATTGCAAATCGAGCAGATAAAAAAATCAATCTGTGGCGTCACGTTCCGCGTTATTCCTATCCCAGAAGATTCTTACGAGATGCTGAAAACCACTGAGCGCTTCATTAATATATTTTTCAAAAGTGTGGTGCAGTCGCATCCTGATAGCAGTGCGCTTGGTGGAGAACAAGTCCTGAATTTTAATCCTGCCAAGCCAGATCAGGGAAAACCTGACAGTAGCTATTTCATGTACTTTGAAGGCAAACAAGATAAGCATTATCACGAGGGTCCGCGCCATCTTGATCTGTGGTCTTCGAAACGATGGCATGTGACTGTCGGCGGCAGTGTTTTCACCGGTGACAAAGAACTCAGCGATAGTGAAAACCATTTCACAACAATTCAGTTCCCGCCAGGTCATGTCTCACTCAGCTTTGCAGAAGGCATACTGCATGGTTTTTCTGGCGCGGGAATAGGCGCCATATCGACACATTGGACAGATGCAGAAGAGTTAGCCGCTGCCCGCAGTAAGACTGGCGTGAATTCAGATACCAGTGCCAATGATGTCATGGGCACGCTGACGAAATTCGTTGATCAGGAAAAAATACGAATCATCGGCGACCAAAGTATTCCTTGGTATGCGATATCGGCATTGCAGGCGAGCCAGAGGAATGAACCGCTATAACGCGAACTATCTGCGATACCAATGACCTCCAAGCGCTATACAAACCTGCTTGCAGAATTCTGCAAGGCCGCCCATCTTGATGAGCCCGAAAAGCTCATCGAGACCGGGCAGGTTTGGGTCGACGACATGGCCGTCAATTTCCACTATGTGTCAGATCAAGAATCTGAAGTCATTCAGATATTCATTGAAATTGCCGAGCTTCCATGGCGCCCCGAACATTGCTATCGGCGCTTACTGGAATTTAACTTTCTTGTGCACCGATACGGAACAGGCCTGGTTTGCATTGCGCCAGGATCAGGCAGCGTCAGCTACGCGCTCATCGTCAGAATCGAGATGAGTTTGACCGGACAGGACTTAGCCGACATTTTAGATAAAGGCATGACACAAGCATGCTGGATCAAGGAAAATTATTTAGCTGATCAGGCTGAAGAAAAAACTCAATCGCAATTTCTTGTTCCTCTTGCCTAAGCCGCCGTTCTGGGGAAAGCCCACACCTGTCTACTACCGTCGTCCCGATGAAAATCGGGACCCAGCGTCTTTGATCGCAAACAGAACATTCTTCCCTTAACTGACTGGCATCAGGCCTCGGCGGGAGTGACGGTTTTGTTTAATAAATGATGATCAACAGTTTGACTTGGTACGTGAGATGCACGCAGGACATGCATCTCGCGCATATCACTTCCACTCGGCCTATAGCGCTGCTAGCTTCGCTATGCGAATCAGTATCAAGCCTTGTAGTAGCGCAATTGCATCAGCACCAAACCCCTTGACGAGTCCATTAGTAACTTATAAGCTACAAATACTCAGATGCCTGAACTTCTCCGGTATTCAACAACAATTGGGCTTGAGCCAGTCAGTGAGTGGATGAATACACTCTCAGACAAGTTGGCACAAGCTCGCATACGTGTTCGGCTAAAGGCGCTTACCGCAGGAAATTTCGGCGATTGCAAACCCGTTGGCGAAGGCGTGCTGGAATTACGTATACACATAGGCGCTGGCTACCGAGTGTATTGCGGTCGTTACGGTGAAGATTTCATCCTGTTGTTGTGTGGTGGAGATAAGCGTTCACAAGAGTCCGATATACGTCGAGCCAAAGCAATGTGGGCTGAATGGAAGGAAAGACAGAAATGAAAAAACTGGTTGGAACCGTCTCGCATGATGAGCGAGAAATCGACGAGCTTCGTGACGATAGGGAGTTGGCCGTTGCGTACCTGAAGGTCGCCATGGAATCCCTCGATGACCCCAATGACCGTGCTGCCGGCCTGCTTGCGCTGCGCGCCATCGTAGAGGCTTATGGCGGCTTCGCGGCCGTCGCTGAAGAAGCCGGCGTCAGTCGCGAGTCGCTTTACCGTTCGCTCTCACCAGATGGAAATCCCACGCTCAAAACCCTGCTTGCTGTTTTGAAGACTCTGAAGATGCGCCTGTCGATCGCGCCTGAAGAACATCACTCGTAAGCCGTTTTTATATCAAATAACGACGGGCTCAATGTCCAGACTCACACCAAAACGCAGAGCGACATCTTGCCGGATGCGCTCTGCCAGCAGCACAATATCCTGACCACTTGCACCACCGCGATTCACCAGTACCAGTGCCTGCCTGTCATGCACACCAGCGGCTCCGAGCGCGCGACCTTTCCAGCCGCATTGATCAATCAGCCAGCCTGCAGCCAGCTTGACGCTGCCATCGGCTTGCGGGTAACTGACCAGTTGCGGATGGGTGACCAGCAGCGCATCACGCTTGGCCACTGTCACAACCGGGTTCTTGAAAAAACTGCCGGCATTACCAGTAACAGCGGGATCAGGCAGCTTGCGCTGGCGAATGGCGATGACGGCGGCACTGATTTCGGCAGCAGTTGGCTTCGACATAGCGGCGACTTCTTGCGCCAGTTCTGCATAGCGCAGATTCGGCTGCCAGTGCTTGGGCAAGGCAAAGCTCACATCGACGATGACTGCGCGCTCACGCAATGCATGCTTGAAGATACTGTCGCGGTAGCCAAATGCGCAATCGCCTCGCGACAAAGTCAGCAACTCGCCGGTTTTAAAATCAAACGCCCGCAAGGAATGAAAACAATCCGCCATCTCGCTGCCATAGGCGCCGATATTCTGTATGGGTGCAGCACCAACGCTGCCCGGTATCAGTGACAGGTTTTCCAGCCCGCCCAGTCCCTGCGCCAACGTCCATTGCACCAGCCCGTGCCAACTCTCGCCGGCTTGCGCGCAAACGTAGGTATGTTCCTTGTCTTCGCCAGTGACAGCGATGCCACGGTTTGTCATATGCAGCACCAGCGCATCGACATCCCGGGTCAGCAAGAGATTGCTGCCGCCACCCAGCACCAGACGCGGCATGCGGGCAAGCACCGGATCAGCGCGGACCGCCTCCAGCGTCGCCAAGGCAGTGACCGGCAAATAGGCGCGGGCCCGTGCTTCGACGCCAAAAGTATTGAGCGCACGCAAGGACACCTCGGACTGCAGAGCAAGGGGAGACTTAAGGGGGGACTTCATAGGCGCTGGATTATACCGATCTGACTGTGAGCGCTAATTTTTCCGCTAAAATGCGCACTTGTCACGGTCCGGGAGGAATTAGTCAATGCCATCATTTGATGTTGTATCAGAAGCCAATCAGGTCGAAGTAAAAAATGCTGTCGAACAGAGTAACAAGGAAATCACGACCCGCTTCGACTTCAAAGGCAGCGACGCCCGCGTCGAACAAAAAGAGCGTGAACTGACCGCTTATGCTGACAGCGAATTTCAACTCAGTCAGGTGCGAGATGTACTGACCACCAAAATGAGCAAGCGCAATGTGGATGTGCGTTTTCTTGACCTGGGCAAGATCGAAAAAATCGGTGGCGACAAGGTCAAGCAAGTCATCAAGGTGAAAAATGGCATCGAGTCCGATGCGGCGAAAAAAATTCAGCGCATCATCAAGGACAGTAAAACCAAGGTGCAAGCCAGCATTCAGGGCGAAGCATTGCGGGTAACCGGCGCCAAGCGCGACGACTTGCAGGCCACCATGGCGCTACTGAGAAAAGAAGTCACTGATTTGCCGCTGGAATTCAATAATTTCAGAGACTAATCAGCACAGCCATGATTTACTCCGCATCGGCCTGACGTGCAGGCGATGCGGCAGCAAACGCCTCCAGCGCAAGGCAAGCGGCGTTAATGCGCAAAATGGTGGGCATCGCAGACAGGTCGCAGCCCATGCGTTCTGCATTGGCCACCTGCGGCACCAGACAGCAATCCGCCAGACCGGGTAGCTCGCCGAAGCAATAGCGGCCGGTCCGGGCATCTGCCGCCAATACCTGCTCGACACTCATCAAGCCCTGCTCGACCCAATGCTTGTACCAGCGGTTTTTGGCTTCTTCCGGGACCGCCATTTCATTGACCAGATAACGCAGTACCCGCAAATTGTTCAGCGGATGGATATCGCAGGCAATCGATAGCGCAAGGCTTCGCACCCAGGCCCGGTCAAGCGGATCAGACGGCAGCAAGGCGGGGGTGGCACAGGTTTCTTCCAGATAGTCGATGATGGCCAGCGACTGGGTCAGGCTCTGGCCATCGTTTGTGACCAGTACGGGCACCAGACCATCCTGACTCAATTGCCGGTAGGCCGGCGTCAATTGCTCGCCACCGTCTTTGAGCAGATGCACCGGCACCGTTTCGTAAGTCAGGCCTTTGAGGTTCAGGGCTATGCGCACCCGATACGACGCCGAACTGCGAAAGTAGCTATAGAGTTTCATCAGACAACTTTCCCCGGCATGACCGTGCCCGTGCAGTCGCCAAAACCAATGCGCGCAGCGCCTGGCTTTTCGCACCAGCCACGAATCACCACCGTGTCACCATCTTCCAGAAAAGTACGCTGCTCGCCGTTTGGCAAGGGCATGGGATTTTTGCCGCCAGCGGTAATCTCGATCAATGCTCCGGCCTGCTCCAGCGTGGGTCCAGACAAGGTGCCGCTGCCGAACAAATCGCCGGGTCGCAGATTGCAACCATTGACCGTGTGGTGGGTGAGCATTTGCGCAATCGTCCAGTACGCATGGCGATAACTGGTGCGGCAAAATACATGCTCGCTTTGTTTTTCTTCGCGCATGCGTGGCGTCTGCAAACCGACCTGTAACTGGATATCGAATGCGCCCGCTGCGCGGTTCGCTTCGCTATCGAGATAAGGCAGCGGCTGCGGGTCTTCTGCCGGACGGGTAAACGCAGTCCGGTATGGTGCCAGCGCTTCCAGGGTGACGATCCAGGGTGAAATCGTGGTGGCAAAATTTTTCGCCAGAAAAGGGCCGAGTGGCTGATATTCCCAGCCCTGTATATCGCGCGCCGACCAGTCGTTCAACAGGCAAATGCCGAACACATGGCTTTCCGCTTCCGCGATGGGAATCGATTCGCCCAGCGCATTGCCGGCACCGATGAAGATGCCCAGTTCCAGTTCAATATCGAGGCGTTTCGAGAGTGCCAAGACCGGCTTTTCTGCACCCGGCGGCATGATCTGCCCCAAAGGACGGCGAAAGTGCTGACCGGAGATACCGATGCTTGACGCACGGCCGTGATAGCCGATCGGTATCCATTTGTAATTGGGCAGCAGCGGATTATCGGGCCTGAATAATTTGCCGATATTGGTCGCGTGATAAATGGAAGTATAAAAATCCGTGTAGTCGCCGATGTTGGCCGGCACCGTGTATTCCACGGCTGCCATAGGCAACAGGCAGTCTTGCAAAGCGTGTTCTTCTTTTGCACCAGCGCGCAAAGCGCGTGACAGCGCCAGCCGCAGCGCGCTCCAGACTGCTGGCCCCAGCGCCATGAAGGCGTTCAGATTTTCAGCTGCTGCAGCCTGCACCGCCAGGCCAGCCGGGCCTGTGAAAATCCCTTTTGCATGGACTGCGGCCAAATCAAGTACCGCGTCGCCAATGGCGACACCGCCGCGAAATGCTTCGTTCGATCCGCTGCGACGAAAAACTGCAAACGGCAAATTTTGAATGGGAAAATCGGTGCCGGCAAAATTGGCTGAACTGACCCAGCTTTGCAAGGCCGGATCATGTGTCTCGTTTAGTTGCGTCACATTTTTTTGCGTCACATTTAGTTGCGTCACCCTCATGCTCCCGAAGTCAGGCTGTCGTCATGCATCCAGCGTGCATGTTGCGGCGCTTTTTTGGTTTTGCTCCATTCTTCGAGCATGTCCCATTTCACCTGATCGAGTTTCTCGTACATTTCTGGCGTACCGCAATCGACTGCCAACTCCAGACGGTGTCCATTCGGGTCAAAGAAATAAATACTTTTGAAGATGGTGTGGTTGACCGGACCGATGACGGCAATGCCCGCAGCTTCCAGTCTGGCTTTGGTAGCCAGCAGGGTTTTCATCGACTCGACTTTGAACGCCAGATGCTGTACCCAGGCCGGTGTGTTCTGATCACGGTCCATAGGCTGCTGTGTTGGCAATTCAAAAAATGCCAGCACATTGCCATTGCCGGCATCCAGAAAGATGTGCATGTAAGGATCAGGCGCCTTGGTCGACGGCACTTCGTTTTCGGCAATAGCCAGCACAAAATTCATCGCCAGATGCTGGGTGTACCACTCCACGGTTTCCTTCGCATCCTTGCAGCGGTAAGCCACGTGATGTACGCCTTGAAGCAACATAAAACCTCCAAAAATAAAGTCTGATTTGCGTCAGATGCCGGCACGCGCCAGCGTCATCGCTTCACGCAAAACACTCATGTCGCCGATGTGGTTAGACAGAATCAAAATCAGTTTGGCATTGACGCTGGCGCTTTGCTCTTCACTCAGATCCAGATGCAGATCGATCAGACTCTGATAAAAATCGTCGCCCGGCGAGAAGTCACGGAAATAGCGTTTACCCGGCTCGTTAAAATTCGGTTCGAGGTTTAGGGACATGGACGACTCCTATACGAGGTTGCAAGTAGCGCGTGCAAGGGCCATGTTGATCTGCGCTTCTGCGGGCTGACGCCAGCGCGCAGCCACATGCTGATCCGGTCGCAGCAAATAGAAAGTACCCGCACTGGCATCGTATCGCGCAGCAGCCAGACCTTCTTCATCGACTGCCACCGTCAGGCCCGGCAGATGCCCTGGCTTACTGGCGACAATCAAGGTTTCGACCGGAATACTGGCATTAGCCAGACGCGCAAACAACGCAATCAGTTCGGCGGAAATTTGCGCTGGGTCAGTGACAAAATACAGCGCCTGAAAGCGGCCACCGCATTGATCAATCAGCCACTGCCGCTGCGCATTGATTTGCACTGGGGCGTCGTCCATAGGCGCACCGGGCACCATGTCGCCGGCAAATTCATCGCTATCAATCGTGTTCAATACCGAGTTGGTAAGAAAGGTCGGCACGGACAGGCGGCCGGAATTAACCAGCTTGCGCGCAAAGGCATGCTCTCGTGATAGTTCAAGCACGGCATTGCGGAAGGTTTTGCTGACAGGCCCTTTGGGCGTGATGAAATCGGTTGAACGGGTGGAGTTCAAAATGTTTTCATCTGCCGCAGCAGCGCGTTCGGTCGAATAGGTGTCGAGCAGTTGCGCCGGTGCCTTGCCGTCTAAAACCAGTTTCAGTTTCCAGATCAGGTTGTCGGCGTCTTGCACGCCGGAGTTGGCGCCTCGCGCACCGAACGGCGACACCTGATGCGCGGCGTCGCCCGCAAACAGGCAGCGACCGTGACGGAAGGACTGCATGCGCCGGCACTGAAAGGTATAGACACTGACCCATTCCAGCGAAAATTCGCGATCGTCACCGAGCATGGCCTTGATGCGCGGGATCACGTTCTCGGGCTTTTTCTCTTCTTCAGGGTCGACATCCCAGCCAAGCTGGAAATCGATGCGCCATACGTCATCGGCTTCACGATGTAACAAAACCGATTGTTCGGGATGAAAAGGCGGATTAAACCAGAACCAGCGCTCCGCAGGAAAATCGGCCTTCATCAGCACGTCGGCAATCAGGAAGCGATCCATGAACACCTTGCCGTCGACTTCAAGGCCCAGCATATTGCGAATCGGACTGCGTGCACCGTCGCAGACAATCAGCCAGTCAGCGTCCAGCGCATAGCAGCCGTCCGGTGTCTCGACTTGCAATCGCACACCGTCATCTTGCGAATCAATGGCGACGACTTTACTTTTCCAGCGTAGTTCAGCACCCAGCTCCAGCGCACGTCTGGCCAGATATTCTTCCAGATAGTATTGCTGCAGGTTGACCATGCCCGGCCGCTTGAAGCCGGCTTGGGGTCGCAGATTGAAGTTGAAGACTTCGTCATCATGAAAGAAGGTGCGGCCTACATCCCAGCCCACGCCCTTCTCCACCACCGGATCACCGCAACCGAGACGGTCCAGCACGTCCAGCGTGCGCTTGGCATAACACAGGCCGCGGGAGCCGACAGATACGGTGTCGTCATCATCAACAAGCAGCACCTCTATGCCTTGCAGACGCGCATCGATGGCCGCTGCCAGCCCAACCGGGCCGGCACCGACGATGACCAGCGGACGCCTTGCAACGCTCTCCTGTTGCAGTTCGGCCGGTGGGGTGTAGACAAACTTTTGATAGGTATAGGTCTGATGCATCGCGAACCCGGTTCAGTCTTGCAAGGCGTGCCACATTTCCTTGTCGCGCTCTGCGGTCCAGATGCGCGGATGTTTAATGCCGCGGGCTTCATCCACCGCACGCGTGACATCAAATGGCAGGCAGTGTTCATAAATGAATACATGACCAAATTTGCCATCCATGTGTGAACGCACATGCGCCATCGCCGCTTTCAGGTCATGCCCGGCAGCGACGGCTTCTTTTGCGCTCGACAACAAGGTGGTGACGAACTCTTTGGTGTAGTCCAGACCGGCATTGACTTCGGCAGGGTTGAGCAGTGCCGGACCGCGGCCGGGCACTAATTTATCTGCACCCATGGCACGCAAGACTTCCAGCGTGTGCGGCCATTCTTCAAGTTGTGCGTCGCCGGTGTAGGCAGCGGCGTCATATTCCACCAGGTCGCCGGAGAACAGCACTTTTTGCGAAGGAATCCAGACAATGGTGTCGCCCTTGGTATGGCCCATGCCGACATGCATGATCTGCACTTCAAGCTTGCCCATGAAAACGGTCAGCGCATGATCGAACACCAGCGTTGGCCAGGTCAGGCCCGGCACCGATTCAACGCCGGCAAACAGACGCGGAAAACGTTCGATTTCGGACTGCATATCTTGCGCGCCGCGCTCAACGATCAGTTCATAGGTGCCGCGCGAAGCGATCACCTGCTCTGCGCCTTCATCGAAGTAGGCGGAGGCTCCTAGTACGCGCACCGCATGGTAGTGCGTCAGGGTCACGTATTTGATCGGCAGATCGGTGATGTCGCGAATATGCTTGATCAGCGCCTGCGCCATCACTGGCGTAGCGGTAGTGTCGATCACCATCACGGCATCGTCGCCGATGATCACGCCCGAATTCGGATCGCCTTCGGCGGTATACGCATAGGCGTTATCGGAGAGCTTGATGAAACTGGTCTTTTTTTCCTGCAGGTCGGCTTGCGACGCAAACTTCTTGGTATTCATTGGGTTCTCCCGCTAATGCGCATGGCAAATGATGGACATTCAAAACTGCGGAAAGATTATGCCGAAATTCGGTTTAGGTCAATTAGTTTGCTATTAACGAATAATTTACTTTAGATTAAATGATCCGTATTATTCAGCCAACCCAATCACTGGACATTTTATGGATAAGAGTCGGCGCGGCATCCAGTCAATTGAAATCGGCGGGCGACTGCTTGCGACCTTAGTCGACGAAGGCCGGCCCATGAGTCTGGGCGACCTGGCAAAAAAGGCTGGCATGCCGTCGGCCAAGGCCCATCCCTATCTGGTCAGCTTCAGTAGTTTTGGCATGATCGAACAAGATCCGCTGACTGGCCGCTATGAACTGGGCCCCTTTGCGCTGCAGCTTGGCTTGATCAGCCTGCATTTGCTCGACCCGGTACGCATTGCGATTCCGATGGTGACCCAACTCGCGTCCGAAATCGATCAGACGGTCGGGCTGTCGGTACTCGGCAATCAGGGGCCGACGATTATTTACATCAGCGAATCCAGCTATCCGATTCACGTCAATATGCGCACCGGCACCGTGATGTCGATACAGTCCACCGCCACCGGCCGCGTGTTTGCCGCCTTCCTGCCACCCATGCAGGTTGAGCGAATGATAGCGCAGGAAAACCGCAATGGCGTGGCCGCCGGCTTTGGTGCCTCCGGCAAACCACTGAAAGAAATCGAACCCCTATTGGCGGATATCAGAAAGCGCGGCATGGCGCGGGTGCAGGGCGAACCGATCCCCGGCATTAATGCGATTTGCGCACCGGTTTTCGAACACACCGGCGTCATCCGACTGGGGATTACCGCCATTGGACCGGCCGGCTATTTCGATGCCAGCTGGACCGGCGAGATCGCGAAAAAAATCAAACGCTGCGCCGACGACGTATCAAACCGGCTGGGTCACTTGCAGGCCACTGGCCGGGCATGAAAAAAGCCGGGTTCTGCAATACACAGAACCCGGCTCTTCCTCTTAAAAAAAGCAAGCAGTGCTTTATGCTTCCGCGCTCTTGGCCAGACGCCGCTGACGTACCGCAGCAGCCAGACCTTCCAGCACTTGCAGGCTGCTGTCCCAGTCGATGCAGCCATCGGTAACCGACTGACCATAAGTCAATTCCTTGCCCACGACCAGATCCTGACGACCGCCCACCAGATGGGATTCGACCATGACGCCAACGATACGATCATCACCAGCGGCGACTTGCATCGCGATATCGGCGCAGACCGGTACCTGATTTTCCGGCTTCTTCGAGCTGTTGGCATGCGAGGCGTCGATCATCAGGCGCGAAGCCAGACCTGAAGCCGCGATGTCTTTGCAAGCCGCTTCGACGCTGGCTGCATCATAGTTTGGTGCCTTGCCGCCGCGCAGAATGATGTGACAGTCTTCATTGCCGTTGGTTGACACAATGGCCGAATGCCCGCCCTTGGTCACGGACAAAAAGTGATGCGGTTGCGATGCGGCCTTGATCGCATCGACGGCAATCTTGATATTGCCATCGGTGCCGTTCTTGAAACCGACCGGACAGGACAAGCCGGATGCCAGTTCGCGATGGACTTGCGATTCCGTGGTGCGCGCACCAATCGCGCCCCAGCTGATCAGGTCGGCTATGTACTGCGGGCTGATCACGTCGAGGAATTCGGTGCCTGCCGGCAGGCCGAGTTCATTAATGTTCATCAGCAGTTCACGGGCGATGCGCAGACCATCATTGATGCGAAAACTGTTGTCGAGGAAAGGATCGTTGATCAGCCCTTTCCAGCCCACTGTGGTGCGCGGCTTTTCGAAGTACACGCGCATCACGATTTCCAGATCATCCTTGAAGCGGGCGCGCTCTTTGACCAGCCGGTTCGCGTATTCCATCGCTGCCTTGGTATCGTGAATCGAGCAAGGCCCGATCACCACCATCATCCGGTCATCCTGACCGTGCAGAATACGGTGCAGAGAGGTGCGCGCATTGGCCGTGACACTGGCTATGTGATCCGAGCAGGGAAACTCGCGGATCAGATGCGATGGTGGCGTCAGTTCTTTCAATTCTCGAATCCTCAGGTCATCGGTGCGGGGCATAGCTTCTCCAGGTACGGTTTTCGTAAACAATAAAAAACCGCCATTCCTGGCGGTTTTTAAGAATTTCGGTTTGTCTCGTTTGTTTTTACATTTACGTGAACTTACCGCTTCTCCACCGCCGTTTGGCTGGAATAGCTAAAGTGCGTATAAAAATAAAAACCCAGGCAGGACATGAATTTTCGCCTAACAAGTCAACGTGAAAACCGATGGTGCTATAAATCAGTGAATTTGGCAAGCAGCGCCGCAAGTAGCCGGCAAACCAGGCACTGACAGAGACTAAGCCGTGCCGCCAACCGTCATGCCTTCAATACGTAAAGTTGGCTGACCAACACCGACCGGCACGCTCTGCCCTTCTTTGCCGCATACGCCCACGCCCGGATCGAGCTTCAGGTCATTACCGATCATGGAGACCCGATTCAAAATATCGGGACCATTGCCAATCAGGGTTGCGCCCTTGACCGGATAGGTCAGTTTGCCGTCTTCGATCATCCAGGCTTCGCTGGCAGAAAAGACAAATTTGCCATTGGTGATATCAACCTGACCACCACCGAAATTACTCGCATACAGACCATTTTTTACCGAGGCCAGAATCTCGGCCGGATCACGGTCGCCGGCGAGCATATAGGTGTTGGTCATGCGCGGCATCGGCAAGTGCGCAAAAGATTCACGGCGGGCATTGCCTGTTACCGGCATTTTCATCAGTCGCGCATTGAGCGTGTCCTGAATATAGCCTTTCAAAATACCGTCTTCGATCAGCGTCGTGCACTGGGTCGGGTTGCCTTCATCGTCAATGTTGAGCGAACCACGGCGGTCGGCAATCGTGCCGTCGTCGACCACGGTTACGCCTTTGGCCGCAACGCGCTCACCAATGCGACCAGAAAAAGCGCTCGAACCCTTGCGATTGAAGTCGCCTTCCAGACCGTGGCCAATCGCCTCATGCAGCAGGATACCGGGCCAGCCAGGTCCGAGTACGACCGTCATCGGTCCGGCCGGTGCCGGACGGGCGTCCAGATTCACCAGCGCCGACGCCACTGCTTCGCTCGCATAGTTGTCCAGCAAGGCATCGGTAAAGTACGCGTAGTCATAACGGCCACCACCGCCTGCGCTGCCGACTTCACGCCGGCCATCCTGCTCGGCGATCACGGTCAGGGACAGTCTGACAAGCGGACGAATATCGGCAGCAATCACGCCATCGCTGCGCACCACCAGCACCACATCGTATTCACCCGACAAGCCTGCCATCACCTGCACCACCCGCGGGTCTTTGGCGCGGGCCATGCGCTCCAGCTTTTCCACCAGCTTGACCTTGGCTGTAGCGTCGAGCGAAGCCAAAGGATCATGCGGCAGATACAGCGCACGGGCGCCGCCGGCGGTAAGCTGTGACGCGACTTTGACGCGGCCGGCGCCCTGACGGGCGATGGTGCGAGTGGCAGCAGCGGCTTCCAGCAAGGCCCGCTCGGAAATTTCATCCGAATAGGAAAACGCGGTTTTGTCGCCCGACACGGCGCGGATACCGACGCCCTGATCAATCGAAAAACTGCCGGTCTTGACGATGCCTTCTTCCAGGCTCCAGCTTTCACTGCGGGTGAACTGAAAATACAGATCGGCGTAATCGACGCGGTGCGTAAAGATCGAACCCAGGGCTTTGAGCAAATGACTCTCGTCAAGTCCATAGGGCGTGAGCAAAATCTCACGGGCAAGGCTTTGGGATTGCAGATTCGGTTCAAATAGCTTCATGGCTTCGGGGGAAAATAGAATTCGGCGGGCAGACGACAGGATTCAAAATCATACTGGATTGCGGCTAATCCCGCTTGGAATACCGGGACACTAACTTTCGGTGCGATAGTGCCGGCAAACTGGCGCGCACGCCGGCCAGATGTGTGGCGTCAATTTCTGCGCTGACCACGCCCTCGCCTTCAGGCAGCTGCGACAGAATCTCACCCCAGGGATCAATCACCATGCTGTGCCCCCAGGTACGACGGCCATTCTGATGTTGCCCGCCTTGCGCTGCGGCCAGCACATAACACTGGTTTTCAATCGCCCGCGCGCGCAGCAAAATTTCCCAGTGCGCACGGCCGGTGGTGTAAGTGAAGGCAGCCGGCATCACAATCAGCTGGCATTGGCCCATAGCCCGATAGAGTTCCGGAAAACGCAGGTCATAACAAATCGACAGACCAACCCGGCCCAGCGGTGTTTCCAGCACCACCACGTCGTTGCCGGCGACGATGGTGCGCGACTCATCATAGGATTCTTCGCCACGGGTAAAACCAAACAAATGAATTTTGTCGTAACGCCCAAGCTGACTGCCATTGGCGTCATAAGCCAGGGTGGTGTTGAAAACTTTTCCCGGCTCGCCAGAGTTCAAAGGAATGGTGCCACCTATCAGCCACACGCCACACTCTTGCGCCATGCCCGCCATGAAATCTTGCAAGGGCCCTGCGCCCGCGTTTTCGGCAAAGGCCAGTTTGTCCGTGTCCCGCAAACCCAGCACCGACCAATACTCGGGCAACAAGACCATCGTTGCCCCCGCATCCGCGGCCTCGCGAATGCGCTGCGCTGCATGCTGCATATTGATGACAGGATCCGGCGTCGAGACCATTTGCACGGCACTGATGATTAGCTGATTTTGCATGCCGGCCTCTTCGCTTGTATTGCGTTTGTGTTGTTCAATCAGCTGCTGCCGGCAGCGGCTCAGCAGGCTTATTGCGGCTACTCAGTTTCTTCACTGCCGGGTCCTTCCACGGACCGGTGATCTGATATTCCTGCGTCATGGCCTGCGACAGTGGATTGCGCAAAAATAACTGGGCCAGAAAGGTGCCCAGCCCAATGACCGGATTAACCGCCAGACCATACAACACTGATGCGCCACCGGCGTTGAGTTCAGGAATAACCACGACGTTGAGGTTTTGCGTTTCTTCCGTCAGATCCACCGAACCATCCATCATCACCAGCGCATTGACGCCGCGCATCTTGAAACTATCGGTCTTGAGCAAGCCGCGTTTGATGGTGGCGGTGCTGGCAATACTGTCAAAGGAAAAGCCTTCCGAAAACAGGTCACGAAAATCCAGTACCAGCCGCCGCGGCAAGGATTGCAGGCTCATCACACCCAGCAGTTTAGCTACACCGGGATCCACTTTCAAAAACTGGCCGGAGGCCACGCTCAGATTCAGGTCACCCGACAGGCTCGGCAAGTCGAACGCATAGGGCGAGCCTTCCCAACTCAACTCGCCGTCCATCTTGCCTTTGCCGCCTTTGAGCAAGCGCTCAAAACCGAAACGATCAAGCAGACGTCCGGCGTCGGCAATGTCGAGTTCATAACGCAGCGCTGACTGGCTATTGCCATTCAATACCGACCACTTGCCACTGGCTTTGAGGCTGGCATCAGGATTAGAAACCAGCAGGCGACTAATACGCCATTCACGGCCAGCGCCAAAGCCGGCATTGGTGGCGCTCAGCTCCAGATGTCCGAGTTTTTTATCCAGCAGTTCAAAATTGTCGGCGATGATGTCCAGCCCGGGTAAGGGAGTGGCCGCCGATTTCCCGCTCAACAGCGCCGTCACATCCGACGCGGTCGATTGCGGAATCACCAAAGACACCAGTCGCGCAGTGATCTTGCCGGCGCCACGCTCTGAATACGGGTCGTTCCAGGTCGCATAACCGACCACCTGATCTGAATGGATATTGACTTGCCAGTTGCCACGCGGTCGTGATGCACCCAGCACCGCATTATTGAAAGTCTTGTCAGCCACGATCAGTTGATTGGCGCGTATACCCAGCAAATCAGGCAGCACATAGGCAGAAAAATCAGGACTCGCTGCGCCTTGAGCGCTTTCCTGCACACCGGATTCCGGCAGCAAGGTCGACACCGCACTACGCCATTGATCAATATTAAGCACCGGCAGGTTGACGTTGGCAGCCAGACCACTGTCGGGTTGCGGCAGTGGTGAATTGACGCCGATACTGCCACGTACCATCTTCCATGACGCATTTTTAGCGTTCGAGCGCTGCCGTATATAGCGTGCAGCGATGGCTTTGCCCAAGCCTATGCGTATCTCTTCAGACTGCATCGCCTGCTCATAGGGCGGCACTGGCGAGAGCAGAAAGCGCAGCGGCAAAATCTCTGTGGCAGTTTTATTGAGCGGTGCGGGCAGATCAATGGCCAGGCCAGCGAGTGAGGATTCGATGGTTAGTTGCGGTCGCTGATCCTTGATGCGCAACACGGCGTTGTAGCGCGTACTGCCATTGAATTTTTTCATCAGCCGGCGCAAGTCCTGACTGTGGAAAGCATTGGCGACGCCCTCGGCGACCGCGTTGCCTTCGACTTTGATTTGCACGCTGCCATCACGTTGCGAGCCGCCGCTGACCTGCGCCGGGCCACCAATAAAAGCACCCTGCACACCGTTGAGCTGAAATCCTTTTTCTGAAAAACTCAGATCGCCGGCGGTTTGCTGCAAGGCCGGCATATCGCGCGCCAACTGCAGTTCGTTGCCCATGAAATGCACGGCACCCTGCACCGTCGATTGAGTGGGATCAAACAGCGACATTTGTAATTTCAATGCCAGCCGTGCATTGCCTGTTGTGGCGAACTCGTCGGTTACGCCATCGATCCAGGAGCTGACAGGCGTGGCGCTGACATAGGCGAGCATAGACTGCAAAGCGCCATTGGCCGTGCCGCTGACTTCGAGCATGGCACGCTCGGCCCAATAATCAGGGATGGTGGCACTGATCTCGGAGAGCGCAACGCCTGCCGTTTTGGCATGATCAGCATGAATAGCTAAACGGGTACCGTCGAGCACCACATTGCCATCAATGCCGTCAATCTGTGGCCACAACAGCGTGCGCTTGTCCTGAGCAAATTGATCGTAGCCTGGACTGAGCGTGGCATCCTGAATTTTCCCGGAAATTTTAAACACGCCAGAAGGCTGCTTGTCGCCTTTTTTAATCTGGAAGGGAAATTTATCCAGGTTGCCTTTGACCACGATGTCCACTTCTTTGGCGCTACCGGCTAGCATCGCACCAGCCATCCATTCCCGGGTTTTAGCAGGTGCCACACTGGGCACAAAACGGGCGACCTGGTTCAGCTCCACGCTGGGCACATGCACCTTGATATCCAAGTCGCCAAATTTGCCTGCCACAGCCGGCAGCGGCAAACTGTAGGCGCCTTCGAGCGAACCTTTGATGCCGGCCTGAGAAAACTGCATCGCGCTGACTTTGACGTTGAGCTTATTGGCTTGACGCATGGCCCAGCTGGCGTTCAACGCCAACTCATCAAAAGGCAAAACCGGATCGGGGAAATAATCGAGCAAGAACAATTTTGCGTTTTTGCCATTGAGTTCGACTTTGCCGCCATCCTGATCCAGATCGACTTTGCCGGACAAGCCTTCAAAACCCGGCACCGCAAAATGCTCGGCACGCGCCGGCTGAGGCTTCAAGCCCAGATTGGTGAATTTCCCACTCAGGCGATATTTGCCGTCGCCGGGCAGGCTGCCCTCCCAGCTGGCGGCCAGGTCTTGCAACTGACCGCCAGGCGCCAGACTGGTCAGCATTTCCCGCTCAGGCACAGACAGGGGCAGATGACCGAGCAACAGTGTCAGCGTATCGAGATCGAGTGCGCTGATATTTAATTCACGCTGTTCCGGACGGCCCCTGCTGCCGGCAGTAAAAAGCGTGCTGATGGTGGTGTCTGGCATGACGACGCCCTGATCGGTGCGCAAAGAAAAATTGGTCAGCTTCAACGCATGGCCGCGTGCACCAAAAGACAGTAGTTGCTGTTTCAGGCCAGTTGCCACTTCGCCGGCAGAAATACGGCCGCTGACTTCCACTAACTTCAGCAACTCAAGGTCTTTGCCAAGACGCACAGCAAGATCGGCAAGCCCCAGATCGGCGGTCAGATTGGTGACAACACCCCGGTCAAAATCCAGCCAGGCGCGAACTGCACCACTGCCACCGGAAAGCTCAAACGGGTAATCAATGTATTTTTTCCATTTTTCCAGATTGGTATGACGCCAGTCGGCATATAGTTGCCCGGTCCAGTTGTCGTAATCCGACGCACTGCTGGCAAACGGCTGATGTTTGAACTCGGCCCGCAAATCAATCGGTGCGGCCAGCTCGGCCGGCGGCGTCGCCTTCAGGCCGAGTCGGTGCGTGCGCCATTTATTTTGCAAAACCAGATCGACATGATCAAACACCAGTTCCGGTGCATCGCGCTGCCGGTCAATCCAGCGTACCCAACCATTACGCACCACGATTTCTCGCTGGGCCAGCAACCAGTTGATGCCATGTCCGCCAGCGGGTGTATCGGTATTGATCAGCAAACCGGCAACGAAGATTTTGCCTGCTGAATCACGTTCAATTTCCAGATCCGGACGCAAGAACTCAAGCTGGTACAGCCGCAAGTCACCAACGAGTATGGACCACCATGAAAGCGTGGCCGATACCTCAGGGAGTTTGAGCGCCGCTTCACCCTGCTGGTTGTGAATAACCACATCATTGAAACGCAGGCTGGGATGCAAACCACGCCAGCTGGCATGAATGGTATTGATCGACACCGGCCGCGCCAGAAAATGGCTGGCAAGCTGTTCAACCTGGGGTTTGTAGCGATCGATGTTGGGCAGAACGACATAGCGCAAGGACAGCAGCAGGCCGCAAAATACAAAATAAGCAATGCACAAGGCGACCAGAATCCAGGACAGCGCATGATGCGTGACCTGATTGGCAGTGGTAAAGCCACGCTCTAAACGCTGGCGGGCTAAGGCCAGCGACTCTCTGATAGGATGACTTTGCTTGATGGCGCTAGCCGTGTGTAAGAAATTAATTAATCGCTTGCGTGCCACGCGCGCAAGCGGCAAAACCTGAATGATCTTTCGCCCATGATACCGCTCCCCGCCCCCGACACTGTGCACGCTTCACGTTTCGTTCAGCGCTGGCTCAATGCCGACCCTGAACGCGGACCGGAATTAGAACAATTGTGCGAATTATCGCTTGCCGAGGCGCACTTTGACCAGCTTCTCCAAGCCCAGCTGGCCAAAAACGCTTCGCTGCCAGCAGCCATGCGGCGTCTGCGCAATTTGCTGGTGTCCGCATTAGCGGTACGAGATCTGTCGCAGCGCGCCGATCTGGCAGAAGTTCTCAAAACGATATCGGATTTTGCTGAATTTGCGGTCAACACCCACTTGCATGCACTGCACGCAGAAATGTGCGCCAGCCATGGCACGCCAACCGGTGACGAATCGGGCCAAGAGCAGCAGATGATCGTCATTGGCATGGGCAAGCTAGGCGGACATGAACTCAATATCTCCTCCGACATTGACCTGATCTTCGTCTATCCGGAAGACGGCGAAACGGTATTGAGCGCCCCCGGACAACGTCAACTGTCCAACCATGAGTTTTTTTCCCGGCTCGGAAAAAAACTCATTGCCGATATTGCTGAAATTACTGCCGATGGTTTTACGTTCCGGGTTGATATGGCGCTGCGCCCGAATGGTAATTCCGGCCCGCTGGCGGCCAGCTTTGCCATGCTCGAAGAATATCTGATGGTGCAGGGACGCGAATGGGAGCGTTATGCATGGGTCAAAGCGCGTGCACTCAGCGGTAAAGCCGCCGATGTGGCGCTGCTTGACGCCATCGTGCGGCCTTTCGTTTACCGTCGCTATCTGGATTTCGGCTCGATCAATGCGCTGCGTACCATGCATGCGCAAATCCGTGCCGAAGTCATCCGGCAGGAGACGCGCCATCCCGAACGCAATGTCAATATCAAGCTCGGGCGCGGCGGTATTCGGGAAATTGAATTTCTTGCCCAGGTTTTTCAACTGATACGCGGCGGGCGTGATGCTGCGCTGCGCGACCGCTCAACCCGGCATACCTTGCAGGTGATCTCTGAACGAAAGCTGCTGGCCGCGCCAGTGGTAGCGCAGCTGCTGGATGCCTATACTTTCCTGCGCAATCTCGAGCACCGTCTGCAATATCTGGATGACGCGCAAACCCATGTGCTGCCTTCAAGCGCCGCAGACCAGCTGGTGATTGCGCAAATGATGGGCTATGCCGACGTGTCAGCGCTGATGACGGCGCTGAACGCGCAGCGCACATGGGTGGCCGCACAATTCGATGCGATTTTTACCGACAAGACGGCCATCAGCACCACAGAAAACGAGAGTGGCCTGGCCGCTGCTATCCCGGTGCTGGAAGAGGTCAGCGCAGAAATCCTGACCGACTATCTGGATGAACTCGGATTCGACCAGTCAGAACTTTCTGCACAAAGACTACTGGCTAGCTGGCACTCGCCCCGTTTGCAATCGCTGCCGGAATCCAGCCGCAACCGGCTGCAGGCCTTAATGCGTGCCGCCTTGCCTTTGGTGGCGAAACAAACTGTTGAGTCTTGCGCGACCACGCTCAACCGCTTGATCGATTTTTTTGAAACGATTGCGCGCCGTTCGGCTTACCTCTCGCTACTGACCGAATATCCGCATGCGCTGTTGCGCGTGATTCGCATGATCGCAGCCAGTGAATGGGCAGCCAAATATCTGACTCGTCATCCGCTGCTGCTTGATGAGTTGCTCGACGATGCCGCCTTGTTCATGGCACCGGACTGGCCGGCATTTGCCAGCGAGTGTGGGCGCCAGCTCGATAGTTTTGCCGGCGACACCGAACGCCAGATGGATGTGCTGCGCGAACTGCATCATGCGCAGCAGTTTCGCTTGCTGGCGCAGGATCTCGACGGGGTCTTAACCGTCGAGCGGCTGGCTGACCATTTGTCTGCGCTGGCCGATGTGATCGTGGCGGCCACCCTCAAAGCCGTTTGGCAAACCATCGCCACACGACATCGCGACGTACCGCAGTTTGCCGTTATCGCCTATGGCAAGCTCGGCGGCAAGGAACTTGGCTACGCCTCTGATCTGGACGTAATCTTTTTGTATGACGACGATCACCCTGACGCACCGGCGCTGTATGCCCGACTGGCACAACGCTTTATCACCTGGATGACGTCGCACACGCCAGCCGGCATTTTGTTTGACATTGACATTGCCTTGCGGCCCGATGGCGCCAGCGGATTATTGGTTTCATCCTTTGCGTCGTTTGAAAAATATCAGCGGGAATCGGCGTGGATCTGGGAACACCAGGCACTGACCCGCGCCCGTTATTGCGCTGGTGACGCAGACATAGGTGCACGCTTCGAAGCTTTGCGTGAACAAGTTTTGCGACAGCCGCGTGACGAGGCCGCGCTGCGTGAATCGATTCTGTCCATGCGCCAAAAAATGCATGACGCCCATCCGAACAAAACAGATTTATTCGATCTCAAGCATGATGCCGGCGGCATGATAGATATTGAATTCATCGTCCAGTTTCTGGTGCTGCGACATGCAGCAAACTACCCGGAAATGACTGGTGACATCGGCAATATCGCCCTGCTCAAACTCAGCGGACAACTGCAATTGATTGATGCCAGTCTGGCCGACTCGGTTGCCAATGCCTATCGACTGTTTCGGAAAATGCAGCACCAGATACGCATGAAAGGCGAAGACCGGGCGCGGGTCGCCTTCGATCAGGTGGCGGCAGCAAGCGATGCCGTCAAACTTTGCTGGACGGCGGTACTGGGTGCAGCCTGATTGATTGCACGTACTTTGGACAAGCGCTCACATTAGCAATTGACAATAATTTTCATCATTAATATCATGGCAACATTCTTTCAGCCAAACGCTGCTTGATTCTCCCCTTCCCACTTCTCAAGGCAAGTCATGACAAAACCATTTGCGCCCCTCGCAGCGTTGACGCTCTGCTTTATTTTTCTGCTTGGATTGGGTGGCTGCGCCACCGAAAGCTCGGTGGCGATCGCTCCCAAACAAGTCAACTCTGCCAATACCAGTTACAACGGCCCACGTAGCAGTCTGGCGGTTGGAAAATTCGATAATCGTTCAGGCTTTTTGCGCGGCATGTTCTCGGATGGCGTCGACCGTCTGGGTGCGCAATCCAAAACCATCCTGATTTCACATCTGCAGCAATCGAATCGCTTTACCGTGCTCGACCGCGACAACATGAATGAAATCAAGGAAGAAGCGCGGCTGCGTGGCAAAGACCAGCAGCTTAAAGGTGCTGAATTTGTCGTCACCGGAGACGTTACAGAATTCGGCCGCAAAGAAACCGGCGACCAGCAATTGTTCGGCATACTCGGTCGCGGCAAGCAACAGGTAGCTTATTCCAAGGTCAGCCTCAACATTGTCAACGCCCTGACCTCGGAAGTGATTTTCTCCGTGCAGGGAGCCGGTGAATATGCACTATCGAACCGGGAAATCATCGGCTTTGGCGGCACGGCTTCCTATGACTCCACACTCAATGGCAAGGTGCTCGATCTGGCCATTCGCGAGGCAGTCAACCGTCTGGTTGAAGGCATAGAACGCGGCGCATGGAAACCCGCCAACTGATCGCGAGGAATAGAGAATGCAGCCTGCAAAAATTTTACTCGTGCTTGGCAGCAGCCTGTTGATATTGGCAGGCTGCGCCAACCAGAAACAAAGTTTGTACCAATGGGGCAGTTACGAAGACCAGGTCTATACGATTTATAGCGAGCCCGGCAAAGTCTCGGCTGAAGAGCAAATTATCAAGCTCGGGCTCGATGCCGAAAAAGCCCGCGCCACCAATAAATCTGTTCCGCCTGGCTACCACGCCCATTTGGGATTTCTGTATTTTCAGACCGGCAAACCCGACGCTGCAGTGCAATCACTGGAACATGAAAAAGCCTTGTTTCCCGAATCAACGGTGTACATGAACCGTTTGATTGCCCGCATCAAAGCCAACTAAACCTCTGATGGAAAAGCGAATAACTATTTTTTATTACTTAAGCAAAGACACTGGGCCCCAGCCTGCGCTGGGGCGACGGTAGTAGCGTCAGCAGCGCGTCAAACTCTGAGGTCACCCCAGCGCAGGCTGGGGTCCAGTGACTTTTCTCGTATAGCACCTACAAGCATTTTCAAACGGACCTTAAGACCTGCCATGAACTCATTCATTTCACGACTGTTGCTGCTGTGCTTAATGATGCTGTTGGGCGCTTGCGCAACGCCCAAAGCCTATGACTACACCGCCTTAAAACAAAGCAAGCCGCGCTCGATTCTGGTTCTGCCTCCACTGAACAACTCGCCGGACGTGCGCGCCTCTTACAGCATGTTGTCGACGGTAACAGCGCCACTGGCCGAAGCTGGCTACTATGTTTTTCCGGTAGCGCTGGTTGACCAGACCTTCAAGGAAAACGGCTTGCCGCATCCGGGAGAAATGCATCAGGCACCACTGGAAAAACTCAATGAAATTTTTGGTGCCGACGCCGCACTCTTCATCACGATCGAACAGTACGGCGCGGTGTATCAGATCTTCGACAGCTCTGTCATCGTGGCCGCCAAAGCCAGACTCGTTGATACACGCAGCGGTCAGTTATTGTGGGACGGTGCAGCAAGCGCATCGAGTTCTGAAGGACAAAACAATAGCAGCAACAGCCTGGCCGTCATGCTGATCGCCGGCCTGATCAAACAGGTTGCCAATAACATCGGTGACCAGGGACATTCGGTTGCGCGCATGACCAGCTATCGTTTGCTGGCGGCCAGACCAGGCGGCTTGCTGCCAGGGCCGCGTTCGCCACATTTCGAAAAATATTAAGCTCGAGGACAGGACAAAAAAAATCCCGCATGAAGCGGGATTTTTCTTTTCTGCTGCGTGGCTTATTTTGCCGTCATCAGCGCCATCGTGGTGTCGAGCATGCGGTTCGAGAAGCCCCACTCGTTGTCATACCATGACGAGACTTTGACCAGACGGCCTGAAACCTTGGTCAGGGTCGCATCGAAATTGCTCGACGCCGGATTGTGGTTGAAGTCAACCGACACCAGTGGCTCGGTGTTGTAGGTCAAAACGCCTTTCAACGGACCATCGGCAGCTGCTTTCATGATCGCGTTGATTTCTTCAACCGTAGTGTCACGCGCGGCGATGAAAGACAAGTCAACGATGGAGACATTGATGGTCGGCACGCGGATCGAGAAGCCATCGAGGCGGCCATTCAACTCTGGCAGCACCAGACCAACGGCAGCGGCTGCACCGGTCTTGGTCGGGATCATTGATTGGGTGGCTGAACGGGCGCGACGCAAGTCTTCGTGCATCACGTCTGTCAGCACCTGGTCATTGGTGTACGCATGAACGGTGGTCATCAGGCCATTGACCACACCGATGGTGTCGTTCAAAGGCTTGACCAGCGGTGCCAGACAGTTGGTGGTGCAGGATGCGTTCGAGATCACGGTGTCGCTTGCTTTCAAGACGCCCTGATTGACACCAAACACCACCGTCGCATCGACATCCTTGCCACCGGGAGCGGAGATGATGACTTTTTTGGCGCCGCCGCGGATGTGGGCCGAGGCTTTTTCTTTGGTGGTGAAAAAGCCGGTGCACTCCAGCACAACATCCACACCCAGTTCACCCCAAGGGATGTCGGATGGATTGCGTTGCGCGAAGACGCGGATCTTGTCGCCGTTGACGATCATGTTGTCGCCGTCGACCGTAACGGTGCCGGGGAATTTGCCGTGCGCAGTGTCGTAGCGGGTCAGGTGGGCATTGGATTCGGCATTGCCGAGATCATTGATGGCGACGATCTGGATGTCGTTTTTCTTGCCGCCTTCATAGTGGGCGCGCAGGATATTGCGGCCGATGCGGCCATAGCCATTAATGGCAACCTTGATAGTCATGTTGATCTCCTGAATAGTGATAAGCAGATGAAATAAGCAATTGAAATGTGCAATTGAAATGAATAAGGTCAGATCAAATCAATACGGATTTGACCGCGGCCACAACGTTCTCGATTGTGAAACCGAAATACTTGAACAAGGCACCGGCTGGCGCGGATTCGCCAAAGCTGTCAATGCCGATCACCGCGCCTTCGAGGCCTACATATTTGAACCAGAAGTCCGTCACGCCGGCCTCAACCGCCACACGCGGCACCCCTTTGGTCAGCACGCTGGCTTTGTAGGCGGCGTCCTGCCGGTCAAATACATCCGTGCTCGGCATCGACACCACACGAACAGCAATACCTTCTGCCGCCAGTGCCTGTGCTGCATTCATTGCCAGCTCGACTTCGGAGCCGGTAGCAATCAGAATCGCTTGCGGTTTTTCTGCGTCTTTCAGCACATAGCCACCGCGGCGGACTGCAGCAATTTGCTCCTGGCTGCGTGCCATGTAAGGCAAGTTCTGGCGCGAGAAAATCAAAGTGCTCGGGCCGTTATGACGAAGCACTGCCTGCTCCCACGCAATCGCGGATTCAACGGTGTCGCAAGGACGCCAGTTATCCAGATTCGGAATCAGGCGCATGCTCGAAATGTGTTCAACGGACTGATGGGTAGGGCCATCTTCACCCAGACCAATCGAATCATGCGTGAAGACGAAAATCGAACGGATTTTCATCAGCGCCGCCATACGCAGTGCGTTGCGGCTGTAATCCGAGAAGGTCAGGAAGGTCGCGCCGAAGGGAATATAGCCGCCATGCAGCGCAATACCATTCATGATGGCGCTCATGCCAAATTCGCGCACGCCATAGTTGATATGGTTGCCCGGTACGCCGGCGCGCACGGCAATACATTCTTTCCAGTTGGTGAGGTTGGAACCGGTCAGGTCGGCCGAGCCGCCTAAAAATTCCGGTAACACGGGCGCAAAGGCCTGAATCGCGTTCTGGCTGGCTTTACGGGTGGCGATGGTTTCTTTTTTCTCAACGCAAGCGGCAATGTAGGCCTCAACCGTTTGTGCAAATTGCTCGGGCAGTACGCCAGCCATACGACGCAACAGCTCTGCCGCTTCAGCCGGAAATTGCGCACGATATGCGGCAAATTTTTGTTCCCACGCAGACTGCAGGGTGGCGCCTTTTGCTTTAGCGTCCCAGTCCGCGTAGACCTCTGCCGGAATATCAAACGGCGCATGCGGCCAGTCAATGGCGGCGCGGGTAGCGGCAATTTCGGTGTCGCCGAGCGCTGCACCATGGACCTTGTCACTGCCCTGCATGTTTGGAGCGCCCTTGCCGATCACTGTCTTGCAGCAGATCAGGGTTGGACGGTCAGATTTTTTCGCAGCAGCCACGGCAGCGGCAACGGCTTCCACATTGTGACCATCGACAGCGGCAATCACGTTCCAGCCGTAGGCTTCAAAACGCTTGGGCGTATCGTCGCGGAACCAGCCGTCGACTTTGCCGTCAATTGAAATGCCATTGTCGTCATACAGCGCAATCAGCTTGGGCAGGCGCAAGGTGCCGGCCAGCGAGCAGGCTTCGTGGCTGATGCCTTCCATCAGACAACCGTCGCCGAGGAACACATAGGTGTAGTGGTCAATGATGTCAAAGCCGGGCTTGTTGAATTGCGCCGACAATAAAGACTCTGCCAGTGCCATACCAACGGCATTGGTCAGACCTTGCCCGAGCGGGCCGGTGGTGGTTTCCACACCCGGGGTGATATCGACTTCCGGATGGCCCGGTGTTTTCGAGTGCAGCTGACGGAAATTTTTCAGCTCTTCAATCGGCAGCTGATAACCTGACAAATGCAGCAACGCATACAGCAACATGGAGCCATGGCCGTTGGAGACGACGAAGCGATCACGGTCTATCCATTTCGGATCGGCAGGGTTATGGCGCAGATGCGTGCTCCACAACGCTACGGCAATCTCGGCCATTCCCATAGGCATGCCGGGATGTCCGGAGTTGGCCTTTTGCACGGCGTCCATTGCCAGTGCGCGAATCGCATTAGCCATCTTGCTGGTATTTAAAGTTGGATTCATGTTGGTAAGATTGAATGGCAGAGGCCGCTGATGCGTTTTTTGTCTGCCGAAAAACCACGAATTTTACCAGACGGTCACCACCCGCTTACAATTCAAGACCGCTCCATCACTTTTTTATCAAGCCGATCATGCCCCGTTTTTTTTGCAATGAACCACTGGAGGTCGGACTGCGCCTGACACTGTCGGACGAAGTTGCGCGTCATATCCATGTGCTGCGCCTGGCGGTCGATGAAGTTATTACGCTTTTTAATGGCAAGGGCGGTGAATACTCTGCCACCGTGCTGCAGATTGATAAAAAACAGGTGCAGGTCGAACTCAAGTCCTTTTCTGTGCGCGAGGCAGAGCCGGCGCACGCACTGACTCTGGCACAAGCACTGCCCGAAGGCAGCAAGATGGACTGGATCGTGGAAAAAGCGGTCGAGCTGGGCGCAACCGCCATTGCACCGCTGGCTGCCAGCCGATGTGTTGTCAAATTATCTGCCGAACGTGCCGAGAAAAAAATGCAGCATTGGCAAGGCATCATCGTCGCCGCTGCCGAACAATGCGGCCGCAACCGGCTGCCGCATCTGGCCGAACCAACGAATTTCACGCAGTGGGTGGGCCAGCAAGACCTGCACCGCCGGATTTTACTTTCGCCCCGCGCCGGGCAATCCCTGTCGGACTGGGCCCGCCACCAGCCGCCACAGGCCGTCACCATCATGATCGGCCCTGAAGGCGGATTTACTGACACCGAAGAAAACGCCGCCATTGCCCATGGCGCACTGTGCCTGTCCATGGGCGAGCGGGTATTGCGCACCGAGACTGCCGGCTTGGCCGCAATTACGGTGATACAGGCGATGTGGGGTGCCATGTAGGGAAGCAGAGAAATTTCAAACGCCGGATGAGAGCCGCGCTTTGTCATCGCTTTGCATTGCGGGAAGACCAAGGAAAACAACTATAATCGACGGCTTTCCACCTGTTGCATTCAATTCACCAGCGCATGAAGGTATTTCGTGGACTTCCCAACGCCGACGCACGCCGCCCTTGCGCGCTGACGATCGGCAATTTCGATGGCATGCATCGCGGCCATCGGGCTTTGCTCGCGCGCGTGCAAGAGGCCGCCAAAAGACTGGGAATCGATGCAACGGTGATGACCTTCGAGCCGCACCCGCGTGAGTTTTTCGCCGGACTCGCAGGCGACCCCGGCCGTGCTCCGGCCCGCATTGCCAATTTGCGGGACAAGCTGCAAGCCTTGGCGGGGGCCGGTGTAGACAGGGTCATCGTTGAGCACTTCAATGCGGCTTTTGCCGCACTGTCACCTGAAGCGTTTATTAAAGACGTGCTGGTCAATGGTTTGCAAGTCAAATGGCTCATCGTTGGTGACGACTTTTGTTTTGGTGCCAAACGGGCAGGCAACTTTGCCATGCTGCGCGAGGCGGGTCGCCAGTTCGGCTTCGAAGTGGTGGCGCTGCAAACGGTGATGCATGAGGGCGACCGGATTTCTTCTTCGGCAGTGCGCCGTGTTTTGCAGGGCAATGACTTTGCTCGCGTAGCCGAGCTGCTAGGTCAGCCTTATGCGATTACGGGCCGTGTGCTGCATGGAAAAAAACTGGGACGCACGATCGGCTTTCCCACACTGAATTTGCGCATCGCGCACAAGCGCCCTGCGCTGTCCGGCATTTTTGTGGTGCAGGTACATGGTCTGGCCGGGCAGCCTTTACCGGCTGTAGCCAGTATGGGTGTGCGACCGACGGTTGAAGATAATGGTCGCGTGCTGCTTGAAGTCCACCTGTTTGATTTTTCAGCGCAGTGCTATGGCAAATTGATCCGCGTCGAATTTCTACACAAGCTGCGTGACGAAGAAAAATATGACGACCTCGCCACGCTGACCAAGGCGATTGACGCCGATGCTGCTGCCGCACGTGATTTTTTCAGCGCCCAGATAAGCAACTGAAAATTAATTGAATTTTTTATTGAATACGAGCCCCATGTCTGACAAAAAAGCCGGCAACAAGCCAGAGAGTAAATACCAGGTCAACATGACCGAAACCCCTTTCCCGATGCGCGGCGATATGGCCAAACGCGAACCGCAATGGGTCGCACAATGGCAAGAAAAAAATCTGTACCAGCGCATTCGCAAGGCCTCTGCCGGCAAACCAAAATTTATTTTGCATGACGGCCCGCCGTATGCAAACGGCGATATTCATATCGGTCATGCAGTGAATAAAATTTTGAAAGACATGATCGTCAAAACCCGTCAGCTTGACGGCTTTGATGCGCAGTATGTGCCGGGCTGGGATTGCCACGGCATGCCGATTGAAATTCAAATTGAAAAACAATTCGGCAAGCATCTGCCTACCGCTGATGTGCTTGCCAAGTCACGTGCATACGCCAGCGAACAAGTGGCCCGGCAGAAAAAAGATTTTATTCGGCTCGGTGTACTGGCCGAATGGGACAATCCCTATCTGACCATGAACTACGGCAATGAGGCCGATGAAATCCGTGCCCTCGGCAGCATACTCGAGAAGGGCTTTGTGTATCGCGGCTTGAAACCGGTGAACTGGTGTTTTGACTGCGGCTCGGCGCTGGCTGAGGCGGAAGTGGAATATCAGGACAAGCGCGATCCGGCCATTGATGTCGGCTTTGCGTTTGCAGAACCTGAGCGCATCGCAAAAGCATTTGGTCTGACCAGCCTGCCCACCGACAAAGGCTATGCGGTAATCTGGACCACCACACCGTGGACCATCCCGTCGAATCAGGCCTTGAACGTCCACCCCGAGTTCAGCTACGCACTGGTTGAGACCACGCGCAATGGTGAAGCGGTACTGCTGATACTGGCTGAAGAACTGGTCGCCAGCTGCCTGCTGCGTTTTGGATTAGAGGGCAAAGTCATTGCCACCTGCCGCGGCGAAGCCCTGTCGCTGATTAATTTTCATCATCCCTTGGCGACTGCCGACGCTGGTTATGATCGTCTGTCACCTGTCTATCTGGGCGAGTACGTGACCGCCGATTCCGGCACCGGCATCGTTCACTCGGCGCCAGCCTATGGCGTGGAAGACTATGCGTCCTGCAAAGCCCATGGCATGCAGGACGACGCCATCATCAGTCCCGTCATGGGCGACGGCCACTATGCGTCAACGCTGCCGCTGTTTGGCGGCATGACCATCTGGGAAGCGTCCAAGCCGATTTGCAGTGCGCTCGATGCAGCCGGCGCCCTGTTCAAGCTGGTGATGTTTGATCACAGCTATATGCACTGCTGGCGTCATAAGACACCCATCATTTATCGTGCCACTTCGCAATGGTTTGCCAGCATGGACCGCACACCCAAAGACGGCGGCCCTTCCTTGCGCCAGTCTGCTTTAGCGGCGATTGAAGCCACCCAGTTTTTCCCCAGCTGGGGCAAGGCCAGGCTGCATGGCATGATTGCCAACCGTCCTGACTGGACGCTGTCGCGTCAACGCCAATGGGGCGTGCCGATGGCCTTCTTCGTCCACAAAGAAACGGGCGAGCTGCATCCGGACACACCGGCCTTGCTGGAAAAGATTGCACTGCAAGTCGAGCAGCATGGCATTGAAGCCTGGCACACGCTGGACCTGGCCAGCTTCCTTGGCGCCGATGCAGCCTTGTACGAAAAAAACAAAGACACGCTCGACGTCTGGTTTGATTCGGGCACCACGCACCAGACCGTGCTGCGCGGCTCGCACAAGCTTGAATCGCACTTTCCGGCCGATCTGTATCTGGAAGGCTCAGACCAGCATCGCGGCTGGTTTCACTCTTCGCTGCTGACTTCAGCCATGCTCAACGGCTGCGCCCCTTACAAAGCCTTGCTGACGCACGGCTTTGTGGTTGACGGCGAGGGCAAAAAAATGTCCAAGTCCAAAGGCAATGTGGTGGCACCGCAAAAAGTTTCGGACTCACTGGGCGCCGATATTTTGCGGCTGTGGGTCGCTGCCACCGATTATTCAGGCGAGCTGTCTATTTCGGACGAAATCTTAAAGCGCGTCACCGAAAGTTATCGCCGCATTCGCAACACGCTGCGCTTTTTGCTGGCTAATACCTCAGACTTCAATCCGGCTACCGATAGCGTAGCGGTCGCCGACATGCTGGAAATAGATCGCTATGCGATTGCCCGCATGACGCAATTGCAAACAGAAGTGCGTCAGCATTTTGTCGATTATGAATTTCATCCGGTGGTCGCCAAGTTGCAAATGTACTGCTCTGAAGACCTCGGCGGCTTTTACCTCGACATTCTGAAAGACCGCTTGTATACCAGCGGTGTAAACTCTGCGGCCCGTCGTTCGGCACAAACGGCCATCTGGCACATCACCCAATCCTTGCTGCCATTGATGGCGCCGATTTTGTCTTTCACAGTTGAAGAAGCGTGGGCTGTGTTTGCCGACGAAGAAAGCTTTGCCGGCTCCGGCGAAACGATTTTTACGCAATCGTTTTATACGCTGCCCGTCGTCAGCGATGCCGAAACCTTGCTGCAAAAATTTACCGCCCTGCGCGAGATTCGCGCGAATGTGCAAAAGCAGCTCGAAGACCTGCGGGTGTCCGGCGCCATCGGCTCTTCGCTGCAGGCCGAAGTCGAGATTCGCGCAAGCGGCGACAACTTTGCGTTGCTTAATAGTCTGGGTGAAGATCTGAAATTTGTATTGATCACCTCCGCTGCCAACGTGGTAGAAGCACCATCTGCCAATGATGAAACCGTATTGGTGACAGCGTCGGCGCACAAAAAATGCGAACGCTGCTGGCATTACCGTGCCGACGTCGGCAGTCATGCCGAACATGCGGGACTGTGCAGCCGCTGCGTGGCCAATTTATTTGGCCAGGGCGAACGCCGGCATATTGCCTGAACCAGCAGCGCTGATACGAAAGAAAACATCATGGCAAGAAAAAACACCGGCAATGCAGGCTTAAGCCAATGGCTGGGCATTGCCGCTGTCATTGTGCTGCTGGACCAGGTCTCCAAAATCACGCTAAGCCGCCTGATGACGTTTGGTCAGTCGGAAGCTGTGACCTCATTCTTTAATCTGGTGATGGTTTACAACAAAGGCGCGGCATTCAGTTTTCTCGCTGATCAACAGGGCTGGCAGCGCTATCTGTTTGCCGGTATCTCGCTGGCGGCATCCTTACTGATTCTGTGGATGTTGAAGCGCAACCCGTCGCAGCGTTTATTTTGCTGGGCTCTGGCGCTGATTCTGGGCGGCGCGATCGGCAACCTGATCGACCGGCTTGTCTATGGCCATGTGATTGATTTTTTAGATGTGCATGTGCTGGGCTGGCACTGGCCAGCATTCAATGTCGCCGACAGTGCGATTACGCTGGGTGCCATCCTGTTCATACTGGATGAATTCCGCCGGGTTAACCGCTAGCCTGCAGCTAAGGACGCTTATGGATCTCAATGGCAAACGGGTGGTGTTGGGACTGACTGGCGGCGTCGCCTGCTACAAGTCAGCAGAACTGACGCGCGCGCTGATAAAGGCTGGTGCAACGGTTCAGGTAGTCATGACGCAGGCAGCCCAGCATTTCATCACACCGGTGACGATGCAGGCCCTGTCCGGCAAACCCGTGTTTACCGACCAGTGGGATGCGCGCATTGCCAACAATATGGCCCACATCGAACTCAGCCGTCAGGCTGACGCGATCCTGATTGCGCCCTGCTCGGCCGACTTCATGCGCAAGCTCGCACATGGTGCGGCCGATGATTTGTTATCCACCTTATGTCTGGCCCGGCCTGCTTCTGTGCCACTGCTAATTGCACCGGCGATGAACGTAGAAATGTGGCAAAACCCGGCAACGCAGCGCAATGCAGAACAACTGGCAAAAGACGGCATCACCCTGCTTGGGCCCGCTGCCGGCGAGCAGGCCTGTGGCGAAACCGGACTGGGCCGCATGCTGGAGCCGGAACAACTGCTGGAAGAACTGACGGCCTTTTTTCAACCCAAACACCTCACTGGCAAGCGGGTATTAATTACTGCCGGCCCGACCTTCGAACCGATTGATCCGGTACGCGGCATCACCAATCTGTCCTCGGGCAAAATGGGCTATGCACTAGCCCGTGCGGCGCGGGACGCCGGCGCACACGTCACCTTAGTCTCTGGCCCGACTGCACTGGCGGCCCCTGCTGGCGTAAGCATGCTACCGGTATTAACCGCTGCAGAAATGTTGGCCGCGGTGATGCAGCACATTCATCAGCAGCAGGTGTTTATTGCAGTGGCGGCAGTGGCCGACTGGCGGGTTGCTGCAGTCAGCCAGCAAAAAATCAAAAAGCAGGCAGGCGTGATGCCCAGCCTGCAATTCGAGCAGAACCCCGACATTCTGGCCACGGTGGCTGCGCTTCCTTCAGCACCCTACTGCGTTGGCTTTGCCGCCGAATCGGAAAATCTGCTCGAAAACGGACGCACGAAACGCGAGAAAAAAGGCGTACCACTGTTAGTGGGCAATATCGGCCATCAGACTTTCGGCAGAGACGACAATGAACTGGTGCTGTTTGACGCCACCGGTTCGCATCCGCTTGCCCGCGCTGACAAACTCAGTCTGGCACGCACGCTGGTAGCAGAAATTGCGCGCCGGCTCTGAGCTTTTATTTTCAAAAAAATTTCCTCCCCATGAAAACCATAGAACTGAAAATCCTCGATCCGCGTTTGCAGGAGCAGCTACCGACCTACGCAACCGCGGGCAGCGCCGGGCTGGATTTGCGCGCCTGCATTAAAGAGCCACTGAACATTGAACCTGGCACAACGCACCTGATCCCGACCGGCATCGCCATCCATATCGCTGACCCTGGCTACGCGGCAATGATATTGCCGCGCAGCGGCCTGGGTCACAAGCATGGCATCGTGCTGGGCAACCTGGTCGGCTTGATTGACTCGGACTATCAGGGGGAACTCATGGTCTCGACCTGGAACCGCGGCAGCAGCAGCTTTGTGTTACATCCAATGGACAGGCTGGCGCAACTGGTCATCGTGCCAGTACTTCAGGTAGGATTTAAAATCGTCGACAGCTTTGACAGCTCCGAACGTGGAGCGGGTGGCTTCGGCAGTACAGGAAAAAAATAAACAAACGAAGTCCGCAAGCAAGTCGTGATCTGTCATCAGGAAAGTGGTTTGCTCATGCGCCCAATATTAGGCGTCATCCTTGTTTTCTTTGCCAGCCTGCTGCTGGCTTCCTGCGGCACGTCTTCGGTTGCTCCTTTTTCTGGCACGAGTGAAAGCTCGCCATTGCGTGCTTACGTGGATAACCAGAACCGCTTATATCGGGTTGCCGCGCCACTACTGATCAAAAATGCGGCGCTATGCCGCAGCTATGCCCGTCCTCTGTTGGGCTTCACGGCAAAAAATCAGTATTCCTACTCCAAAGAACTGACAGGGCAAGCCAAAAATCAGCTGCATCTCGATGAGCGCCTGCAGGTAATGAGCGTGTTGAATGGCAGCGGCGCGATGCAGGCCGGTATACGGCACGGTGACATTCTGCTCAAGGTGCAGGATCAAGCGATACCGCAGGGGCAAAATGCGGAAACCGACGCCGCACGTCTGCTTGCCGGCATGGTCAGCAACTACCGGAAATTACAGTTAACGGTACTGCGCAACGAGAAAGCCTTGGCACTGGAAATACCCTTGACGCTGGCCTGCGCCTTCGCGATTGAACAGGGCAATACCAGCGTCGTGAATGCCTACAATGATGGCCGCCGTATTTTGATCACCCGCGGCATGCTGGATTTTTTTGCAACGGATACCGGGCTTGCCGCCATGCTGGCACGTGAAATGGCACACAACACGCTGCAGCATGCGTCTGCCTTGCAGATGTCGGCAACCGTGTCCGGCGTGATTGATCAACTCTTGCCTATGCAGCCAGACTTGTCAGGTTTGGCCGGCACCAGCGGCATCAAAACAACGCCGGAAAAAATGGATGAAGAAGCCGACAAGCTCGCCGCCTATCTGCTGGTGCGGGCAGGTGTCGATCCGGCCACGCTACAGTCCAGCCTGCAGGCACTGGCCAAGGCCTATCCGGGTACAGTCACCAACGGCTACACCGCCTTGCATCCGTTGACAGCAGAACGTCTGAGCAACATGCAAATAACGGTGGCTGAAATTCGGCGCAAGCAAGCAGCGAAAAAAGCACTGGTTCCCTGAGAACGCTCCCCTCTTCCTGAGCGCCGTTTTACATTAAGGCTTCAAAAAAAACCTCGCCTGCGCGAGCAGACGAGGTTTGTTGCATGCAGAAAAAGTCTTATTCGACTTCGGTTACTTCTTGCGGCGGTGCAGCCGGTGGTGGTGCGTCACCTTCAAAGAAGTCGAGCTTGATCGCTTCTTTTTCGTCGAGATCAACCGTCACACGTCCACCGTTAACCAGCTTGCCGAACAAGAGTTCGTCAGCCAGCGCCTTGCGGATCATGTCCTGAATCAACCGTGACATTGGTCTTGCGCCCATCAAAGGATCGAAGCCTTTCTTGGCCAGGAAGCTGCGCAGATTTTCGGTAAAGATGGCCTCCACTTTTTTCTCATGCAACTGCTCTTCCAACTGCATCAGGAATTTGTCGACCACGCGCAGAATAATTTCCTGATCCAGCGCACGGAAGCTGATGGTCGCATCAAGACGGTTGCGGAACTCCGGCGTGAACATGCGCTTGATGTCGGCCAGTTCATCACCAGCCTGCTTGCCATCCGTGAAACCGATCGAGCGTTTCTGCAAACTTTCAGCACCCGCATTGGTCGTCATCACAATGATGACGTTACGGAAATCAGCCTTGCGTCCATTGTTATCGGTCAGCGTGCCGTGATCCATCACCTGCAGCAGGATATTGAAAATGTCCGGATGGGCTTTTTCAATTTCATCCAACAGCAATACGGCGTGTGGCTTTTTAGTAATCGCTTCAGTCAGCAAACCACCCTGATCAAAACCGACATAGCCGGGCGGCGCGCCGATCAAACGACTCACTGCGTGCCGCTCCATATATTCGGACATATCAAAGCGGATCAGCTCAATGCCCATGATGAAGGCAAGCTGTTTGGCGACTTCCGTTTTACCGACACCGGTTGGACCCGAGAACAAGAAAGAACCAATCGGCTTGTCCGTTTTACCCAGACCGGCACGGGCCATCTTGATCGCCGAAGCCAGCGCTTCGATTGCAGGTTCCTGACCAAAAACCACGTTTTTCAAGTCACGTTCAATAGTTTGCAGCTTGCTGCGATCGTCCTGATTGACCGATTGCGGCGGGATGCGGGCGATCTTGGAAATGATGTCCTCGATCTCGCTCTTGCCAATGGTTTTCTTTTGCTTGGATTTCGGCAAAATGCGTTGCGCTGCACCGGCTTCGTCAATCACATCAATGGCCTTGTCAGGCAGATGACGGTCATTGATGAAGCGCGCGGCCAGCTCGGCAGCAGATGTTAAGGCCGAGGCTGAATACTTGACACCATGATGTTCTTCGAAACGCGATTTCAGGCCGCGCAAAATCTGAATTGTTTGCTCAACTGTCGGCTCGTTGACATCGATTTTTTGAAAGCGGCGGGACAGCGCATGATCTTTTTCAAACACACCACGGAATTCGTTATAGGTGGTCGCACCGATGCATTTGAGCTGACCGCTGGACAAAGCCGGCTTGAGCAGGTTAGACGCATCGAGTGTGCCGCCTGATGCGGAGCCGGCTCCGATGATGGTGTGGATTTCGTCGATGAACAAAATTCCGTTCGGGTTGTCCTTCAACTGTTTCAATACCGCTTTGAGGCGTTGCTCGAAGTCGCCGCGGTATTTCGTACCGGCCAGCAGCGCACCCATATCCAGCGAATACACCACGGCGTTTTGCAAAATCTCTGGCACATCGCCCTGCGTGACACGCCATGCGAGGCCCTCGGCGATTGCCGTTTTGCCCACGCCGGCTTCACCCACCAGCAGCGGATTGTTTTTGCGGCGACGGCACAGGGTTTGAATCACCCGCTCAACTTCAAACTCGCGACCAATCAAAGGATCGATTTTGCCTTCAGCAGCGAGCTTATTGAGATTTTGCGTGAACTGATCCAGCGCGCTTTCTTTCTGCGGTGCTTCAGCCTGTGCTTCATCAACGCCTTCAGAAGCCTTCTGCGGCTCTGACTGCTGATCTTTGCGCACACCGTGCGAAATGAAATTGACCACGTCCAGACGGGTCACGCCCTGCTGATGCAGGTAGTACACCGCGTGCGAATCTTTTTCGCCAAAGATGGCAACGAGCACATTAGCGCCCGTAACTTCTTTTTTGCCGTTCGACGCAGATTGCACGTGCATGATGGCACGCTGAATCACGCGCTGGAATCCCAGCGTCGGCTGGGTATCCACCTCCGTGGTACCCGGCACCGTCGGCGTATTATCGCTAATGAAGTTGGTCAGGGTCTTGCGCAGGTCGTCAATATTGACCGCGCAGGCACGCATGACTTCGGCAGCCGAAGGATTGTCTAGCAGGGCCAGCAGCAGATGTTCAACGGTAATGAACTCATGCCTTGACTGCCGTGCTTCGACAAAGGCCATGTGCAAACTTACTTCCAGTTCTTGGGCAATCATGCTTCCTCCATCACACACTGCAAAGGATGTCCTGCTTTGCGTGCGTGGGTTAAGACGAGTTCAACTTTTGTACTAGCGATATCTTTAGGATAAACGCCGCACATACCTTTTCCGTCCCGATGCACCTTGAGCATGATTTGCGTCGCAGTCTCACGATCTTTGCTGAAGTATTCCTGAATGATGGCAACCACGAACTCCATGGGCGTGTAGTCATCATTGAGCAGAAACACCTGATACATCGGCGGCGGTTTTACCGCCTGCTTCTGTTCCTTGCGTACAAGGACAGTGCCGTTTTCATCCTTAGTTGCCATGCGTCTATTCTAAAACGTTCATAAAGATACGTAACGGACAAAATCAGCATTATCCGGTTCTGATCCTGATATTACGCGCTTTCGTGACCAAGCGCAGGTGATGCTGGAATGCAGCTATTTCAATAGTCAATTTCGGATTTCTTGCATGATGAGTCTAGCATTTTTGGCAATTAACTTGACTTTTCTATTTTTTACGCAAAGAATGTCTTTAATCAATATGTGCGGGTTGGCACCGATTGATCTGAAGAGAGCAATATAAGAGGGGGCAGCGTTACGCGAGGCTTCTTGCTTTTAGGGCTCGTGTGATTAGTTAATCTTGGAAAGACGCTTTTTATGGCAACAGGTACAGTCAAATGGTTTAACGATGCCAAAGGCTTCGGTTTTATTACCCCGGACGATGGTGGCGAAGATCTATTTGCCCACTTCTCCGCGATTCAAATGAACGGCTTCAAAACCCTCAAAGAAGGGCAAAAAGTTTCGTTCGAGGTAACACAAGGCCCTAAAGGCAAACAAGCTTCCAATATCGATAACGCCTGATTATCCGTCAGCCGCGATTGCGAAACCCCCGCCACAACCGGGGGTTTTTTATTGCCCATCGTTTTATTGATGACCCGTTCGGATATCGATAGTTCAATCATTTTCTGCGATACGTATTAATTGATATTATTTGAAAAAATATTAATCGAAGCAAAAAGAAAAGCCGGGAAATCCCGGCTTTTCTTTTAATTACTAATTGAACAGATGAACAAATTGAACAATTACATATGTTCAATCATCACATCACCAAAGCCTGAACATGAAACCTGGGTTGCGCCTTCCATTAACCTGGCGAAGTCATAAGTTACGCGCTTGGAGGCAATGGATTTACCCATAGAACTGATAATCAGATCGGCAGCTTCAAACCAGCCCATGTGTCTGAGCATCATTTCAGCGGACAAAATCAAGGAGCCCGGATTCACATAATCCTTGCCAGCATATTTTGGTGCTGTACCGTGTGTGGCTTCAAACATCGCGATCGAATCCGACAGGTTCGCACCTGGCGCAATACCGATACCGCCAACCTGCGCTGCCAGGGCGTCCGAGATGTAGTCGCCGTTCAGGTTCAGCGTTGCAATGACGCTGTACTCGTTAGGACGCAACAGGATTTGTTGCAAGAAGGCGTCCGCAATCGCATCCTTGACGATGATCTCGTTGCCGGTTTTCGGATTCTTGAATGCACACCAGGGACCACCGTCGATCAGCTTGGCACCAAACTCATTTTGTGCCAGCGCATAGCCCCAATCGCGGAAACCGCCTTCGGTGTACTTCATGATGTTGCCCTTGTGGACAATCGTCACCGATGGCTTGTCATTGTCGATCGCATATTGAATCGCTTTGCGAACCAGACGCTCGGTACCTTCGCGTGAAACCGGTTTGATACCGATACCTGAACTGCCAGGGAAACGAATCTTTTTAACGCCCATTTCCTTGATCAGGAAATCAATGATTTTTTTCGCGCCTTCCGTACCTTCTTGCCATTCGATACCGGCGTAAATGTCTTCAGAATTTTCACGGAAAATCACCATGTCCGTTTTTTCTGGCTCACGCAGCGGTGAAGGCACGCCGGCGAAATAACGCACAGGACGCAGGCAGACATACAGATCAAGTTCCTGGCGCAAGGCCACATTGAGGGAACGAATTCCGCCACCAACCGGCGTCGTCAATGGACCTTTGATGGAAACGACATAGTCTTTCAGGACTTTCAGCGTTTCCTCAGGCAACCAGACGTCTGGCCCATAAACCTGGGTAGACTTCTCGCCGGCATAAATTTCCATCCAACTGATTTTGCGCTTGCCGCCATAAGCTTTTGCCACTGCCGCGTCGATCACTTTGATCATCACAGGGCTGATATCGACTCCCGTCCCATCGCCTTCGATATAGGGGAGGATAGGATTATCAGGAACGTTCAGGGAAAAATCTGCATTGACTGAAATTTTTGCGCCGTCAGCGGGCACTTTGATATGTTGGTACATCGTAATCTCCGAAGATTGGCGGAAGAAAGAATTGTAGTTTGCGTCTCTTGAACAACAAAGCACATTTGCAACAAAGAATTTAATTGGTCTTATATAAGACATAAGACCATATTCCGCATTATGCATCAGAATTTTATCCTGTGCTATCAAAAGCAGGGCTAAATCATCAAAATATGCGGAACAACTCCCCTGCCTCACCTACAATCTGGCGTGTACAAACCTAATCCGGTCTGTCTCTGATCTTAGCCGTTTTTTTCCGCTTACCTGGTTTTAGCTTTATGTCCCTCATTCTTTTCAATAAACCTTTTCAAGTGATGTGCCAGTTTTCGCCTCATCCCACCTATCAGTCTTTAAGCGATTATCTGGAACTGCCCAATATTTATCCTGCCGGACGTTTGGATGCGGACAGCGAAGGGCTGATGCTGCTGACGGATAATGGCGGACTAAAGCACGCAATCAGCCATCCTCAGCATGAAAAAGAAAAAACCTATCTGGTACAAGTTGAAGGTAAAACCACTGCCTTTGCACTGGAAAAACTGCGCGCACCTATTAATTTGGGCGACTTCACTACCCGCGCTTGCACGGCGGTACAAGTGGAAGAACCGGTCTGGCTTTGGCACCGCGAGCCACCCATACGTGTTCGGCAAAACCTGCCCACCAGCTGGCTGGCCATCACATTAACAGAAGGAAAAAACCGCCAGGTGCGCCGCATGACTGCTGCTGTCGGCCTGCCCACCTTGCGACTGATTCGTTTTGCCATCGGCCCTTTTTCGCTGGCTTCCCACCCGCTGCTGCCCGGCGAATGGCGTGTCGTCGATGAAGCAGAGTGGAAAAAATTGACCTGATCTCTTTGCACCAAACCAGCAAGCAAGTCCTGCCCGCTCTACACTAAGGTTTCAATGATTGATCTGACTGTGCCAAACCTATGACGAAAAACCTATTACTTCTGACGCTACTGTTTAACCTGACACAAGCCAGTGCCCAGCAACGACTGCCTGCGACAACATTAAACATAGGCATTCATCTGATACAGGCTGAAGTTGCCATTCGCGACGATGAACGCGCACAGGGCTTAATGTTTCGAAAAAATATGGGCATCAATGAAGGAATGGTATTTCGCTTTGGCAGTCCGAATAAAGTGTGCATGTGGATGAAAAACACCTTGATCCCGCTAACTGTCGCTTTCATCGATGAAGAAGGCAGCATTATTAATATCGAAGACATGCAGCCGGAAACGCTAGAGGCGCACTGTTCGGAAAAACCGGCGCGCTACGCACTGGAAATGAACCGTGGCTGGTTCAAAAACAAACATATCAAACCCTTGAGCAAGGTGACTGGCTTGCCGAAATGAGAAAGCCCGCCTGACTTGCGTCAGGCGGGCTTTTAAATCTTGCAGACTCTTTTGCCGGTTCAGACCGGCGTAAAAAGAATCAGGCCAGTGCTTTCAGGGCTGCAGACAGGCGGCTCTTATGGCGTGCTGCCTTGTTCTTGTGAATGATTTTTTTGTCAGCGATGCGGTCAATGATCGAAATCGACGATTGATACACCAGGGTTGCTGCTGCTTTGTCGCCCGTGCTGATTGCTTTGCGAATCGACTTGATTGCCGTACGCAATGTAGAGCGCTGGCTCGAATTGTGTGCGTTGAGCTTGACTGCTTGGCGAGCGCGTTTACGCGCTTGTGCTGTATTTGCCATAACTATTCCCTGAGTTAATGTGCCCTGCCGAGCAATTACTCGGGGACGGAATTTGGATAAACGAAGAGTATAGCGGATTTTTCACAGAGCAGCAAACTTGCCCTGGTTGACTATCCCTAATCTTTTGCAGCGCAAAACAGAAAAGACGCCCATAAATCATGATGCTGTTAAAAAACGGTACGACACGACCGCTATAATGGTTCGCCATGAACTTGCACAAAACACTGGCCACCGTCTCCGGCATGACGATGCTGTCACGAATCACCGGATTAGTCCGCGAATTTCTTATCGCAAGAACCTTCGGCGCCTCAGTCTATACCGACGCTTTCTTCGTAGCTTTCCGCATTCCCAACCTGCTGCGACGCTTGTTTGCAGAGGGCGCATTCTCACAAGCCTTTGTCCCTATTCTCGCCGAGTATAAAAATCAGCGCGGTGACGAAGCCACACGCTCCCTCATTCATCATGTGGCAACGGTGCTTGCCTGGAGCCTCTTGGCCACTACCATTCTCGGCATCGTTGCCGCGCCAACCATCGTCATGCTGGTTGCCAGCGGCTTTGCAGGAGATGTACAGGCAATGGGGCTTTCGGTGGTCATGACCCGGATCATGTTTCCCTATATTTTATTCATGTCGCTGGTTGCACTATCCGGCGGCATCCTCAATACCTGGCGAGAATTTCGCGTCCCCGCCTTCACGCCGGTTTTATTAAATCTGAGCTTTATCGCCGCCTCCCTGTTTCTCGCCCCTTATTTGTCCCAGCCTGTGTACGGTCTGGCAATTGCCGTGTTTATCGGCGGCCTGCTGCAACTAGGCTTTCAGATACCCGCTTTACGCAAAATAGGCATGTTGCCGCACATTGGGCTGAATCCTTTTTCAGCCTTGCGCGACGCTGGCGTGCGGCGCGTATTAAAGCAAATGCTGCCTGCAACCTTTGCGGTATCAATCGCACAAATCAGCCTGATCATCAATACCAACATTGCCTCGCATCTGGCCGATGGCAGTGTCTCCTGGCTCTCTTACGCAGATCGCCTGATGGAACTACCAACCGGCTTACTCGGCGTTGCCCTTGGCACTATTCTGCTCCCTAGTCTGTCCAAAGCAAATGCGTGTGGTGATCAACAAGAGTATTCCTCGCTGCTTGACTGGGGTTTGCGTCTGACTTTTTTATTGGCGATGCCGGCGGCAGTGTCCCTGATGGTTTTGTCAGAGCCGATTACCACGACACTTTTTCATTATGGGAAATTTGATGCAGTTTCGGTCACTATGACTGCAAGGGCGTTGCTTGCGTATGGCGTCGGATTGATGGGGCTGATTCTGGTCAAAATACTGGCGCCCGGCTTCTATGCAAAACAAGATATTCGTACACCAGTAAAAATTGGTATCGGCGTGCTGATTGCAACCCAGTTGATGAACCTGCTGTTTGTGCCCCAGATCGCGCATGCAGGCCTGGCACTGTCGATTGGTCTGGCCGCAACGATGAACGCGGCACTCTTGTTTTATTTTTTGAAAAAGCGTGGCGTCTACAAACCGGAGCCGGGCTGGCCGCTCTTTTTGGCACGCTTGTCTGGCGCCCTGCTGTTACTGGCGGCAGTGGGCATGATGATTGCCGCGCAGTTTGACTGGATCGCCATGAAAAATACGCCCTTGCTTAGGATCGGGGCTTTGCTGATGATTGTCGCCATATGCATCATCAGTTATTTTGGCTCTTTGATGGTGATGGGATTTCGGTTTAGTGACTTTAAACGCAACTCGGATTAAAAGACTGTCAGGCCGTGAATGACCATTACAAAATGATCAAATCCATCGATTATTTTGCCTCACTGGTGCAGCAGGATGATGCCATCCCGCTGTTTGAAGCCGCACTGAGCATTGCGCAGGATGAGGACAGGCCGGTCGACCTCAATGCCTGCATCGTCGAGCTGGATAAATTTGCGTTACGACTCAGGCAAGGTCTGCCCAATAACATTGCGCAGATTCCCAAACTTCGACTGCTGAATGATTTTTTCTATCAGGAGCTGGGCTTTGCCGGCAACATCAATAACTACTACGACCCGGACAACAGCTATCTGCATAAAGTCTTGTCGAACCGTCGCGGCATTCCGATTTCACTGGCGGTCATCTACATGGAGCTGGCGCAGCAAATCGGACTCAACGTCAAAGGCATTTCATTTCCCGGTCATTTCCTGATGAAATTATCGGTCGCCAATGGCGACATCATCATTGATCCGATAAATGGTGCGAGCTTGTCGCGGGAAGAACTCGAAGAAAGACTGGAGCCCTACTTTAGTCAGCCACGCAGCCCGGCAGACCCGCCCCTGGCGACCTATCTGGCCAACGCTGACGAGAAGACGATTCTGGTGCGCATGCTGCGCAATTTGAAAGCGCTGTTTACGGAACATCCGCACTGGCAGCAATTTCTCAACGTGCAGCAAAGACTGGTATTGCTGCTGCCTGCCGATATCACGGAGCGTCGCGATCGCGGACTCGCCTATGCCAATCTGAATTGCCCGCAAGCGGCCTTACAAGACCTTGAAGCCTATCTGGATGAATGCCCGTTGGCGACCGATGCAGAACTGCTGCGGCGCCGTTTGCCTGAACTGCGGGCGGCGACGCGCAAATTAAATTAAGCGCATCGCTTAGCTAGTTCAGCAGGCAATCAGGCTTTCGATCGCTCCTCAATTTTTTCCCACTTTTCCAGACTGTCCATCAAAAGCGCATCGAGTTCAGCAAAGCGGCTGTTGAGCTTTTGCATTTGCTCAGGTTCTTTGCGATACAGATCCGGATCCGCAAGCCGAGCCGAGATCGCAGCCTGTTCAGCCTCATACTCTGCAATCAGTTGCGGCAGCTGCTCGAGTTCACGTTGTTCCTTGAAACTGAGCTTCTTTTGTTTGGCCGCCGCCGGTGCAGCGGCAACAGGGTTACTCTTTGCTTCCTGCCTGCCGGCTTCTTTGGCGGGCGCAGGTGCAGTCTGCCTGACCCGCTCCCAGTCGGCATAACCACCGACATACTCGCGCCAAAAGCCGTTCCCTTCGGCCACGATTACCTGTGTGACCACGTTGTCGAGGAAGGTGCGGTCATGGCTGACCAGGAACACGGTACCGCTATATTCTTCGAGCAATTGCTCCAATAATTCCAGCGTATCGATATCCAGATCATTGGTCGGTTCGTCCAGCACCAGCACATTGGCAGGCTTGGCAAATAAACGCGCCAGCAACAGACGATTGCGCTCACCGCCAGAGAGCGACTTCACCGGCGAACGGGCGCGCTCGGCAGCAAACAGAAAATCGCTCAGATAAGTCATCACATGCTTGCGCTGACCGTTGACTTCAACCCAGTCACTACCCGGGGCGATGGTTTCGGCCAGACTCGCCTCTTCATTCAACTGCGCCCGCATCTGATCGAAGTAGGCAACCTGCATCTTGCTACCCTGACGCACTGTGCCGCTATCCGGCGTCTCTTCGCCCAGAATCAGTTTCAACAGCGTGGTCTTGCCCGCGCCATTGGCACCGATTAGCCCGACCTTATCGCCGCGCATGATGGTGGCACTAAAGTTATCGACAATTTGCTTGCTGCCATAGGACTTGGAAACGTCCACCAGCTCGGCGACGATCTTGCCGGAACGCTCACCTGCACCCAAATCCATCTTTACCTGCCCCTGCTGATCGCGACGGCGGCTGCGTTCTTCCCGCAGCGCTTCAAGCTGACGCACGCGCCCTTCGTTACGGGTGCGGCGCGCCTTCACGCCCTGACGGATCCAGACTTCTTCTTGCGCCAGCACTTTGTCGAACTTGGCATTTTCGACATCTTCGATCGCCAGTTGTTCGGCTTTGCGCACCTGGTAGGCAGTAAAGTTACCGGGATAGGACAGCAGGCGTCCACGATCAAGTTCAATGATGCGCGTGGCGACGTTATCGAGGAAGCGACGATCATGGGTGATGAACAGCACACTGCCCTTAAAGTCGCGCAACAAACCTTCCAGCCAGCTGATGGAGGAAAAGTCGAGATGGTTGGTCGGCTCGTCAAGGATCAGCAAATCCGGTGACGACACCAAGGCCCGCGCCAGGGCGACCCGCTTTTTCATACCGCCCGAAAGCGTATTCATGATGCTGGCGGCATCAAGATTCAAGCGGTGCATCGTGGTCTCAACCCGATTGGTCAGATTCCAGCCATCGACCACATCCAGCCGCGACTGGATTTGCTGCATCCGCTCCATCAAATGATCATCGTTGCCATTACCAAATTGCGCAGTCAGTCCATCGTATTCGGCCAGTAAAGCCTGGGTGTCTCCCATGCCGCTGGCGACCGTATCAAACACCGAGCGATCCAGATCAAACACCGGTTCCTGATCAACATAGGCAACTCGCAAACCCTGTTGCATGGTCAACAAGCCATCATCGAGCTTGATCAGCCCGGACAGCACTTTTAGCAAGGAAGATTTTCCAGTACCGTTGCGACCGATCAGGCCGACCCGTTCACCGGTTTCAAGTGAAAATTCAGTGTGATCAAGTAGTGCAACGTGACCAAATGCGAGCTGCGCATCGCTAAGAGAAATAACTGCCATTGGAATAGAAGGGCTGTTGTTGGCCGCCCTGCTGAAAGATGAATTAGGACGCTATTGTACTGGCTGGGTTCACGCTATGCTAAACCGCGCGCTTGAAATAAGAGTGCTGGGCTATAATCTGCCTCTCGCTATGCGTAATAAATAGCAAGAATGTCTCGCCGTAGTTCAACGGATAGAACAAGTGCCTCCTAAGCGCTAGATACAGGTTCGATTCCTGTCGGCGAGACCAGTCTGACTAAAACAAACCGGCATCACCGGCAGATTTTTCCTAACAACTGATCATCCGCACTGCCAGCGCGCACACGTCCCAGCCGCAACACGGTATCCATGGTTGCAACAACCATTCCTTCGCCGTTCTTGCCTGTCAATTTGATGACTTTTTCTGCACCGGTTTTCCGGGCCGGACAATCAACGGTGGTCAGTGTTTTTTCCGATTGCAGTTCCTGACCTTCAAGGCTGGTAATGGGCGCAGCGTAACTGGTCAGCGTCCACAGTTTGATTACGCCTTGTTGCTGGCTGACTAATTGCGGATCAAAAAACTCTTCAGTCTCTGCTCCCTGATAATAAGAAACCCATTCGGCACTGGCCGGCACGCAGCTCAGCAATCCAAGGATGCCAAGCAATACAAAGAATAATTTTTTCATCCGTTGAGCCTGATCAGTTCAGCTTATGCGGCTGACCGAAATCACCCTCTTTCGGAAACAGGAATGTGGTTTTGCTGGGGCCCATGCCAATGATCTGCACCGTTGCACCTTCAGCACCGGCACCGTCGTAATGCACGCCACCGGCCGGGTGAAACATATAACTGCCCGCCTTTAATGGTGCCGTTGCATCGGGGTCCCAGCTATCATCGCGGCCCGCATACCAGGTGCCTTCAATCACGGTCACATGCCGGTCTTCGCCATGAAAATGCGGCGAACTCATGACGCCCGGCGGGAAATGGGCGCGGATTACATACTGGCCCGGCTTGGATGGGTCGCCATAAATTAGCGCGATTTTGACACCGCGACCGGCGTCTTTCCATACGATGTTTTCAGGCTCGACAATCACAAAATCCTTGTCGCTCGGCGCACAAAAACTAGGCGATGCAACCAGTATGGCTGCCAGACTCAGCCCGCAGGCTGTGAAGAAAAATTTATTCAGCATGATGTTTGTTCTTTTATCTATGGTGGAATCGGCTCATTAAGGTTCAGGTCAGCAGCCATGCAATCACCAGCACACTGAACATTGCCGAGAGCAGCATGGCGAGTGCTGCGTGAAATTTGTTTTTATTCATTTGACCCGATGATACAGAAATCAAAGTACCTATTTGAACACAGGCATAATCCATCCCTGCACTGCGATGTGTTTATGCAATGGCGAGAACTGTAAATTAAAAAGGAAAATAAATGAAGCTCGTTCGTTACGGCCGCCCAGGTCAGGAAAAACCGGGACTCATTGATGCAGAAGGTAAGTTACGTGATTTGTCTGGCGTCATAGACGATATCGGTCCGCTGCAGCTGTCAGAAAAGTCGCTGGCAAAACTGGCCAAATTAAATCCGGCCAAGCTGCCGGCAGTACGGGGCAAGCCGCGCTTTGGCGTCCCTGTTGCACAGGTCGGAAAATTCATCGGCATTGGCCTCAATTACTCGGACCATGCGGCTGAGTCCGGCATGCCTGTTCCTGCCGAGCCGATTGTGTTCATGAAAGCAGTGACTTCGCTCTCTGGCGCCAACGATACGGTGATGCTGCCCAAGGGCTCTGAAAAATCCGATTGGGAAGTTGAACTCGGTGTCATCATCGGCACCAAGGCGCAGCATGTCAGCCAAAAACAGGCGCTGGATTTTGTCGCTGGCTATTGCGTCATCAATGATTTGTCCGAGCGCGCCTTTCAACTCGAACATGGCACACAGTGGGACAAGGGCAAGGGCTGCGATACCTTCGGTCCGGTCGGCCCCTGGCTGGTTACGCGCGACGAAATAGCCGACCCGCAAAAACTGGCCATGTGGCTGGATCTGAACGGCAAGCGCCAGCAAACCGGCAATAGCCGCACAATGATTTTTTCCGTCGCCAAAATCGTCAGCTACCTGAGTCGTTTCATGACCCTGATGCCGGGCGATATCATTGCAACCGGCACTCCGCCCGGTGTGGGCATGGGCATGAAGCCGCAGCAGTTTTTGAAACACGGCGATGACATCCGGCTGGGCATTGCCGGGCTGGGCGAACAACATCAGAACGTCGTTCGCTACAAAAAAGCCTGATTACATTCTGATTGAATTCAGATAGTCAGCCAAGCCGGACGCAAACACATCAGCGTCCGGCCTAGACGCCCAGATAAGCCTCAACCACCCGCGGATCTTGCAGCAGATTTTCTGCACGGCCACTGAGCACAATTGTGCCTGTTTCCATTACATAGCCGCGCTGTGCAATACGCAGTGCCTGCCTGACGTTTTGCTCCACCAGCAGTATCGTCACACCCTGCGCAGCAATGGTTTTGATGACCTCGAAAATTCGCTCAACCATGATAGGCGCCAAGCCCATGGATGGCTCATCCAGCAACAATAGCTGCGGGTGACTCATCAAGGCGCGTGCCATCGCCAGCATTTGCTGCTCGCCACCCGAGAGTGTGCCCGCCAGTTGTGATGCCCGCTCTTTCAGACGCGGGAAGATTTCAAACCACTTGTCGATGTCGGCGGCGATGCCAGTCTGATCATTGCGGGAGTACGCACCCATCAACAGGTTTTCGCGTATCGACATGCGGGCAAACACCCCCCGGCCTTCCGGCACCATCGCCAGCTTGCGTTGCACCAGACTAAAGGCCGGCAATGCGTCGATACGTTCACCGGCATATTCAATGCAACCACCGCGACGGGCAGCAGGCAAGCTGGCAGTAATGGCTTTGAGTGTGCTGGTCTTGCCCGCACCATTGGCACCAATTAATGTGACCAGTTCGCCAGCTGCCACTTCCAGATCAATGCCCTTGACCGCTTCAATACCGCCATAAGCAACGGTCAGCCCGCTTATTTTCAGCAAAGGTTTGGAGGAATTCATGCGGCCTCTGTACCAAGATAAGCGGCAATCACTGCCGGGTTACGCTGCACCTCTGCAGGCGTGCCCTCGGCAATGCGTTCGCCGTGGTCCAGCACGGTCAGGCGATCACAAATACCCATCACCAGTTTGACGTCATGCTCAATCAACAAAATGGCCGTGCCCTGCGCTTTTATTTTTAACAGCAAGGTACGCAAGCCTTCTTTTTCGATTGCGTTCATGCCCGCGGCTGGCTCGTCAAGCGCCAGCAACAAGGGGTCGGTGGCCAAGGCCCGCGCAATTTCCAGCCGACGCTGGTCGCCATACGACAAATGCCGCGCGGTGCGATCGGCAAATTCGGCGATGCCGACAAATTCCAGCAAGGCCAGCGCATGCTTTTTGATCGCGGCCTCTTCTGCCCGGGCGGCAGCGTGACGCAAGATTGCGCCGAGCACCGTTTGCCGGGTGCGGACATGGCGGCCAACCATCACGTTTTCAATCGCCGTCATGTCCCCAAAGAGGCGAATATTTTGAAACGTGCGGGCAATGCCGGCACGGGCTACTTCATGCGGCGCCGATGGCGAATAGGGTTTACCGGCGAGGCTGAATTGACCGCTGTCGGGCTGATACAAACCGGTAATCACATTGAACAAGGTTGTTTTACCAGCGCCATTGGGGCCGATCAGACCAACGATCTGATCACGCGCAATCGACAGCTTCACATCCGACAAAGCCTGCAAACCACCAAAGCGTTTGCTGACCTGCGCAATCTCTAAAATAAGCTCAGTCGTCATGCACCACCCACAACCGATGCCTGAATCGGCCTGTCTTCCTGACGCGGCGAAGGCCAAAGTCCTGCCGGACGAACCAGCATGATCAGCACCAGTGCTAGACCATATAAAAGCTGGCGCAGCACTTCGGCTTCGATCCAGACTTCTCCCAGCAAGGCCATTTGCAAAGGGCCAACCGTGTGGCGTAACACTTCAGGTAAAGCCGCCAGCAAGATCGCGCCGAGAACTACGCCGGGTATATGGCCGATGCCGCCCAACACCACCATCGCCAGCACCGCAATGGACTCGGTCAGTGAAAAAGATTCTGGTGAAATGAATCCCTGAAAAGACGCAAACATGGCGCCGGCCACACCGCCAAATGAAGCTCCAATAGCAAACGCCAGCAGTTTGAGATTGCGCACGTTAATGCCCATGGCCTTGGCCGCGATTTCATCTTCCCGTATCGCCACCCATGCGCGGCCAAGCCGCGAATCTTGCAGACGACGCGAAATAAAAACAGTGGCTACACACAGCAGCACAAACAAAAAATAATAGGCATTCACCGAAGGCATCGCCAACCCGGCAAACTGCACCACGCCACCGGAACCTGCCTCGCCAGCCAGAGACACGCCAGCAAGCCTGACGGGGTCGATCAGGTTAATGCCTTGCGGGCCGTTGGTTATATTGACCGGCCCGTTCAAATTATTCATGAAGATGCGAATGATTTCGCCAAACCCCAGCGTCACAATCGCCAGATAATCACCGCGCAATTTCAGCGTGGGCGCACCCAGCAAGGCACCCGACAAACCGGCAACCGCTGCGCTTAAGGGAATGATCAGCCAGACAGATAAATGGATGCCGTTCGCGGCAATGTCGGCTCCCAGCAGCCTGACCAGAGGTTCGCCCAGCGCCGGATATTCCATCACCAGCGACTCCAGTACCACGGCACATTGCGGCGAGGCCAAAAGACCAGCCATATAAGCACCGATGGCAAAAAAAGCGATGTAGCCAAGGTCGAGCAGACCAGCAAAACCGACGACAATATTCAAGCCTAATGCCAGCATGATGTAGAGCAGCGCCACATCCATGATGCGCACCCAGGAATTCCCGAATTGCGCGGCAAAAAAAGGAAAGACAATAATCAGCAACGACAGCACAAGCAGCGTCGCCCCTGGCTTATTTGACTTCCATGATGAGGGAAAAGTCTTCATGCCGGGGTCTCAGGAACGATCTGCCACACGCTCGCCCATCAAGCCCGAAGGGCGTACGGTCAGCACGATGATCAAAACGATAAAAGCAAAAATATCCTGATAATGACTACCCAAAAATCCGCCGGTCAGCTCACCAATGTAGCCGGCGCCCAGACTCTCGATCAAGCCCAACAGTATGCCGCCGAGCATGGCGCCGTAGATGTTGCCGATACCGCCAAGTACTGCCGCGGAGAAGGCCTTCAGGCCCGGCGTAAACCCCATTGCAAACTGTGCCGACGCATAATTGGCTGCCCACATCACACCGGCCAGGGCAGCCAGTGCTGCACCGATGGCGAAGGTATAGACGATCACCCGATTGGCATCGACGCCCATCAAGGCGGCAACACGCGGATTCTCTGCCACGGCGCGCATGGCACGACCAAGGCGGGTCATCTGCACCAGCATTGCCAGCGCCGACATGGCCACGGCGGCCAATACCAATAATAAAATTTGGGTCGGAGTGATCAGCGCGCCAAAAAAATGCAGGGGTTCACCCGGCAGCACCTGCGGAAAGGGCAAGGGATTACGACCCCAGATCATCATTGCCAGCGTCTGCAGCAAAATCGACACGCCGATGGCAGTGATTAAAGGGGCCAGCCGGGGCGCGTTGCGCAAGCGGCGATACGCGACGCGCTCGATGATGATACTGACCACGACGCAGACCGGAATCGCCCCGGCAATGGCAATGAACAACTGCACGCCGCCAGGCAAGCCCGGTGCGATTTTTTCAAGCAAATGCAATAGAGAGAGGCTGGTCATTGCACCGATCATCAGCACTTCGCCATGCGCGAAATTGATCAGGTTCAGTACGCCATACACCATGGTGTAGCCCAGTGCGACCAGCGCATACATGCTGCCCAGTACCAGACCATTGATGAGTTGCTGGGTCAGGATATCCATGTATCAGGTCAGGAAGCAGTCGAACGCACTTTGAGGCCCTTGGGCAAAGGGAAGGTCACGTGCTCTTCCACGCCATCGAGCTCACGAACACTTTTGGCACCGAGGGATTTCAGACAGTTGACGACTTCCTGCACCAGAATTTCAGGTGCCGACGCACCGGCGGTGACACCAATGCGCTGCCGCCCTGTTAACCAGGCCGGATCGATCTGGCTGGCGTTGTCGACCATGTAGGCAGCCACGCCTTTTTTCTCGGCGACTTCGCGCAAGCGGGTTGAATTGGAACTGGTAGGGCTACCGACAACGATCACCAGATCCGCTTCTGCTGCCATGAATTTGACGGCCTGCTGCCGGTTGGTGGTGGCATAACAAATGTCGGCCTTCTTGGGCTCGGCAATGTGCGGGAATTTTTTCTTCAGCGCGGTAATGATTTCAATAGTGTCGTCTACCGACAATGTGGTTTGAGACACATAGGCGAGGCGGCTGGGCAACTTGACCGACAGTTTTTCCACATCATCGACTGTCTCAACCAGATACATACCTTCTTCGCTCTGCCCCATTGTGCCTTCGACTTCAGGATGGCCATGATGGCCGATCATGATAATTTCACGGCCTTCCTCACGCATCTTGCTGACCTCGATATGCACCTTGGTCACCAGCGGACAGGTCGCATCAAAAACCTTCAGGCCACGCATTTCCGCTTCGGCCTTGACTGCCTTCGATACGCCATGCGCGGAAAATACCAGATGATTGCCAACCGGGACGTCATCGAGATCTTCGATAAAAATGGCCCCCTTCCTGCGCAAATCTTCTACCACATAGGCGTTATGAACGATTTCATGCCGCACATAAATGGGCGCGCCGAACTGCGCCAGCGCGCGCTCGACAATTTCGATTGCGCGGTCTACGCCAGCGCAAAATCCGCGCGGCTGAGCCAGCAAAATTTCCTGATCCATTACTCTTCTCCGCAAGGGCAAGCACGCACTTCTGCTTACATCACCCCGATAATCTGAACCTCGAATTTTACGTGCTGACCAGCCAGCGGATGATTGAAATCAAACAAGGCAGCCTGCTCCGCTTTTTCGCGCAAGGTGCCGGCAAATCGCCCGCCACCGGGTGCGGCAAAATCGACCATGTCGCCAACGACATAGTCTTCCCCCTCTTGCGAATTTTGCGCCAGCGTTTCCAGCGACACCCATTGCAGCAGATCCGGGTTGCGCTGCCCATAGGCCTGCTCAGGACTCAGGTTGAAAGTCTGATGCGCGCCTTCAGCCAAACCAAGCAGGCAGGCTTCCAGAAATGGCGCCAGCTGGCCGCCCCCCATTTGCAGGGTCGCCGGGTTTTCATTAAAGGTGGTGACAATGTCCTGACCGTCTGCCGAAGAAAGGCGATAGTGCAAGGTCAGAAAAGCCGAATCGGAGATTAGAAGCTGTGGTTTATTGGGCATACAATTCTTGACTTGAAACGAACCGCGCTATTGTAAGCCACCACAGACAACACGATAGGCCTTCCCTCTTTTCTATTCGCTTAAGCTTGCCGTTTTACCACTCCGGGAGCGGGAAATGCGCATTTCACAATGGCCACAAGATCAGCGGCCACGGGAACGTCTGATTGCCTATGGACCGAAAGCCTTATCTGACTCTGAATTACTGGCGCTGTTCTTGCGAACTGGCATTCAAGGCAAAACGGCGATCGACCTCGGACGTGAAGTCCTCGCGCATTTCGGCTCGCTGGGAAAATTGTTTTCTGCCAGTGCTGCCGACTTCAAGGAATTCAAAGGCATAGGCCCGGCCAAAATCGCATTAATGCAAGCGGTGCTGGAACTGGCGCGGCGAACGTTCTCAGAAGAACTCAGATCGGGCCCCGTTTTTAATTCAACCGAAGCTTTGAACAAATTTTTGCTGTTGCATTTTGCTGGTCAGGAAACAGAAAGCTTTGTCGGCCTTTTTCTGGATGTTCAGAACAAGCTGATCGCCTGCGAAAGCATGTTTCGTGGCAGCCTGACCCGCACCAGCGTCTATCCACGCGAGATTGTGCGACTGGCTATTGCCCATAATGCGGCAGCCGTCATCTTCGCCCATAATCATCCGTCCGGTCGCGCGCAACCCAGTGCATTGGACAAAACCTTAACTCTGGAGCTGAAACAGCTGATGAGTGTCATCGAAGTGCCAATGCTGGACCATATTATTGTCTGCGGCAGCAAAACATGGTCTTTCCAGGAGCATGGCCTGTGCTGATTACGTATTTACGGGCGGAAATATCACATTCTTATGTCCAATCGACAAATTGTTAAATTTCACGCAGAACAAAGACACAATTGTTTTTCGCAAGTCGTTGAATATTCTGATTTTTTTGGCTATACTTCGTTTTTTCCAAATTTGGAATCTTTAAGGAGTACGCCGTGGCACGTGTTTGCCAAGTAACAGGGAAGAAGCCGATGGTCGGCAACAACGTTTCCCACGCTAACAACAAAACGAAACGCCGTTTTTTGCCTAACCTGCAACAGCGCCGTTTTTTTAGTGAAACATTGAATCGCTGGGTCTCCCTGCGTTTATCCAATGCTGGTCTTCGCATCATCGATAAGATCGGCCTCGATGCCGTGCTGGCCGACTTGCGCGCCCGCGGCGAAAAATTCTAACCGCTGAAATCGTAGAGCAAAGGACACATCATGGCTAAATCAGGCCGAGACAAGATCAAGCTGGAATCGACCGCAGGTACCGGTCACTTTTACACCACGGACAAAAACAAGCGTACGACGCCTAACAAAATGGAGATCATGAAGTTTGATCCCAAGGCACGTAAGCACGTGATGTACAAAGAAACCAAGATTAAGTAATTTTAGTAATAATCTGCTTGATCCAAACAAAAAGCCCCGCAGTGAAAACTGCGGGGCTTTTTGCTGTTTGCTGACTATCCGACTATCCGACTATTCGACTACTTGGCTTGTGCTAACCAGCCTCAGGCGTAGCTGCGCAAACGAAGGGAAAACTCTTGCAGGGAACGAATGCCGGAGGCTTCCGCTCTTGCACACCAGTCGCGCAACTGATGCAATAACTGATCGCTGGTGGAGTGCGAACGCTCCCAGATTGCCGCAAGTTCGCCACGCATTTCATGCATGGTTTTCAAGGCCTTGCTGTGCTTGAACAGTTCTGACAACTGCTGCTGCTGGTTGCTTTGCAAACTGGCTGGCTCACGTTGCAGCAGCTTTTTGGATGACTTCAAAAAATTAGGCTCAAACGTCGATTTCTGTTTGATCTGATTGATCTCTTCATGCCAGGTGCTCTGCAGCGAGCGAGCGTACTTCGCCATCACGTCATAGCGATTTGCAACCACCGATTGCAGCGTGTTGATATCGCACACCAGCTTTTGGCGATCAAAACGCGGAGCAGGTGCAATCTTTTTAACTGTAGCCAGACCCATCGCCGACAAGATGGAGATGTACATCCAGCCGATATCGAACTCATACCATTTCGATGAGAGCTTGGCCGAGGTGCCAAAGGTGTGATGGTTGTTATGCAGTTCTTCGCCGCCGATCAGAATGCCGATCGGGAACACGTTGGTCGACGCATCGGTGCAGTTGTAGTTGCGATAACCCCAGTAATGGCCAATGCCGTTAATGATGCCGGCAGCCGTAATCGGAATCCACAACATCTGCACTGCCCACACCGTTACGCCGAGCACGCCAAATAACAGTACATCGACTACTAACAAAATGGAAACACCCAATGCGGAGTGCTTGGTATACAAGTTGCGTTCGATCCAGTCGTCCGGTGTACCGTGGCCGTATTTTTCAATGGTTTCACGGTTTTTCGATTCGGCGCGGTACAGCTCGGCACCTTCGAACAACACCTTTTTGATGCCGCGGGTAACCGGGCTGTGCGGATCTTCTTCGGTTTCGCACTTGGCGTGATGCTTGCGGTGAATGGCTGCCCATTCTTTGGTGACCATACCCGTGGTCAGCCACAACCAGAAACGGAAAAAGTGGCTGGGGATCGCATGCAGTTCCAGCGCGCGGTGCGCCTGGCAACGATGCAAAAAGATCGTCACGGCTGCAATCGTGATGTGCGTCATCACCAGCGTAGCGATTACCACCTGCCAGACGGTTGCGTGCGTAAGACCATTAGAAAGAAAGTCGAGGACCAAATTCAAGCCTGAATTCAAATTCATTTTTTCTCCATAAATATTCGGATACCGCCGCACCGGAACAAAAGCCGGGCTTCGCACTCGAATAAACCTTCAAATTGTACGTTATTTTGCCTATTTCCGGCAGCAGGACCAGAGCCAAATTGCATAAATGTGTATTTGGAAAAAGTCCTTGGTCATGCGACCGATTACTTCCATCATGCGCCTGAAACGGCCTTCAGTAACGATGGCGGCAACAATTTATACATGGCCCGATTAGCCGCCGAACTGATCGATGGCAGCTTGAGCTTGTCGGATGCTGCAACCCAGAAAACCATCTCCAGACTCAGACTTTCCGTGCCCAGCTGTATCAGCAAAGCCTCCGGCGGCGGGTTAGCCAATACGCCTGCAACCGCGCCAACGGCCTGTTCAAGCTGCGGAAACAAGGTATCAATGTCTACGTCAGGGGCCATGATCGCGGTCAGATTGACGCGCAGGTCAGGGTTGCACATCGAAAAATTGAGTACCGGACTCGATACCAGCATTTCATTCGGAATCACGGACTCGGTACCATCCTGACTACGCAAGACGGTATAGCGGGTTCTGATTTCTTCAACCCGACCGCTAAATTTGTCCACGGTGATCAGATCACCAATCGACAAGCTGCGCTCCAGAAGAACCACAAAACCCGACACGTAACTGCTGACCAGTTTTTGCAGACCCAGACCGATACCGACGCCCAGCGCACCGCCAAACACTGACAGCACGGTCAAATCCAGGCCAACCAAAGACAAGCTGACCAATACCGCCAGCAAAATCAGTACTGCCCGTCCCACCCGTGCCAACACGACGCGCAATGATGAATGTACGGCGTCAAGTTTCATCAGCCTCTGCTCAAGCGCAGCACCAGCCCACAGCGCAAGAATCAACGTCACGCACACCGACATTGCTGCCTGCATAATGACCAGCAGTGATTCCTGATGACGCCCGATCGGCACCGTCGTCTGGTCCAGGTAAAGCATCAGTTCTGGCAAAAGGCCGGTCAGGTACAAAGCAACACCAATCCACACCAGCAGCGCAAAAATCTTTTCGAATGCCAGCAGCACCCTGCCGACATTACCACTGCGGGCAAAGACCCGGCGCAGTAAAAAGAACACCGCGCGAATCAGTAAGAAAGAACTTAACAAGGGCAGTGCTACCCGCAATAACCCGACATGACGCCAATGGCTCAATACTGGAATGGCGAGTGCAATCAATAAAACTGACAAAAGAGGCGACAGCACGTTCAAAAAACTGCCGACCCGTGCACGTCCGGAACCCAATGCGCCACCGCGTGCATGGAACATTCTCATCAACAGATGAGACAAGCCCCAGCCAGCCAGCATACAAATGGCGATGGCCAACAGCTGGCTGAGCAAATCAGGATGAGAAAGGTCAGCCAGAAGGTCTGGCCATAAATTCAGGGAGGAATGAAGATTCATGAATAGCAAGGCAAAGATTAATTGGCAAAAGCATTGTTAGAAACAATAACACTTAATTTGGAGAAAACAGTGCAAAAATAAGTACTGTTGCCATTGCCAAAATCTCAGCCTTTGACCTTATTCAAAAATGCTTAACTTTGCTCTGGGGACGGCTCTTCTTCTGTCAGAATTTCCTGATCCTTTGGCGATGCCAAAACCGGGATTTTTTTGCGTTCAAGTACGGCGGCGAAAAATCCATCGGTCTGATGCTGATTGGGCAGCAGCTTGAGGTAATCATCCATCTCCAGGGGTATTTTTTGCTCGGCCAGCACGGCAGACATTTTTACCAGCGTAAAGTCCTGTTGCGAGGCGATAAACTGATCGACGATGGCTTCGTTTTCTTCAGCCAGCAAGCTGCAGGTTGCATACACCAGACGCCCACCGGGTTTTACCAGTCGCGCCGCGGCATTGAGAATCGAAATCTGTTTGACGTTTAGCTCGGCGACACCTTCGGCAGTCTGCCGCCACTTCACATCCGGATTGCGGCGCAGCGTGCCCAGACCGCTACACGGTGAGTCGACCAGTACCCGATCGATTTTGCCAGCCAGTCGCTTGACCTTGGCATCATTCTCATGCGCGATCAGTACCGGATGCACATTCGAGAGTCCGCTTCGCGCCATGCGCGGCTTGAATTTCGCCAGCCTTTTTTCCGACACATCAAACGCATACAAGCGTCCGGTATTGCGCATCGCGCCGCCAAGGGCCAGCGTCTTGCCGCCCGCACCGGCACAAAAATCCACCACCATCTCGCCGCGTTTGGCACCGACGATTTGCGCCAGCAACTGACTGCCTTCGTCTTGCACCTCAATGGCGCCCTCTTTGAACAAGGGCATGTTTTGCAGCGAAGGTTTTTTGAGCAAACGCACGCCAAGCGGCGCAAAACTGGTTGGTACCGGACTCAGCCCGGCCAGGGTCAGCGCTGCCATGGCTTCGTCACGCGTGGTCTTGATGCTATTGACGCGCAAGTCCAGCGGCGCCGGGCGATTCAAGGCTTCAATGATGTCCAATGCGGCAGCTTCGCCATACTGCGACAGCAAACGCTCGAGCAGCCAGCCCGGCATATTGGTGCGCAAAGCCAGCGGCAAATTCGCCCTGTCGATTTCCATCACGCGCTGCAACCAGACCAACTCTTCCTCGGACAGCCCGCCCAGCGAATCCACGCCGACCGCATCGGCCAGTCCGAGCAAGGCCATGCGGCGCATCATCGGTCCGGCACCGGTCTCGGCAAAATTGGTGTAGACGGACTTGTTGCGCAACATGCCGTAGATCGCCTCGGCGACCACGCCACGCTCGCGCGCACCCAGTCTTGGATGGTCGCGAAAATAACGCGACAAAGTGCTATCGGCCGGAGCGGTAAAACGCAGTACTTCTCGCAACACTTCTTCGGTGCTGCCTATGATTGCAGGAGGCAATCTCATGCGTTGTCCTTAATGAGTAAGATAAAAAAAGCGCCCTTCAAACGGCGCGGGAAATAATCTGTTCACAAAAAATTCAAGTCCTGACGACCTGACCATTTTCCAGTGCTATACGACCTTCGATAAAGTCGCGAATGGCTTGCGGATAAATACTATGTTCCTGCTCCAGCACGCGGGAGCCCAGCGAGGCTTCGGTATCGTTTTCTTCAACCGCCACCGTGGCCTGCGCCACGATAGGACCATGATCCAGATCGGGGGTCACAAAATGTACCGTCGCGCCGTGCACCTTGACCCCTGAAGACAGAGCCTGACTATGCGTAGCCAGACCGGGAAAACTAGGCAACAGCGAAGGATGAATATTGAGCATCCGGCCCTGATAACGGGAAACAAATTCCGTTGTCAGTATGCGCAAAAACCCGGCAAGAACAACCAGGTCGGGGGCAAACTGATCAATCGCTGCAGCCAGGGCAGCATCGAAAGTGGCGCGGTCTGCATAGGATTGGTGGTCAACCACCACGGTCGCGATCCCGGCATCGCTGGCGATCTGCAAACCTTTTGCCTGTGGCCGATTGCAGATGACTGCAACAATTTGTGCCGGCCACTGCTCTGCAGCTGCCGCACGAATGATTGCCTGCATATTACTGCCACGTCCGGAAATCAAAATGACGAGTCGTTTCATGGCGCGCATTTTACCAGCGCCAGCGGGTGTTCAGAGCAGGGGCAGCGTGGCAGCGGTCTGAAAAGAAAAGAAAACACGGAACGGGATTTTTTTCTCGCCCCAGTAGTCTGCGGCATCCCGAAATACGTCAAGCAGGTTTTCTCTGGCCTCTTTGTCAAACTTGGGCGTATTCGGTAATTGCTCAAGAACCACCAGAAAACCGGGCTGAGTTCCCGCCTTGAAGAACAGGCTGGTCAGGCATTCTTCCAGCGCTTCATAGTTCTTGCCAAAATGTTTTGGCACATGAAAGGATTCAGCGATGGCAGCTAGCACCTGCTGACGCGTGCCTGCCTGCGCGCAATGCGCATACAAAAAATGCTGGCCAAGGCGCATGGCCTCGGCCTGGAGATCGACAACACGAAAAGCGCGAATTGACTGAACCACATTGCTGGGCACAGTGCGCAGCAAACCGTCTCCCATACAGGGTTCCTCGATATCTTCCTCGCGCGGCTGAGGTGCGCTAAGCGTATAAATGTTCACGGTATTTTTGGAGCAATCAAAAACGCACACAATCTGCGGGAATAGTATTTGTGCAAACTGCTGCGACTGCCAGCTCTGTCTTGGACAAGTTGCCGGTTATCGACTAATCATCCAGAAAATTGAATTTTCAAGTTTCCGAGATCATACGCGCCCTTTGGCTTGGGCAAAACCCCTGCTTGCAAATTGGCATGCATTATTTTGATGCCAAAATATAAATAAAGTATCAATTTTTACCGTAAATGACACTTAACATCGTTCTTCATACATTCAATTATTACCGAATGAAAAAATCTTCCGATTTCTTCAAACTTGCCATTCAAGACATATTTACCTCCAAATTTTTCGCAAAAACCTGTTCCTTGCTTTGCTCGTCCACGTCAAAAAAGCGCAGCACATCATCGCGACGGGTAAACGTATCAATCTGACCAAGCTCAATGAGGGCCCGTGTATAACTGGATTCGAACAACAAATAGGAAGCCAGTGCCGCACCACGACGCTCAGTCGCACCGATTGCCGAGAGTAGCGTACGGATAGGCAAAGGCAGGCTTCCCACATGGCGGCTGGCAATCAATTCCAGCGGCTGTGATGGGGTGATGGCCAGCATTTCCACCGGACGCAATTCTGTTCGGCTGCGCTGTTCGGGCGTTAGCAAGGACAAGGTCGCATTGATGCGACTGAGCCTTTCAATATCAACCGACAAGCTGTCGAGAAAAATACTCGACATCGCATGGCCGGCAATTTGCGCCAGACTCGGGTAACCGGAAAACTCCGCGACATTGCGCTGCGCACCACCGATACTGCCGGCACCAATCACCAAAACCTTGTCGGCGCCAAGATGAATCGCCGGTGAAATCGGCGCGACTTCACGCATCGATCCGTCTCCAAAGTATTCACAGCGATCGTAGCAATATAAAGGTACAGCCGGAAAGATCAGGGGAATGGCTGAAGAGGCCAGCAAATGATCCACACCGATTTGCTGCTGCACTGCGTGGCGCTGCATGCGACTCCAGGCGGGAAGCACATGTGCTGACTGGTAAAACGTCATGTGCTGGCCTGCAGTATAAGACGACGCCGAGACAGCCAGCGCATGCAGCATGCCGTTTTCCAGAGCCATATCCAGACGCGGCAAATCCAGCATCCGGTGCATCAGACCAACCAGCGGTGAATTATCGAGTAAAGAATTGGGCGGATTTGATTTCCATTTGCGCAGCAGCCAGCCAAACGACAGCAGCGACAACCAGCGTGCGCCAGAACGGATGACACCCACCGAGTCCGCACGATAAACCTGTTCCACCTCGAGATTGCGCCACACATTAAGCAAATGGGTGACGCTTTCTTCAAAGTTGTCAGCCCGGCAGGCAAAGGCCGTCGCATTGATTGCGCCGGCCGAAGTACCACAGACAATATCAAACGGATTTTTTTTTGCCGGCCAGCCCGTCTCGCTGAGCAAAGAAAAAATCGCCTGCAGCACGCCAACCTGATAGGCGGCGCGGGCGCCGCCACCAGCAAGGAACAACCCTGTTTTTTGCAGTGTGGCCATGCCTGTAGATTACCAGCAGGCAAGCCATCTGCACAAACAAGTTAACGTACTATTGCCTTCTTCATACAAGTATTGAAGGCTTATTTTGGCTGCATGCGAATGGCGCCATCGAGACGAATCGTCTCGCCATTCAACATCACATTTTCAATGATGGTCTTGGCCAGATGCGCGTACTCGGCAGGCTTGCCCAGTCTTGGCGGGAACGGCACCATCTGACCCAGCGCATCCTGCACTTCTTGCGGCATTCCCAACAGCATCGGCGTCTCGAAAATGCCCGGCGCAATGGTCATCACGCGGATGCCGCTGCGCGAGAGATCACGTGCCATTGGCAAGGTCAGACCAACCACTGCAGCCTTGGAAGAACCATAGGCAGCCTGACCGATCTGGCCATCATAGGCTGCGACTGATGCGGTGTTAATAATCACACCACGCTCACCGGCTGCATTCGCCTCGCCATTGCCCATTGCGGCAGCGGCCAGACGTGCCATGTTGAAGGTGCCAACCAGATTAATGTTGATCACGCGTTGAAATACATCCAGCGGATGCGGACCATCCCGGCCCACGGTTTTGACAGCCGGTGCAACGCCGGCGCAATTGATCAGGCCAACCAGATTACCCATTGCCTGCGCGGCTGCCACCACGGCCAGTCCATCGGCTTCAGAGGTGACATCGCACTTCACAAATTTTCCGTTTAACGCAGCAGCAAGCTTTTCACCTGCTTCAATCTGCACGTCGGCCAACACCACTTTGCCGCCGTTATCGACGATCATCTGCGCGCTGGCAGCGCCCAGACCGGAAGCGCCACCCGTGATGATGAATACGTTATTTTTGATTTCCATGATTTCTCCAAATTGAACAGGTGGTAAAACGTGCGGCAAGGATAACGAATCGCCGCGACTTTTGACAATCAGAAATCGCAATAAAAAAAGGGCGGCACATGCCGCCCTTTTCAATTTGAAATGATCTGAGATGTGTGACTTTAGCCAAACAAGCCGTTTGCACTCAGCAGCGGCACAATCAGCAAAGCCACAATATTGATAATTTTTATCAAGGGGTTAATGGCCGGACCTGCGGTGTCTTTATAAGGGTCACCAACCGTGTCGCCAGTGACTGCGGCCTTGTGCGCGTCACTGCCCTTGCCGCCATGCTGACCTTCTTCAATATATTTTTTCGCATTGTCCCAGGCGCCGCCACCGGTGCACATAGAAATGGCAACAAACAAGCCGGTGACGATGGTGCCCATCAATAAGCCGCCCAGAGCCCTGGGGCCAAGCAAGAGGCCCACCAAAATTGGCGCGGCCACAGGTAACAGGGAAGGAATCATCATTTCCTTGATTGCCGCAGCAGTCAGCATATCAACCGCACGGCCATACTCAGGCTTGGCCGTGCCCTGCATGATGCCGGGGATTTCGCGAAACTGGCGCCGCACTTCTTCCACAACCGCGCCGGCAGCGCGGCCCACCGCTTCCATTGCCATTGCACCGAACAGGAAAGGAATCAGGCCACCAATAAACAAACCGACAATCACCACAGGCTCGGACAAATCAAACGCAATCGACATGCCGCGACTGGACAGCGCATGGGTATAGTCGGCAAACAGCACCATTGCGGCCAAACCTGCCGAGCCAATTGCATAACCTTTGGTGACGGCTTTGGTGGTGTTGCCCACTGCGTCCAGCGGGTCGGTAATGGCACGCACCGTGGCCGGTAAATCTGCCATCTCGGCAATGCCGCCCGCGTTGTCGGTAATGGGGCCGTAGGCATCGAGCGCCACCACGATGCCGGCCATGCTGAGCATGGCGGTGGCCGCAATGGCAATGCCGTATAAACCTGCCAGCAGATTAGCGGCAAGAATCGCCGCGCAGACAAACAGCACCGGCCAGGCCGTCGATTTCATGGAAATGCCGATACCGGCAATGATGTTGGTTGCATGTCCGGTGGTGGAGGCTTGCGCAATATGCCGCACAGGTGCGAAGTTGGTGCCGGTGTAGTACTCGGTGATCCAGACCAGTGCCGCAGTCAGGATCAGACCCACCGCGCAAGAGCCGAACAAAGCCAGCGCCGAGACACTGTAGCCGTCTGTCATGATCAGCGGTTGCGGGAACAACCAGGCAGTCAGCAGATAAAACGCAATCAGAGACAGCGCGCCGGCAACGATCAGTCCGCGATACAAAGCCGGCATCACATTGTGCATCCCCGGCTTTGCCTTGACGAAGGAGACGCCGATGATGGACGCAATTATCGAGGCGCCGCCCAGAACCAAGGGATAGATAACCGCCAAAGCCGGCGCAGACGCCACCATCAGCGCGCCCAGCGCCATGGTCGCAATCAACGTTACCGCATAGGTCTCAAACAGGTCTGCCGCCATACCGGCACAGTCACCAACGTTATCGCCGACATTGTCGGCAATGACGGCCGGATTACGCGGATCGTCTTCCGGAATCCCGGCCTCGACTTTGCCGACCAGATCCGCACCGACATCAGCACCTTTGGTGAAAATTCCGCCGCCGAGCCGGGCGAAAATTGAGATCAGCGACGCACCAAAGGCCAGCCCCAGCAAGGGCTTCAACGTCTTTGCATCAGGGCTGTCGAGTCCGCCGATCAGGTAGAAAAAGATCGATACCCCCAGCAAGCCCAGACCGACCACCAGCATGCCGGTAATGGCGCCGCCTTTGAAAGCCACTTCCAGCGCCGGGCCTATGCCGCGGGTGGCTGCTTGTGCTGTTCTGACGTTGGCACGCACCGACACATTCATGCCGATAAAACCGCAGGCGCCGGACAACAGGGCACCCAGCGCAAAGCCGGCAGCCGTTTTTAGATCAAGGAAATAAGCGATCAGTACGACCAGCACCAGGCCAACGATGGCGATGCTGCGGTACTGCCGCGCCAGATAGGCAGCCGCACCCTGCTGGATAGCTGCCGCGATTTCCTGCATGCGCAAATTGCCGGGATCCTGACGCAGGACCCAACTGCGGGTTAGCAAGCCGTAGATGACGGCGACCAGTCCACACACCATGGCAAACCACAAGCCTGTTGATGACATAGTTCCTCCCAAAAATTGACGACAGTTTTTAACGTCATAAGCCATCCCGACCAGAAGCGTCGAAACGGCTGTCTCCACCAAAACTTTTCGCCCCTGCGCGCTGTGCTTTTTATTGTCAGGCGCGCGTCTCTTCAGGGTTTATTCCATGATCAATAAACTTGCTGCAATTTCAGACCAATTTCAGACCAATACAAAAAAGCGGACACAAGGTCCGCTTTTATTTTTTACTTACTCCGCCAGAGCGGCGAAGGCGCTATCCCTTATGCTCTCTACGGGACCAACACCGGCAATTTTCCGATACTTGGGTGCACCCGGCTTACCGGACTTTGCCCAGTCGTTGTAATAACCGACCAAGACCTTGGTCTGGTCATGATAAATCGCCAGGCGCTTCATGACGGTTTCTTCACGGTCATCATCACGCTGCATCAGGGCTTCGCCAGTCAGATCATCTTGTCCGGCGACTTTTGGCGGATTAAATTTGACATGATAAGAACGACCAGACGCAGCATGCACGCGACGACCGCTCATGCGCTCGACAATAGCTTCATCAGGCACATCAATTTCGAGCACGTAATCAATCGCCACGCCCGCATCCTTCATCGCATCAGCCTGTGGCAAGGTGCGTGGAAAGCCGTCAAACAGATAGCCGTTTGCACAGTCTGCTTCTTTCAGTCGATCTTTTACCAGACCGATAATGATGTCGTCCGACACCAGACCACCCGCATCCATCACCTGTTTGGCAGCCAGGCCAAGAGGCGAACCGGCTTTCACTGCTGCACGCAACATGTCTCCGGTTGAAATTTGCGGAATGTTGAAACGTTCTTTTATGTAAGCCGCTTGCGTACCCTTGCCGGCACCAGGCGCTCCCAATAAGATAAGCCGCATTATTTTTCCTTAAGCATTTTTAAAATCTTCATGACTGCGCAGGCGGGGAAATTCACCGCCAGAGCGTCTATTGTCTCGTCATTGTCTTGCTCGAAACTTACCACAAAATTTCGTTAATTCAATTGCTCAGCATTGAATATGCGGCAAGTCAGTGAGCAAACTGCCCGCGTACACGCTGCAAATCTTCGGGGGTATCGACACCAGCGGCGGGCACGTAGTCCGCCAGATGCACCGCAATTTTATGGCCGTGCCACAGTACCCTTAATTGTTCGAGCATTTCAATATTTTCCAGCGGCGAAACCGGTAAAGCAGGATAAGCCTGTAAAAAATCCTGTCTGTACGCATACAGGCCAATATGACGCAGCGCGACATAGCCTTGCGGCAGCGCCGCCGTTGATGCGGCAAAGCCGTCTCTGTGCCAGGGAATTGGCGCGCGCGAAAAATACAGCGCATGTCCCGCCGCATCCAGCACAAGCTTGACCACGTTCGGGTTAAAAATTTCGGCAATGTCAGTCAAACGGTGCGCCGCCGTCGACATCGGCACCTGCGGACCAATCAGGCTGGCACAGGCGCGTATCAGTTCAGGGTCAATCAGGGGCTCGTCACCCTGCACATTCACGACAACGGCATCATCGGCCAGACCAATGGCTGACGTCACTTCGGCAATTCTGTCGGTGCCCGAAGGATGGTCTGCCCGCGTCATGCGCGCATCAACACCGTGCAAACGGCAGGCCGCCACGATCTCCTGATGGTCGGTTGCCACAATCACCTGCGCCGCACCAGCCAGATAAGCCCGCTCTGCTACCCGCACAACCATGGGCTTGCCGCCAAGGTCAGCCAGGGGCTTGCCGGGCAGACGGGTGGAGGCCATGCGGGCCGGAATGATAACGGTAAAAGACATAGTAAAAAGAAAAAGCCGTCAGCGACGGCAAATGGTCAGACCAGCCTGGGGCTTATTGAGCTTGATTTGCATCAGAGGCAGGCACAGCCGCATTCAGGTCGCGCGCATCTTCGGCCCACATGATGGGAATGCCGTCCCTGATCGGATAGGCCAGCCGGTCCGGGCGACAGAGCAGTTCCTGCGCCTGTTTGTCATAGGTAAGCGGGCCTTTGCACAGAGGGCAAACCAAAATATCAAGCAGGCGAGTGTCCACGCAATTTCTCCACAATGTTCTTTACCAGCGATCCGGTGATCGTCGTTTGCACCGGCACCACCCACAGCCGCGAATCGCGCGCAATCATGTCGATGGCCACGCATTTTACTGCATCCTTCTCTGTAATCAGGATGATATCGGCGGCAATTGCGGCGAAAGGATTGACGGAAAAATCAAAATGGTCAGGTAAGGCCCGCTGCTCGCTCAAGACCACGCCTTGCGCGCGCAGCATATCGAAAAAACGTTGCGGATGTCCGATGCCGGCGACTGCCGCAATACCTTGCTGCGACAACAGCGCCGACAATGGCCGCTGGCGGCGGCGGTCTGTCAGTTGTTCAGCATGGGTGCCTGTCAATTGCATGCGAAATGCGTGCTCGCCAGTTTCAGCAGCTCCATTGACCACATAAAAATCACTGCGCCGCGAAGGCCGTTCACGCAGGGGGCCTGCCGGCAGCAGCCAGCCATTGCCATGGCCACGCGCATCCGACAACTGTATTTCTACCGTGCGGGCCAGTGCATAGTGCTGCAAACCATCGTCGGAAATGATGACATCCACCTCTGGAAAAGCCGCACACAAGGCAAGACCGGCGGCGACCCTGTTGCGCCCGACCATCATGGGTGCAGCTGTCTTTTGCGCAATCAGCAAAGGCTCGTCTCCCACTTGCTGCGGCGACATCGCAGCCGTTACAGCCAGTACT
>CANGAW010000005.1 GCA_947451925.1 Burkholderiales bacterium | reverse complement strand
TAGCATGGGAAAGCGGCGAAGAGGCCGATGCTGCATTTACGGCCTGGTGCGAGGGAAAAACCGGTTACCCGCTGGTGGATGCGGCAATGCTGCAGCTCAATCAGACCGGCTATATGCATAACCGGCTGCGCATGGTGACGGCGTGTTTTTTAATCAAGGATCTGGGCATAGACTGGCGCCGCGGCGAAGCGTATTTTGCCCGCCATCTGAATGACTTTGACCTGTCAGCCAATAACGGCGGCTGGCAATGGGCATCTTCTTCGGGCTGTGATGCGCAACCTTATTTCCGTATCTTTAATCCGGTCACGCAATCCGAGCGCTTCGATGCCGACGGCAAATTCATCAAACGCTATTTGCCCCAACTGGCCAAGCTCAATGCCAAACAAATTCATGCGCCATGGCTGCTGACGGCGATGGAATTGCAGATGGCCGGCATTACGCTGGGACAAAGCTATCCGCAACCACTGGTAGCGCATGATGCCGCACGCAAAAAAACCCTGGAACGCTATGCGGTAGTCAAGAAAGCTTAAAAACCGATTGCGTGCTGGGCGCTGTCGCCGGGTTTCTTGGGTGGCGGTGCCAGTGTTTCGCTTTCGTGTACGGCGCGGCTGTGATGGGCCAGGTCATACTGGGTGGCGCCGGCTTTACTGCCGGCCATTTTCAGCCATTCCGGATGCGTCAGCACGTCATGCACATCCCGCTTTCCGGCTTGCCAGCGCTCGCGCACCGATACCCGTGAAAATTCATAATCCTTGGATTCCAGATCAGCCGGGCCCGGCCGGTAGATCAGATGCACCAGATCCACGGGAGCGACCTGTGTCAGTTCAGCCAGATGCTGCACTTCCGGATCGTCCAGCAAATCAGGGGGCAACTTGGCCAGCAAGTCATTGATTGCTTTACGGGTGTTGACCATTTCGGTCACGATATTGCTGCTGTAACGCGTGCGGCTGGAATACAAAATATCTTTCTGCCGTTTCAGCACTTCTTCAAAATTGACCGGCACCATGCCGCGGGCATTAAACAAGTCCACCTGAAAGACCAGCAGATTGCAGGACTGTTCCCGCACATCGAGCACATGCTGCAAAGGCGTGTTGGACAGAATGCCGCCATCCCAATAGGCTTCGCCATCGATAACTACAGGTGGAAACGCCGGCGGCAACGCGCCGCTTGCCATCACATGATCGGGGCCGATGGTGGTTTCAACATTATCGAAGTAGTGCGAGTTACCGGTGCGGATATTGACCGAGCCTAAAGACAGGCGGATTTTTTTGCTATTGATCAGGTCAAAATCTATCAGTCTTTCCAGGGTAGCCCGCAGCGGCTCGGTATCGTAAACACTAAGCGCGGCCGTACTGCCATCAGGCTGAAATGCCGGGGGCGGCACACGCGGCTGATAAAAACCGGGAATACCCAATAGCGCCGCCTGCCAGGCACTGAGCTGGTTAAAGGTGCTGCGCGACTCAGTCATGTCGGCACCTGCTTTCAGCCACGGCGCCATGGACAAGGTTTCGTCGAGCAAGAGCATGCCGGAAGAAACCAGATTCCAGAACTCAACCAGACGTTCCACCCTTTTCTCGGGCGGATTGCCGACGATCAGTGCAGCGTTAATAGCGCCTATGGATACGCCAGCGACCCAGTCCGGCTGATAAGGTGTACTGAACAATTCTTCATATACGCCGGCCTGATAAGCGCCGAGCGCACCACCACCTTGCAATACATAGGCGATGTGGTCATGACGGCGTTTGATGCCGGTGGTTTTACCGTTGCTGGTCCAGTCGATTTTCATGGCGTGCTCTTGGTTTGAATGTTCATGCAATTCGAGATTGTGACGGCAGACAAAGCCAGCGACTGTGAGCTGGCGCAGGGTTTAAGTCTGCAGCGCGGTCTGATGAATCGTTTGTTTCAACCATGCCAGCAACTCGGTTTCCTGATAGGGCTTGCCCAGATAAGCATTGGCACCCAACTGCACTGCATGATCATGATGTTTGGAAGCCGTTCGTGAAGTAATCATGACCACCGGTACTTGCTGCCAGCGGCTGTCGGAACGCAAGGTGCGCAGCAACTCAAAACCATCCATGCGCGGCATTTCAATATCGAGCAAGATGGCAGCCGGCAAAATGCTTTGCAGTTTTTCCAGTGCATCGAGCCCATCGCGCGCCAGCACGGCCGCATAGCCATTGCGCTCCAGCAGCCGCTCGCTGACACGACGCACCGTCAGCGAGTCGTCAACCACCAGCACCGTCGGCGCCGGTGCTTCAGTCAGGGAGGCCATACCTGCCTGTTGCTGCGTCTGCGCTGTGCATGAACGCTGTGTTGCCAACCCGATCAGCGGCAGCGGATTAATGATCAGCACGATACTGCCATCGGCTAACATCGTCGCGCCGGCAATGCCGGCCACCTTGGCCAGTTGCGGTCCACTATTTTTGATCACGACTTCACGATTACCCAGAATGCTGTCCACTTCGATCGCAACAGCGCCCTGCTGGCCATGCAAAACCAGAATGGATGCCGGCTGTTCCGCGCTCTCGGCAACGCCTGCGGGCAGGTCTTGCGCCAGCAACGCAGCGAGCCGGTAGAGCGGTACGGCTTCACCGCGCCAGTCGATCTGTGCGGCCTGACGCGCCCGTTGTGCACGGGCTGCTGACAATTGCAGCACGTGCTGCACCATCGCCGACGGCAAAGCCAGCTGGCGACGGGCGGCTTGCAGCAGCACCACTTGCGTGGTCGCCAGCGTCAGCGGCAGGCGCAGCGTGAAGCAGGTGCCGATGCCGGCAGTACTGGCAACCTGCAGCGTGCCGCCCTGCGCCAGCACGCTGTCGCGCACGATATCCATACCTATGCCGCGCCCGGACAAAGGCGTGACTTCGTCGGCAGTCGACAAGCCGGGCTCGAAAATCAGTGCCGTCAGTTGCTCCTCCGACGGGCTTGCCTCAGCGCTCAGCAAACCAGCGGCCACGGCCTGTTCGCGGATGCGGGCCAGATCCAGCCCGCGGCCATCATCACGGACTTGCACTTCGATGGTATTGGCTTGTTGCGACAACTGCAGTTGCAAACAGCCTTGCGCCGGCTTGCCCGCAGCTTCGCGCACTGCCGCTGCTTCGATACCGTGTGCAACGGCGTTGCGCAGCAAGTGCTCCAGTGGCGCGTTGAGTTTTTCCAGCATGCCGCGATCAAGTTCCAGCGCACCGCCACTAATCTCCAGACGCAGCTGACGACCCAGCTCGCGCCCGGTCTGACGTACCAGGTGATGCAAGCGTTCAGCGATGCTGGAAAATTGCACGATGCGCACCTGACGCAAATCAGCCTGCAACGTGCGGGCATGGCGCGACTGGCTCACCAGCGTCAAGCCGCTGGCTTCCATGTGCGCCGTCAGGCTGCGCTGGACGCTGACGACATCGCCAACCGTTTCCGTCATCATCCGAGCCAGTTCTTGCAGACGCGTGAATTGATCGAATTCCAGCGGATCAAATTCGCGACTGGTCTGGGTTTGCAATTGCGAGGCGATGCGGGTTTCGGCTTGCATCTCCAGCTCGCGCAACTGGGCGCGCAGGCGAAGAATATTGTCGCTCAGCTCCGTCACCACTTGCCGCTGCGCCTGCAGCTCGGCGTTCAGTCTGGCAGTGCCTAGCATCAGCTCGGCCGAGGAACTGGCAACCTGATCAAGCAGATCGGCGCGTACCCGCAGCTGCACCGCTGCTGCTGGATGTCCAGGTAACGCAGTTTCGGCAGTAACGGTGGTGGCTTCTTTTGACGGCAAAGATGGCGAGGAAGGTGACGGCAAAGCTGACGACAAAGCAGATTTCAGGCTTGTCACCACTGTTGGCGTCAGCGAAGCCAGTTCCTGCATCGCGGCATCGAACGCGGCCAGCAAAGGCTCAATGGCTGCGGCATCGCGGCTGGCGAGGTGCGCCAGCTGGCTGACCGCGTGTTCCAACTGATGCAGTTGCTGACCCAGCACTAGCGCTCCGGCAATGCGGGCACTGCCCTTCAAGGTATGCAAAATCCGCAAGATCGGTGCGGCGACGGATTGTTCATCCGGTGCCGCTTGCCATGCACGAAAATGCTGATCGAGTTGCGGCAACAAATCCGCAGCTTCTTCCTTGAATAAGGCCAGCAATTCAGCGTCGACAATGGGTGTTGGCTCTGCAGCTGGCTCAGATTCTGAGCCAGCTACTGAATCAAATACCAAGGCAGGCGGCAAACTATTTTCCGGCACGGGCACCTGCTCTGCTGGCGGTGTACGCAGGATGGCTGTCTGGCGCAAATGCAGGTTCAAATCATGCAGCCCCCGAACCAGATCCGCCTGTTGCGCTGGCCAGCGATGTACGTTCAGTTCACTCAGCATATGCTCCAAGGCGACCACGGTTTCGAGCAGATGCCGTGCTGCGACAGAGCGGTCTTCACAATAGGTCGCAAGCAGGGTTTGCAATAACAGCTCCAGTGCTGCCGCCAGCTCTTGCACAGACTGCAGACCGACTGTTGCCGAACTGCCGGCCAAAGAATGCGCGGCATGCAAGGCTGCCAGCGGCAGGTCTTGGTCGAAGTTGACACACCAATGATTGAGCATCACCGCCAGTTGTTGTATCAGCTGCCGAGCTTCGTTTTGATAAATGGCCTGCAGTGCCGGGCTGAGCGTAAAGCTGGTTTCACTGCCATCCTCAGCAGCAGGCGCAGGGACTGGGACGGATGAATAGGTTTCCACAACCGGCATTGGCACTAGCTGTGACTTTGACGATAACTGTGAGTCTGCAGTTTGCAGCTCGGGCAACTGCTGCGCCCAATCCAGCATCGCCACACGTTGACCCAGCCGCGCAAATGCACTCGCAATGCCCGGGCCGTCGGCGCTAAAACTGTCTGCCAGCTCATTGCAATAACGCGCCAGACTGTGCCGGATTTCTTGCAGCTGATGGCAGGCTTGCCTGTCGCCACACATGCTCAGTGCAGCAGCCACTTGTGCCAGCGACAAATCAATCGCCGGATAAACCGCTGCCAGACTGCCGGTTTGCAACGCGTCCTCCAGCTGGGCTTCGACTAACAGCAGGCCATGCGTGATTGCCGTTTTCAGTGCAGTACAAATAGCCGGCTTGTGCATGGAAGCCGCGGCGCTGCGCAGTGCAAGCTGGTGAAGATTTCGTGACGGTATTGCTTCGAGCGCGGCCAGCAAAACCGGCTGCAGGCGCAATAAATCCGTGGCCGCTGGCTGCGTCAGACAGGCTTCGATTAATAACTGCCAGGCCGCCAGCCCCACCTGCTCATGCTGCGACAGGGTGTTCACTGCCAGCAATGCGGCCAGTTGTTGCAAGGCGGGCGCAAAGGGTGCCAGCAGCGTCACACGACTGGCATGAACAGCGAGTTCTTGCCATTGCCCGGCAATCGTCGTCTCAGGCGCTGGCAATTCGAGCGCGCTTCTGATGGCTGAGAGCTGGTCAAGAAAAACATGAATGGCGGCGATTTCTTCTGCTGTCAGCAGCCTGATCTGCGCGCACTCTGTTGCCTCAGACAGCTGTGCATTGAGTTCAAAGGCCGCCACAAGTTGCGCGGACAAGGCCGTTGAAGTGCTTGCATGATAGAGCGCGAACAGGGCTTCGCGAATCAGTTGCGCTGGTACGCTGTTGTGGTGAGCATCCGCGCCATGTCGCAATTGACGCGCTATGGCTGCGAAAATCTTTTTGGCTGCTGTCTGTTGAGGCAGCGCATGCTCTGCGGCCAGTTCGGCAAAGGCCTGCAGTACTTGCCACGACAAAGCAGAATCATGCGCCGACTCTTGTGCTGCAATGTCAGCGAGGATGACAGCCATCTTGCTGGCTGCAGCCTGCTGCTCAGCCTGCGCACTGCTGCGCAAAAAATTCAGCAGCGCTTGTTCAAATTGTTGACGGCCCAGCTCCGAAATGACAGGTGCTGCACACCTGCGCAGATTGAGCGACCTGCTCACCGAGAGCAGATCGGCCAGCGACGCATCGGTGCGCCCTTGCAGCGCAAATAGCTGACGGTAACAGGGAAAAAGCAGACTGGCTTCTAATGGCTCGGCCTGCGCCAGACGGTCGAGATACAGATGCAGTGCCTGTACGCTGTTGGCGCAAACTGCCACCAGCTCGGCCGGCACGGGCATCGCACGCTGTGCCGTTAACTGTGACGCGAGCAAGGATTGCATGAACTGCAGTAGCACAGCCGGACCATCTGCACTGATCAGCAGCAGTGCGGCACTGGCCTGATTCAATTGTGCATTGGCTTTCTCCACACATTGCGCAGTGTCGCACGCTTCAGTTTGCGCAGCGAGTTCAAGAAAATGCAGCCCGCTGGCCATGGCCTGCTGTGTTTCCATACACACAGGCAAAAGCGCGGGCGAGGTCTTGGGCACGCAGGCCGTGGTCTGCTGTTTCAGCATGGATTGGGCTGGCAACATATCGATCTCCATTAAGGTGCGTAGTACGCAGGCTTAATTGGCGATACGAAAACGCGCAATCGCATGCTTGAGTTCGTCTGCGGCAGTGGCCAGCTCCGTGATTGCACCAGCAGTCTGTTGCGTGCCGTGGCGGGTGTGCTCGGTCACGACCAGAATGCTGTCGATATTGCGGGCAACGCCATCGGCCAGTGCAGTCTGTTCGGTGGTGGAATGCGAGATGCCCTGAATCAGTTCGGCCAAATGCTGAGAGATGCGGCGAATGTCGGCCAGTACAGCACCGGCAGCGTCTGACAGCCGGGTACCTTCCACCACGCCTTGCGTTGATTTTTCCATTGCAATCACGGCGTCATGCGCATCGCTCTGAATCGCCTGCACCAGTGCGCCAATTTGCCGCGCCGCTTCACCGGAACGTTCGGCCAGCCTTTGCACTTCTTCAGCCACGACGGCAAATCCGCGACCGGCTTCACCGGCCGAGGCCGCCTGAATCGCGGCGTTCAGCGCCAGCACATTGGTTTGCTCGGTAATGTCGGCAATTAATTCGGTGATGTCACCAATTTCCAACGAGGACTCGCCCAGGCGTTTGATGCGCTTGGAGGTTTCCTGTATCTGTTCGCGAATCTGGTGCATGCCGGAGATGGCATCCTGCACTGCCGTCTCGCCCTGCACTGCCGCTTTCAATGATGATTGCGCGACTTCGGCGGATTCGGTGGCGGCGCGGGATACCTGATGAATCTGCGCCGTCATTTGCAGCACAGCCTCGCCGGTCTGGCCGATTTCCGTTGATTGCCGTGCCGCCATCGCAATCAGTTCACTGGAAATATGTTGCGCCAACCCGGAAGCCGAGCCCACCTGCTGCACTGTGTGATTGACCTTGGTCAGCAGCTTGCGCAATTCTTCCAGCGTGTAGTTGACGGAGTCGGCAATGGCGCCGGTAATGTCTTCCGAGACGGTGGCCAAAGTCGTGAGATTGCCGTCAGCGACTTCTTGCAGTTCATTCATCAGCCGCAGAATCGCGGCCTGATTTTTTTCATTGATGGCCCGCGCCGCTTCTTCTTCCTGCAACGCATGCTGGCCTTGCCGTTCGGCGTCAACGCGACGCAACTCGGCATCCGCCGCACGCTGCCGGCTGTCTCGGAGCAATAAGAGTGCAATGGCCGTCGCACACATTAAAGACAACATGGTGCTGAGCAAAATGGCCCAGAAAGTCCAGTGCCTACTGTCTTCCTTTTGCTGATAAATTTTTTGCAATTGCTGCAAGCTCGCACGCAAACTTTCATTGTCGGTAAAGATCAGATGCTCGGCATCTTTAGCCTGAATAAAATTGCGCAAACTGGCAAGAATGCCGGCAACATGTTTTTGATAGCTGGCAAATGCGGTTTGCAATTCGCCGAGTTTGCTGCGGATGTCGGCATTGCTGGCAGCGGGCAGACGCAAGACCGGGCTGCCGTCTAAAAATGCATGAATGATGTCGCCAAAGGTATTGGCATCACGGCCGAGCTGAAATGCGGTGTCGGGATTGACCCCTTCCGAAGTCAGAAATTCATTGGCGCTTTTGCCCAGGCGCTGGGTCAGCATGACCAGCTGGCCGGCGGCAGAAATTTCGCGGGGCGTGGCGCCGTTCTGTGCATTCAGGGTGGCGATTTGCTCAGACAATTCCAGCAAGGTCGGACTTAAAACATTAAGCTGCTGCAGGGTCGTGCGAAAACCTGTCAGTTCTTTTTCCAGAGACAGGATACGGGTGGCCGCCTGATCCGAGCGCTGCCAGTTCTTGCGTATCGTTGCCAGTAAAACGACGCTGTCCTGATCCGCCTGCGGAATACTGCGGCCCTGCCACAGGCCACCGTTGGCCAGCACCGCCAGCTCGCTGTTCATGACTTCCCGGCTTTGGCGCAGTTGCGCAAAGGCGTCCGGATTACCCTGAATCGCATTGGGCACGGCCTTGCCAATGCGCTGCGAATGCATCAGCGCGCTGCCCGCAATCTGCGTCTGGCTGGAAGCAATAATTGCCACTTGCGAATTGAGCCAGCTAAAGCCAGCCAGCGCCAGCAGACAAACCCCTAATATCAGCAACAACAGGCGCAAGCGGGTTTGCAGCGCAAACGCCGGCAGCCTGCTCCAGAACGACGCACTGGCGGAGCCGCGGCGCTGGGGTCCAATGCTGATTTTTGCCGCCAGCTGTTGCAGGCGATTGGTTTTTTTTGCGTCCATCGAGAAGGACCCCGTTTCGAATTCCATCGTTAACTCCCGGGTGATTCGGCTTTGAAGCTGGTGGTGAACATGGGCGACTGGCAGCGCTTAAGCAGCGATATCAAGAAAAGCCGGATCGCGCACAAGCGCGGCCAGATTGATCTCGGTCCAGACTGCTGAGCCGGCATCGCGATAGGACTGGCCGCTCCAGAGCGGCGCGTGCGCCACTGCCGGCTGGGACTGCATGGCACTGATATCGGTCAGCCCCCATACCCGCGCAACACGTAACGCGCAGTGGCTCGATAAGCTTGCCGCGAAAATAATCAGCCGGTCTGCGCTGTCGGCTGCGGCAATCGGTTTGCCGATAAAACCGGCAAGGTCGACCACACCAATGAGCTTGCCACGATGGCTGGTCAGACCAAGAAACCAGGGCTTGGTCAGCGGCACCGTGACCAGAGTGGATACGCTCAGAATCTGTTCGGACTGCGTCAGGTCGATCAGCAAACCCTGATCGGCCACTTGAATTGCCAAGCGGCGCGCATGCTGGTCCGGCGCTGCACGCGCCAGACGGGTTCGCTCGAGCAATTCACGCTGATAGTCCCATTGCCGCCGGCGGCGCCGGCTTTTTGCGGAAGTGCCTGACAAGGCAGCAGCATCGGAAACCGATGACATATCAGGCCAGACTGCGTGAGAGCGCGGCGATTTTTTGCAGCAGCAAAGCGGGGTCAACCGGCTTGACGATGTAGTCGCGCGCACCCTGACGCATACCCCAGATGCGATCGGTTTCCTGCGCTTTGCTGGTACAAATAATGACGGGTAAATGCTCGGTCAGCGGATTGCGGGCAATCGCGCGCGTGGCCTGAAAACCGTTCTGGCCCGGCATGACCACATCCATCAGCACCAGATGCGGCGGATTGGTTTTAATTTGTTCAAGCGCCTCTTCACCAGTCTCGGCGGTCGCCACCGTGTAGCCGTTGGCGCGCAGTAGTTCGGTCAGCACATGACGCTCGGTCGGCGAGTCATCAACAATCAGAATATTTTGTATAGTCATTTTCACAGACGTATAAAAATCAGACGAGTACCTGCTGAACCAGTTGCAATTGCTCGCGCACGGTTTTCAGCAGACTGTCTTTGGTGAAGGGTTTGGTCAGGTAGGCATTGGCGCCGGCTAACATGCCGCGCGCACGATCGAACAGGCCGTCCTTGGAGGACAGCATGACAACCGGTGTGGCATGGAATTGCTGACTGTGACGTATCAGGCTGCAAGTCTGATAGCCGTCGAGCCGGGGCATCAGGATGTCGCAGAAGATCAGTGCAGGCGCATGATCAATGATTTTGGCGAGGGCTTCAAATCCGTCCTCGGCAAGGATTACCCGATAAGCGGCCTGCGATAAAAAAATTTCTGCAGAACGCCTGATGGTGCTGCTGTCGTCGATGACCAGAATGGTCGAATCGGCTTGCCCATGCGATGCCACCATTGCGCCGCTCCTCGTCGTGTTTCAGGAATTTCGGCGCAACTGTAACAAAAATGACAAGCCTTTAAAACCTCGGCCTGTTTAAAAAGTTGATGTGTAGGTGTTTTTGCGACACATCCAAAAATACGGGCTAATTTTTCTGCTGATGCGCTTTGAGCGCAGCAGAAAAATCAGATGACGACCATTTCAAAATCTTCTTTGCGGGCGCCACATTCCGGGCAGGTCCAGTTCATCGGTACCTGATCCCAAAGGGTTCCCGGTGCGATGCCTTCATCCGGCAGACCTGCTTCTTCGTCGTACACCCAACCGCAAATCAAGCACATCCACGTTTTGAAATCTTGATCATTTGACTTGTTATCGCTCACAGTACTGCCCTTCTAGTAGAATACAAAGTCAGCTATCTTAATCTAGTCCCCGTGCAAATCCAAACTTCACCGCTGGTCCTCTCCTTCGGCGTGACTGATCCGGTAGGCGCTTTCGGCATACAGGCAGACCTTGCCTGCTTCGCGGCGATGGGCTGTCATGGCCTGTCGGTTGTCACCGCATTGTCGATAGGCGACACCACTCATACCGACGAAGTGCAACTGATCGACCCCGACTGGGTGGCCGATCAGGGGCGCGTTTTATTAGAAGACATGCCGGTATCCGGCTTTAAAGTTGGCTACCTTGGCAGTATAGAAATTATCTCGGTGATTGCCGAAATTGTTTCCGATTATCCGGAAGTGCCGCTGGTTCTCGATCCGTTCTCGACCATGCTGCCGGATCAGGATGTCGACGAAGAAGTCTTGCTGGCCATGCGTGAATTGCTGGTGCCGCAGACCACTTTGCTGCTGCTGTCGATGGATGAACTCTCCAAGCTGGCCGAAACCTGGCGCGAACCCAGTACCGAATTCATGCTCGAAGCCGATGCGCTGCACATGATAGAAATGGGTTGCGAATTTTTATTCGTAACCGGCACGCCGGGCGACCCGCATGATGTCACCAACACCCTGTTCAATGCCGATGGCATCGTCCGCAACGACAGCTGGCAACGCCAGAGCGGCCCTTTTGTCGGGGCGGGCAATACCTTGTCGGCGACCATTGCCGCCATGCTTGCCAATGGACTCGATGTGCCCGAAGCAGTGTTCGAAGCGCAGGAATTTACCGTGGCCGCGCTGGCCCACGCGCAAAGACTGGGGATGGGCAAGCTGATCCCTGACCGTTATTTCTGGGCCCGCGAGCCGGACGGAAAAACAGATATTTCTTCCTGATTTGCTCAATGATAAAAATGAAAACCACTGTGTCCAATAACGAAACCCTGTTTGCCCGCGCACAACGCAGCACCCCTGGCGGCGTCAATTCACCGGTACGTGCATTCCGCTCGGTCGGTGGCACGCCGCGCTTTGTCAGCCGCGCACTCGGCCCCCATTTCTGGGACGCAGACGACAAGCGCTATATCGATTACATCGGCTCCTGGGGCCCGGCCATTGTGGGTCATACCCATCCCGAGGTCGTCAAGGCAGTACAAGAGGCCGTCACCCGCGGTCTGAGCTTTGGTGCGCCGACTGAAGGCGAAATCCTGATGGCCGAAGAAATTTGCAAACTGGTGCCTTCGATCGAGCAAGTACGACTGGTGTCTTCCGGCACCGAAGCGGCGATGAGTGCGCTGCGGCTGGCGCGCGGCGCAACCGGTCGCGATACGGTAATCAAGTTTGAAGGTTGTTATCACGGCCATGCCGATTCACTGCTGGTCAAAGCCGGCAGCGGTCTGCTCACATTTGGTAATCCGACTTCGTCGGGTGTGCCTGCCGATTTTGCCAAGCACACCATGGTGCTGGACTATAACGATTGCGAACAACTTGAAGAAGTGTTCAAGAATCTTGGTTCAACGATTGCCTGCGTCATCGTCGAACCGGTTGCCGGCAATATGAATCTGCTGCGCGCTACCCCGGAATTTTTGCAAACCATGCGCCGCCTGTGCAGCCAGCATGGCGCGCTGCTGCTGTTTGATGAAGTGATGTCGGGTTTCCGCGTAGCGCTCGGTGGCGCACAGTCGCTGTATGGCGTGGTGCCGGACATGACGGTGCTGGGCAAGGTGATTGGTGGCGGCTTGCCGGTGGCGGCCTTTGGCGGCCGGGCTGATCTGATGCAGCATCTGGCGCCGATCGGCGGCGTCTATCAGGCAGGTACCTTGTCCGGTAATCCGGTGGCAGTTGCTGCCGGCATGACCACACTGAAAATTATTCAGCGGCCGGGCTTCTATGAAAACCTCGGTGCGCAAACCAGAAAACTGACAGACGGTTTGACGCTGGCGGCAAAAGAAGCCGGTGTAGATTTCTGTGCCGACGCCATCGGCGGCATGTTCGGCATGTACTTCGCGCCTGCATTGCCGGTGGATTTCGAGACGATGATGCAATGTGACAAAGAAAAATTCAACCGCTTCTTCCACGCGATGCTCGACGATGGTGTGTATCTGGCGCCGTCAGCATTTGAAGCCGGCTTTGTCTCGGCCCAGCATGATGATGCGGTCATTAATGAGACGCTGGCGATTGCACGGTTGGCGTTTGCGAAGCTGGCGGCATAAGGTAAAAGAGGCTGGATCCCAGCTTTCGCTGGGACGACGCTCGTAGTGTGAAGAGCGTCTCAATTCCTTCCGTCGTCCCGATGAAAATCGGGACCCAGTGTCTTTAGTCGAGCACGAATAATTTTCTTATTGTGATGGCGCTGGTCGAATCATTGTTCAAACCTGTCTAACTTTTAATTGTGGCGAAATCGCCGTAATTAAAATCAAAAGGCGTTTTGAACAGCGTTTGCGAAGCTGGCGGCATAAAGAAAAAGACGCTGGATCCCAGCTTTCGCTGGGACGACCTTCGATAACCGTCGTCCCGATGAAAATCGGGACCCAGTGTCTTTCAGTTTTACTTCAGCCACCCTCTGCGTCTGAAATACCAGAAAGGCGTAATCGCACTGGCCAGCATCAGTAGCAGCGCCAGCGGATATCCCAGATCCCAGTTCAGCTCCGGCAGCCACTTGAAGTTCATGCCGTAGATGCTGGCAATCAGGGTCGGCGGCAGGAAGGCCACCGAAGCCACTGAAAAAATCTTGATGATCTTGTTCTGATTGATGTTGATGAAACCAACGGTGGCATCCATCAGGAAGTTGATTTTGTCGAACAAAAAAGCGGTATGACCATCGAGGGACTCGATGTCGCGCAAAATCTGCCGCGCATCATCGAACTGGTCGGCATTGAGCAGTCGGCCACGCATCAGAAAGCTGACCGCACGGCGGGTATCCATCATGTTGCGACGGATGCGACCGTTCAAGTCTTCCTCGCGGGCCATGGCGTTCAGTGACGCTGCCGCGTCCTGGTCACTGAAATCTTTTTGCAGCACGCTGCGGCTGACTTCTTCCAGATTCTGATAAATCCCTTCGAGCGCATCGGCCGAGTATTCGACATCGGTTGCGTACAAATCGAGCAGCACATCCTTGAAGTCGCCAATTGATCCGGGCCGCGAACGCGCACGCATGCGCACCAGACGAAAGACCGGCAAATCATCGCTGTGCATCGAAAACAGCATGTCTTTGGCCAGGATGAAGGCCACCGTCACCACGCGGGAGACGTCGTCTTCTTCTTCCAGCAGAAAGTCAGACCGCAAATGCAAGTCGCCATTATCGGCCTCGTAATAACGGGCCGAGGCTTCAATGTCTTTGACCTCATCTTCATCAGGCAAGGTCACGCCATAGATACTCTTGACCCAGTCACGCTCGTCGTCGTTGGGGTCGGTCAGGTCTACCCAAATGGGCGCGGCACGTTCGAGGTCGGCGCGGCTCTCGATGTTGACTTGGCTAAGCCGGCCGTTTTGCAGCACGAATACATTAATCACAAGGCTTCTCCTGGCCGCAGCTGCACATTGTCAGGGAACGCTATCTGAGGGCAACGGGTGATGGGAGGATGGATGATCCAAGCAGGATCTCCGGCAACAAAAACAGCGCAAGTGTACTTTCATAGGCAGACCGAGGCAAGCCTGCAAGCCCCGTATATCAGGCTATTTATGGCAAGTCGGCGCTATTCATGCGTTGCACGATGAGCCCGGTGCGGCGCGCCAAGTAGTTGGAATCGAGATGGCGGCCAAAATAACGCGGATTGGGCAGCATCACGGCCAGCCGGGCGGCTTCTTGCGGCCCCAGACTGGCGGCAGACTTGCCGAAATAACGCTGGGAGGCGACCTCGGCACCGAACACGCCACTACCCCATTCGACGACGTTCAGATAAATTTCAAAGATGCGGCGCTTGTCCATCATCATTTCCAGCATATAGGTAATGATCATTTCTTCAGCTTTGCGCAGGTAGCTGCGCTCGCCGGACAAAAACAGATTCTTGGCCAGTTGCTGGGTAATGGTCGAGCCGCCTCTGACGATCTTGCCTTTTTTGGAATTTTTGGCATAGGCTTTTTGCAGCGCATCCCAATCGACGCCTTCGTGCTCGGCAAAATTGGCGTCTTCGGACGCGATGATGGCGCGCTTGAGGTTATTCGAGATGCGACTGTAGGGCACCCATTTTTGCTGCAGCTGGGCATTCGGATTTTTTTCCTGCAAGCGCTCTAGCTGGGCCCGCATGAAAGCCGTGCTTGAAGGGTTGTGATCAACCCACCACCAGATCTGAATGAAGTACCAGGACTGCAGCAGAAGCAAACATGCCAGCGGCAAACCGAGCAGATAAAACCAAAACCTTCGCTTCATGCGCTACCTTCAAGCTGGGCTCTGAGCAGGCTGTAAACCGCTCCGGTGTCCGGCCGCAAGCCGCGCCAGACATAAAAAGATTCCGCCGCCTGTTCGACCAGCATGCCCAGACCATCGCGCACCGCAGCGCCCTGTTGTGCTGCCCATTGCATGAATACCGTCGGTGTTGCCGCATACATCATGTCGTAGACAAAAACCTGCGGACCGAACAAGGTAGCGGGCACCTCCGGCAGGTCTGCTGTGAGGCTGGCCGAGGTGGCATTGATGATGACGTCAAAGTGGCCGGACAAGTCGGCAAAGCTGACCGCGGAAAGCAGTGAAGGCGAAGCCGGAAATGAAGCAACGAGTTCAACAGCACGCGCAGCGCTGCGGTTGGCAATGATCAGTTGCTGCGGCTGCTCGGCCAATAGTGGCAGCACCACACCACGCGCAGCACCACCGGCACCCAGCAACAGCACGCGTTTTCCTTTTAAGGCAATGCCGGCATTGTGCACAATGTCGCGCACCAGCCCGACGCCGTCGGTGTTGTCGCCCATGATCTGGCCTTCTGCAAATTGCAAAGTATTGACCGCGCCCGCGGCCTTTGCGCGTTCGGTGAGTTGCGTTGCCAGCGCATAGGCTTCGAGCTTGAACGGCACTGTCACATTTGCACCGCGGCCGCCAGCGGCAATGAAGGCATGCACGGTTCCGGCAAAATCGTCGAGTGGTGCCAGCAGGCGTTCGTAATGCATGGCTTCGCCGGTCTGTGCCGCGAAACGGGCATGAATGGCCGGCGATTTGCTGTGCGCAATGGGGTTGCCAATGACGACGTAGCGATCTGTTACGCCTTTCATGGATGCTCCTTGTTCAGGCTAGTTTGCAATTGGTTTTCCCGGGTAAAAACAAAACGGGTAATGATTTCCCACACCTGCGTTTTACTGCCGCGCTTGAGTGAGCCGGGCAAGGACGCAAAGGGTGCCGCACGCTGCACGATGTCGAGCGCGGCCAAGTCGAGTCTGGCGTCGCCGGAACTGCGTTCTATATGGGGGCCGCCTTCCTGCAAATACAAGGAACCGTCTGCAGCAATGGGCAGGTACATCACCAGTTCGCCATAGAGTTGTTTGCCGTCGTGCTGTGGAAAATACAGGCTGCCGGTTTGCTCGATTTTCTGTTGCAGGGCAGTGTAATACATCGCGTAATCAACGCCACGCGTGCTGGGCGTAATCTGTATTTTCAGCGGGCGCTTGTTGTAGTCCTCAACCCGCCGGGCAATTTCGCCCTCTCGTTGCTGCACAAACAGCGACGCTGCGCTGCTTTGCGCAGAAGTGGTGTGTGCCAGCGGCAGTTGCGCCGATGCGGGCGTGCGCATTTGCGTCAGCATCCGGGCCTGACTTTGTTCAAGTTGCGCGATGCGCTGCTGTTGCGCTTCTAACGCCGTGATCCTGCCGGCTGAGGCGTTGCCGCCACCGTCAAGATTAAGCTGCGCCAGTGCATCGGCATGCAGCGGTGCCTTCTGCTCGCGGGCATTGAGCAAAACAATATCCAGCCCGGTCTCCAGGGGCTTGAAACGATGCGGCGGCTGTGGCGCGAAGTGCAAAGACAATAGCAGCGCATGCGCCAGCAGTGAGACCGTAATCGCGATCAACAGCGGTCGATTCAGCGCCTTGCCTGTCATGATCAGTCCGGGCTGGCCTCGACCGGCAATTCAAGCGCCGTATCCGTCTCTGCCAGCTCTTGTTGTTGCGGTTGATCTTGTTCCTGCTCTGGCTGTTCAGTCTGCGCTTCGGTATTGTCTTCAGCTTCCGGCAAGTCGGTCACGACTGCGGCAATGTCGATCACCCGCGCCTGCACCGACAAATCGACTTCATCCCAGTGCAATAATTCCAGGCTGACCTGGGTGCCGCGCGCCAGCGACTGCAGGCCGGGCATCTGTATCACCAGCGGGATGTCGACCAGGCGCAGCACTTCATCTTTCAGCACCACCGCATCGACGACACGCGCAGATTCTTGCGAGAGCCAGCGCAGGCACCAGTAACGCTCCATGGTGTTCTGGAAATCGTTGTAGGCGGCGTAAGCACCATCGAAGGCCGAGACAATGGCAAACAGGTCTGCATCTTTAGGTTTGAAAGGAGCAACCAGTGGCGCGGTCACGCCATGCTGCACACAAGCCAGAATCTGCCATTGATTGACCAGATCGGTGTAGCGCCGCAAAGGCGAAGTGCTCCATGCGTATTGATCAACACCCAGCCCTTGATGGGGCGCAGCATGGGTCTGCATGCGAACCTGCATGCGTGCGGCCCAGCCGTTACCGTTGCCGCCACCTTGCGCACGATAGATGCCCGGCACGCCATGTTCATGCATCAGTTTGCCCCAGCTGCTGTTGGCAAAAATCATCAGCTCGGCGACGATTTTGTCCAGCGGTGCGCCGCGCTTTCTACGGGTGATCGCCACCACATCCTGCTCGACATAAAAATTGTAGTCGACGCGATTGGCCTGCTCGGGTTTGAGTCCAAAACCTTCGCGCTTGACCATGCGCCCCTGCTCCAGCACTTGTGCCCATTTCCACAGCAAGGCAATTTCGTGCTTGTGCGGATAGTCGCCCGCACCGGCTTCCAGATTTTCCAGGGTAATGACTGCATCGAGATCGTTGTGACGCAAATTGGCCGCCATAGGCACCGCTTCGGCCAGCGTCTCGGTGGACAACACCGACCAGTCAGTCGGATCAAGCGTGATATACAAGGACAAGGCCGGCCGCGCCGCACCGGCGGCCAGCGTGAAAGACTCGACCAGGGCATCCGGCAGCATGGTGATTTTGTCGCCGGGCATATACACCGTACTCATGCGGGCACGTGCAATCTGGTCAATGAGATCATCACGCGCAATGCCCAGCGCCGGTGCGGCGATGTGAATACCCACCCGCACATTACCGTTAGCCAGTTCTTGTACCGAGAACGCATCGTCGATTTCGGTGGTGGTGACGTCATCAATCGAAAAGGCCTGCACTGCGGCCAGCGGCAAGGCCGGCATCGCTGGCGGAGCAATCTCTGGAAAGCCTGTGCCTTTGGGGAATTGTTCGAGCAGAAAACGCGAAAAATGCAGCGCATGGGCGCTGGCTATGCCACCGACCTTCAGCATCAGTCTTTGCGGCGAAGTCTGCAAGGCATTGCAGGCAGTATCGAGGGCTTTGTATTCAATGGAATTTTTATCCGGCTTGAACAAGAGCTGCACCACCATGCTGGCCATCGCCGGCGGCAGGCGGCCAGCCTGCAATTCTTCCACATAGCCTGCCTGCACCAGCGCTTGCTGGCGTTTCTTTTCCATACCCGCCAGCGCTGCCTGCAGCGTTGCCTCTGGCGCGGGCTTGTAGCAACCTTTGCCTTTTTTATAAAAATAAATCGGCGCTGTCGACAGCTTGATCAACAAGCCGGCCGCTTCCACCGGCAGCGGTGCATGACCAAAATATTCACTGCCCAGTTCAGCAAAACCGAACTCCTGTTCACCGGCGACTTCCCACAGAAAAGCCGCATCCATGTCTTTGGCCAGCTCTTGCGCCTGCTGCATTAATTCGGCAGGTGATGGACTGGTGAACTGCAACAGCACATCGCGCGCACGGACCTTGGTTCGTTTGCCTGAGGGAGTCTCGACCTGATAGGCCTCGCCTTGCTGGGACAGTACTGTGCCGACTTTAAAGTCGCCCGATTCTTCAAAAAATAAATTCATTAATTCGTCTGTTTGCCAGATGGCTGGCGTTTGTTTCGAAAAGGAGAAGTCATCAGGCTTCGCAGAACTGAAGGACTTCATCAATGTATTGGTCAAAATCGGACAGACCATGGTCACTGCCGTCAATGACGTGCTGGCGTGCTCCGGCATAGTGTGCCGTCATCATGCGCCAGTCGAGCACTTCGTCACCGGTGGCGGCGAGCAAAAAATAGCGCTCGGGCCGGGTAATCTGCGGCACCGCAAGCGCAGCCAGCTGCGTAATGTACCCGGCCTTGAATTCAAATGCGTCTTCAGAATGCCAGGCCGTTGTGGTGCCGATGTGTTTTTCCAGAGCTTGCGCCGGACTAACGGCCGGGTTCAGCAATACGGCACGGCAGCCCAGACGCTCGGCCAGGGCAGTAGCGTAATAACCGCCCAGTGAAGAACCGATTAAAGCCAGCTGTGAGGCGTCCACACCGGCCACCAGATCAAGCGCCAGCACTGCCGCCTCACGCGGCGAGGCCGGCAATTGCGGACACAAAAATTGGTCGCTCTGGTTCCTCGCTGCCATGGTTTCGCGCAGCCGGCGCGCTTTGAATGACTGCGGCGAAGAACGAAAGCCGTGCAAGTACAAAATCATGCGGCGCTTAGTTCTGTGCCGCAGCTTGCAGGGCGTCGAGCAGTTTCTGATGAACGCCGCCGAAGCCGCCATTACTCATCACCAGCACGGTGTCGCCGGGCCGGGCCGCAGTGACGACCGCTGCCACCAGCGCACCCAGCTCATCGAAGGCCTGCGCTTTGTCACCCAGTGGAGCGAGCGCTGCAGCCAGATCCCAACCCAGCGCTTCCTTGCCGCTGCCTTTGGCGCCATAGCCAAAGACCAGATCAGCCTGGGTCAAGCTGGCTGCCAGCGCTTCTTTCATGGTGCCCAGCTTCATGGTGTTGGAGCGCGGCTCCAGCACCGCCAGAATGCGCGCAGCCCCGACTTTGCTGCGCAAACCGGCAACTGTCGTGGTGATGGCGGTTGGGTGATGTGCAAAATCGTCGATCACGGCCACGCCATTGGCAACGCCCCGGGTTTCCATTCGCCGTCTGACGTTTTCAAAGCGCGACAAAGAAGCAATCGCTTGCGCCGGTGGCACGCCCGCATGGCGGGCAGCGGCAATAGCGGCCACGGCATTGAGACGATTGTGCTCGCCCGACAAGGACCAATGCACAGTGCCTTGCAGTGCGCCATGGAAGAGCACGTCAAAACGATCATCTGCATGCGCCTGCATGGACCAGCCGCTGTCATCTGTTGCGCCGAACCATTCGGTTTCGCTCCAGCATCCGCGCTGGATCACGCGTTTGAGCGACGCTTCGCGACCATTGACTACCAGCCGGCCAATCGATGGCACCGTGCGAACCAGATGATGAAACTGGGTTTCAATTGCTGCCAGGTCGGGGAAAATATCGGCGTGATCGTATTCGAGATTATTCAGGATCACAGTGCGCGGGCGGTAATGAACAAATTTGCTGCGCTTGTCGAAAAAGGCCGTGTCGTATTCGTCGGCTTCAATGACAAAAAATGGCGCGTCGCTGCCATCGCCCACCGCGCCACCCAGACGGGCAGAAATACCGAAATTCATTGGCACGCCACCGATCAGAAAGCCCGGCTGATAACCGGCGTCTTGCAGTATCCAGGCCAGCATGGAAGCCGTCGTGGTTTTGCCGTGGGTGCCGGCGACTGCCAGTACCCATTTGTAATGCAGGATGTGCTCGCCTATCCACTGCGGCCCCGACACATAGGGCAGACCACGATTGAGAATGGCTTCCATCAGCGGATTACCACGCGAGACGACATTGCCGATCACGAACAGGTCGGGCTGTAAATCCAGCTGGGCCGGATCGAAACCTTCGATCAGCTCTATGCCTTGCGCACGTAACTGCGTACTCATCGGCGGATAAACATTGGCGTCACAGCCGGTGACTTTGTGACCGGCTTCTTTGGCCAGCACGGCCAAACCACCCATGAATGTGCCGCAGATACCAAGTATGTGAATGTGCATTGTAAAATCGGGAAAGAAGTGTCACGGGATTTTACCTGACACACGTGCTGCAAAATCCCGAACTGACTGGGGTATTTTCTATTTTCAGCAACGCCCGCTGAAACGCACGCCGCCTGTTGAGCAAAAAATGATCAATTATCCAAGTGATGCCGAATTATTGCGGGCCGAAATTGCCGCCGCTGCCGCCCGCATGATTGCCGAAGATGGCGCCGACTACGGCAGCGCCAAACGCAAAGCGGCCAAACTTATATTGGGCAATCAAACCCTGCGCGGGGATTTTTTACCTGACAATTCGCAAATTGAAGCCGAAGTACGCGAATACCAGGCGCTGTTTTTTGGCGAAGAACAGCCGCTGCGCTTGCTGCAACTGCGCACTCTTGCTTTGTCGCTGATGGAAATACTGGCCGACTTCTCCCCTCACCTGACTGGCGCGGTTGCCAATGGCACAGCGGGTGAACATTCCGATATTCATCTGCAACTGTTTGCCGACAGCAGCAAAGATGTGGCCGTTTTCTTATTAAATAGCGAGATCGACTATGAGGTAACAGAAACACCCCACTTCCGTTACCCGGAGCGCATGGTCGAAGTCTTGTCCTTCATGTGGCAACAGGAAGGTGTACACCTGAGTTTGTTTGATTACGATGATTTGCGCGGCGCTGGCAAGGGCGCAGGCAAGCGTCGCATTGATCGGGTTAACATATCGGCATTGAAAGCCCTGATCGCAGAAAGCACCACACCATGAAACGCTCACTTGTCTTGCTCGTATTCTTCGCCCTTCTTTTTACTGGTATCGGCGCTTATTTTGGCTGGAAACAATTGGCGCCGGTCGCGCCGGTCAATATCGCCGTAGCCAGCCTGATGCAGCAAACTTTACCTGACTCAGCTGGCAACAGCAGGCAGTTTGGGGAGTGGAAAGGCAAAATCCTGCTGGTTAATTTCTGGGCAACCTGGTGCCCGCCCTGCGTAGCGGAAATGCCGGAACTGGTTGATCTGCAGACGGAGATGAAAGAAAAGAATCTGCAAATAGTGGGTATCGGTATTGATTCCCCATCGAATATTCGGGAATTTGCAGCCAAATATAAAATCAGCTATCCGCTGCTGATGGCTGGCATGGAAGGCACGGAACTCTCCAGACAGTTTGGCAATCAGGCTGGCGGCTTACCATTTACCGTCTTAATTGATGCCAGTGGCCAGGTCAGGCAAACCTATCTGGGCCGCCTTGATATGAGCAAAGTTCGCAAGGATCTGGCATCGCTATAATTTCAAGTGGCGTTTTTACTTGCCTATCTGCTGCATTTTCCGGCAAAATGCAGCCTTCCTCGTCAATCGGAGTTCTATCTCGATGGCAATAAACCTGCTGGTGCTCAATGGGCCCAACCTCAATTTACTAGGTAGTCGGGAGCCTTCGGTCTATGGCGCCACGACGCTGCCGGAAGTCGAGCAGGCCGCAGCAGCACAGGCGGCAGCGGCGAACGCAAAGCTTGCTTGCTTTCAGAGCAATCACGAGGGGGCCTTGATCGACCGCATTCACCTGGCAAAGCGTGATGGGGTTGATGCGATTGTGATCAATCCCGGTGGTCTGACGCATACCAGTGTAGCGCTGCGTGATGCCTTGGCTGGTGTGGCGATTCCGTTTATCGAAGTGCATATCTCTAATGTTCATAGTCGAGAAAGTTTTCGGCACCACTCTTATCTGTCTGAACTGGCCGCAGGCGTTATTTGCGGCTTGGGCGTTGATGGTTATCGCATCGCGATTGAATTTGCGCTCAAAAAGCTGTAAATTACGGCAACTTTCATGATCTACTGACAACGACTCCGTCAAAGTCGGTAGAATTTTATAAATTTAAGCAATCAAAATTGCAGGTGGATCGTCAATGGATTTAAGAAAACTGAAAACTTTGATTGACCTCGTGGCTGAATCCGATATTGCGGAACTCGAAGTCACTGAAGGCGAAAGCAAAGTCAGAATCGTCAAGTCTTCACCAGCACAAAATCAAATGGTGATGATGCAGCCCCAGCAAATGGCCGCACCAGTCGCAGCCCCAGTTGCGGCAGCACCGGTCGCCGCAGTAGCGGCCGAGCCAACCGGCCACATTATCAAGTCGCCGATGGTTGGTACTTTTTACCGTTCTTCAGCGCCGGGATCACCTTCTTTCGTTGAAATTGGCAGTAGCGTCAAAGTTGGCGATACCGTCTGCATTATCGAAGCGATGAAACTGCTCAACGAAATTGATGCCGATGCTGCTGGTGTCATTACCCAAATTCTGGTGGAAAACGGCCAACCGGTCGAATTCGGCCAGCCGCTGTTCATCATTGCTTAATTCCGCGAAAAGACGCCGGGCAATTGCCGGCGTCTTGCAGCACTGTGCTGCGAGCGTTCAAACGGCTGCAATCAGAACCTAATTATGTTTGAAAAAATCCTAATCGCTAACCGCGGTGAAATTGCGCTTCGCATTCAGCGAGCCTGCCGCGAAATGGGCATCAAGACCGTCGTCGTGCACTCCGAAGCCGATCGCGAGGCCAAATATGTGAAGCTCGCTGACGAGTCCGTCTGTATCGGACCGGCCGCGTCAGCACAAAGTTACCTCAGCATGCCGGCCATTATCAGCGCAGCGGAAGTAACCGACGCTGAAGCCATTCATCCCGGCTATGGCTTCTTGTCCGAAAATGCGGATTTCGCAGAACGGGTAGAAAAATCTGGCTTCGTCTTTATCGGACCGCGCTCGGAGTCGATCCGGCTCATGGGTGACAAGGTCTCAGCCAAACAGGCGATGATCAAGGCCGGTGTGCCTTGCGTGCCTGGTTCCGAAGGTGCACTGCCTGACGATCCGAAAGCGATCATTCAGACAGCCAGAAAAGTGGGCTACCCGGTCATCATCAAAGCCGCTGGCGGCGGTGGCGGACGCGGCATGCGCGTGGTGCACACGGAAGCGGCGCTGCTCAATGCCGTGACCATGACCAAGACCGAAGCCGGCGCTGCCTTTGGCAACCCGGAAGTCTATATGGAAAAATTTCTGGAAAATCCGCGTCACGTGGAAATCCAGATTTTGGCCGATGAATTCAAAAATGCCATCTGGCTCGGCGAGCGCGATTGCTCTATGCAACGCCGCCACCAGAAAGTCATCGAAGAAGCACCGGCAGTTGGCATTCCGCGCAAGCTGATTGAAAAAATCGGCGACCGCTGCGCCGAAGCCTGCCGCAAAATTGGTTATCGTGGCGCTGGTACTTTCGAATTCCTGTATGAAGCCGGCGAGTTTTATTTCATTGAGATGAACACCCGCATTCAGGTCGAACATCCGGTCACGGAAATGGTCACCGGTGTCGATCTGGTGCAGGAGCAAATTCGTGTGGCGGCCGGTGAAAAACTGCGCTATCGCCAGCGCGACATTGTCCTCAAGGGTCATGCCATCGAATGCCGCATCAATGCGGAAGATCCGTTCAAGTTCACCCCGTCACCGGGCCGGATTTTGTCCTGGCATGCGCCGGGCGGCCCCGGCATCCGTGTTGATTCGCATGCCTATGCGGGTTACTACGTGCCGCCACATTATGATTCCATGATCGGTAAAGTGATCGCCTATGGCGCCACGCGCGAACAAGCAATCAAGCGCATGCAGATCGCTTTGTCTGAAATGGTGGTCGAAGGCATCATGACCAATATTCCATTGCACCGCGAACTGATGGTTGACGCCCGCTTCGGCGAAGGCGGCACCAATATTCATTACCTTGAACACAAACTGGCCGACAAGCCCGATCTTGTGCACGATCCCAAACTGGCGAGTAAAAAATAATCCCTATGAGCTGGACTGAGATCGTACTGGAAGTACCGCGCCACGATGCTGAGCGCTTGTCCGATGCGATGATGGAAGCCGGCGCCCTGTCTGTTTCAGTTGAAGATGCGGATGAAGGCACGGAAGCCGAGCAACCCTTGTTCGGTGAACCCGGCATGGAGCCGGAGCAAAATGCATGGGAACGCAGTCGGGTGGTGGCGCTGGCAGAAGCCGACGCTGACCACGCTGCCATCGTCAAAACTGCTTGTGCCGCCTGCAACATGGATGCAAGCGCTTTGCCTTATTCCCTGCGCAGCGTGGCCGAACAAGACTGGGTGCGGCTGACGCAGTCGCAATTCGAACCGATTCATATTGGCAAACATATCTGGGTCGTGCCGAGCTGGCATGATGCACCCGAGCCGGATGCGCTGGTGCTTGAACTCGACCCTGGTCTCGCCTTCGGTACCGGCAGCCATCCGACTACACGGCTATGCATGGAATGGCTGGAGGCCCATGCGCCCGAGGCGCTGACCGTGCTCGATTATGGTTGCGGCTCCGGTATTTTGGCGATGGTCGCAAAAAAACTGGGGGCAGCGGCTGTCGATGGCGTTGATATCGATCCACAGGCGATTGAGTCCGCACGCTACAACAGCGAGCGCAATGCCTGCGATATTGATTTCTATTTGCCTGAAGATTTCAGCATTCGCCATGCCGACACCCGCTATCACGTTGTGGTCGCCAATATTTTGTCGAGTCCGTTAAAGCTGATGGCACCGATGCTCGCCGGCCGCATACGCTCAGGCGGCGCGCTGGTATTGTCCGGCGTATTGGCCAGACAAGCCGACGAAGTCATTGCCGCCTATGCGGATTACATCAAGCTCTCGGTCTGGGCAGAACTCGACGGCTGGGTTGCCTTGTCTGGCCGGGCAGATTAGAAGGAATCAAACGCGATGCCAACGACCTGCTGCCCTTATTGCCAGACACGCTTTCGCGTCACAGAACAGCAGCTTACTCTGCGTCTGGGCATGGTTCGCTGCGGCACTTGCAAGAAAGTGTTTGATGGCCGTACTGACCCCGGCGTAAAGGCGGTGCCTGCGCCGACTCCGCCGACTCCGCCGGCCCAAGCTGCCGAAGTCGAAGCTGAAGCCGAGACCGAGATCGCAAAGACCGAGACCACAGACAACGCACCCAATTTGCTAGACGAGTTGGATGCCCTGTCCACTGCCATTACCAACTTGCAAAATACACCATGGCGCGAGACGGCCATGCAGCACGCAGACCCCGACGAAGCGCTGTACGCGGACGAACCCAAATTTGTATATCAAACGCGCAAAAAAAAGCGTGGCGCGCGCGTATGGAAAGTGTTGCTGTGGCTGGGCATACCCCTGCTGTTGCTTGCCCTCTTAGGTCAGCTCGTTTTTCATTTCCGCGACGAGATTGCCGCACGCTCGCCGCAGGCAGCGCCTTATCTGCGCCAGGCCTGCGCGCAACTGGGCTGCAGCATTACACTGCCGGCGCAAATATCGGCACTGTCGCTGCAGTCGAGTCAGTTGCAGATCTTGTCTGGCCAGGAAAACCAGTTTGAACTGATCGTTTTGCTGCGCAACCAGAGCGACAGCGTGCAAGCCTGGCCGGCTCTGGAGCTGCAATTAAAAGATGAAGCAAGTCAACTACTGGTTCGCAAAGCATTTTTGCCCGTCAATTTTGTCAAACCGGACGAAATGAAACTGGGTATCGCAGCGCATTCCGAACGCGAAATCAGAGTGCCCTTCCTGCTCAGCGGACCGCCAGCGGCGGACTTCCAAGTAAGCCTGTTTTATCACTAATCCGATTTAAAGAAACGGTTCAGCATGACTTCACTGATTTGCGGCTCGCTCGCGTTCGACACCATCATGTCATTTGACGGGCGCTTTTCTGAAGCCTTGTTAGCTGACCAACTGCATAAAATTAATGTGGCCTTTTTGGTGCCGGGCATTCGCCGCGAGTTTGGCGGTTGCGCCGGCAACATTGCCTACAATCTGAAACTGTTGAATGGCGACCCTTTGATCATGGCCACCATCGGCCAGGACAGTGCGCCCTATGCAGAACGACTGGACAAGCTCGGCATCAGCCGGCGCTGCGTCAAAACCATAGAGCAGTCCTATACCGCTCAGGCTTTCATCACGACCGATGCCGACAGCAACCAGATCACCGCATTTCACCCCGGCGCCATGGCGCACTCGCATCAGCTGAAAATTCGTGATGCCGGCGCGGTCAGACTGGCCATCATTGCGCCGGATGGCCGCGATGGCATGGTTGAACATGCGCATGATTGTGCAGAACTGAAGATCCCGTTTATCTTTGATCCGGGTCAGGGTCTGCCGATGTTCAATGGCGCCGAACTCACGCATTTTATTGATCTGGCCACTTACGTCGCCGTCAATGACTACGAAGCTGAACTCTTAACTGAGCGCACCGGACTGAGCTTGACGCAGATTGCTGAACGGGTCTCAGCATTAGTGGTGACCCGTGGTGAACAGGGTGCAGAGATTTATACTGTCGAGGGCAAGATTGATATTCCGGTCGTCAAAGTCGCCGACGTGGTTGACCCGACCGGATGCGGTGATGCATTCAGAGCCGGCATGTTGTTTGGTTTGTCGAAAGATATGGACTGGACCACGATAGGCCGACTCTCCAGCCTGATGGGTGCCATCAAAATCGCCAGTCAGGGCGGACAAAACCATGCGCCTACGGTTGCGGAAATCGAAGAGCGTTTCTTCAGCGAATACGGCTACCGGTTTTAAACCGGACCGGTTCGCGCTTGCAGCAAAGGTAGCAGCGCTGCCTTTGCCTGTGCCACAGTCAGCGTCGTGTTGACTTCAATGATTTTTTGCCGGCTGCTCAGGCCCCGCGCAAGACTGACCCGGCTTTTTGGAACATCGAGCTGATCAGAAATAAACCGGATCAGCGCCTCATTGGCCTTGCCCTCGATGGGCTGTGCTTTCAAACGAATTTTCAGCACCCCCTCCACCACATCGACTGCTTCCGACTTGCTCGCATTGGGCGTCACTTGTACAGCGATGCGCAAACCCTCGCCATGCAGGCGGCACCAGTCCTGCTCAATCAAGGCAGGCCAAACAAAATACTATCGGCCACGAACAAGGCAATGCGCAATATCAGGAAGGCCAGCAAGGGCGACAAATCCAGTCCGCCTATCGGCGGCACGATACGGCGAATTGGCCGCATCAGTGGCTCGTTCAACGCGCGCACCATCGGTGCCAGCGGCGCATGCGGATTGACCCAGCTAAAGATCACTTCAATGATGAGCAGGCCAATCAAGCCATAGCCTATCCAGTGCGCCATCGATAACAAGGACAGCAACAACAAGGGCTCCAATGCCAGCGTTGCGCGCAAGCTCAGTTCAAGGCCAACGGAGACCAGAGCCACCAGAAACGCGCCAATCAGACTGGCCCAATCGTATCCGCCTATGCCCGGCAGCAGCCGGCGCAGTGGCAACACCAGCCAGTCAGTGAGCCTAAACATAAACTGCCCCAGCACGATCGGTGGGCGCACGCGCACTGCCTGCATCCAGAACCGGAGCAGCAGCAAAGAGGCCATCAGGGTTGCGATGGTGTCGACAATCAAATTAACAATGCTGTAAATCACGAAGGGCCTTTAAAGAAAACACGCCATCCAGCCATAAAAAAACCCGCCGCAGACGCAAGGTCTGCTGCGGGCATTCTGCCTGAAACTACTCAAGCGTCCAAGCAAGCTCGGCTTATGGGCGCGAACCAGTTGGGAATGGCCATGCTGCTGCTGGGTTTGGCATCGTTTTGACTGCTGGTGCCGGCGCTGCAGCTGGCTTCTTAGCTGCTAACTTTTTTTTTGCGACTGGCTTTTTAGCGACAACTTTTTTCGCTGCAGGTTTCGCTGCCGCTTTTTTCGCTACTGGCTTTTTCGCTGCGACTTTTTTCGCTACTGGCTTTTTCGCTGCGACTTTTTTCGCTGCTGGCTTTTTAGCGACAACTTTTTTTGCTACCGCTTTTTTAGCTACTGGCTTTTTCGCTGCGACTTTTTTCGCTGCTGGCTTTTTAGCGACGACTTTTTTAGCAACCGCTTTTTTGGCGACGACTTTTTTCGCTGCGGCTTTTTTAGCAACCGGCTTTTTGGCGGCTACTTTTTTCGCTGCTGGCTTTTTAGCGACGACTTTTTTAGCCACGGCTTTTTTGGCCACTGGCTTTTTGACTACTTTTTTAGCAGCGGCTTTTTTCGCTACCGGTTTCTTCTTTGCTGCCACTTTCTTCTTTGCTGTTGCCATGTCGTTCTCCTTCACGTGATGGATGATCAAGCTACAAGATGTAAATCCGTCTGATCCATCATGGTTCAGGCGGATTATTCATCGGCGCAAACAAGACGCTGTTTGCGCTAATGAATTCGGCACCAGCTGAACTGCTGCATCTCCTCGTCAATGCAGCACTTCAGCCAATTTGGCTATTTCACTCCCGGGTTTTCCGATCGCGTAAAGGCGCGCCATGTCGGATAGTTCAGAGAGCACACTGCAAATAAGCAGGCTTAGCCAAAAAAAACGCCAGCGTTAACGCCGGCGTCGGAATACTGATGCAGAAAAGGCCCACTCTTTTTCCGAAGAAAACGCTGCCATGCCCAACAAGTTCGAGCTTTGCGGCGAATTAAAAAAAGATTGATGAGGCCTGTTACTGTCCATTAAATTCGGGTACTACCTTTCTGCGTATTGCCTTTCTGCTGTCGCCACGCGCTCCCGAATATCAAAGAGCGCGCTGACAATGTATTACACCAGCATGCATTATTCCCAGTTCAGCGCACCACCGGTCTGATATTCAATGACCCGTGTTTCGAAGAAATTGCGTTCCTTTTTCAGATCGATCATCTCGCTCATCCAGGGAAACGGATTTTCTTCTTGCGCAAACATCGGCTCCAAACCAATTTGCTGTGCTCTGCGGTTTGCGATGAATCGCAAGTAACCTTTGAACATCGGCGCATTCAATCCGAGCACACCACGCGGCATTGTATCCTCAGCGTAACGATATTCCAACTCTACGGCGTGTAAAAACAACGTTTTTATTTCTTCTTTGAAGGCCGGCGTCCATAAATGTGGATTTTCGAGCTTGATTGTATTAATTAAATCGATTCCGAAATTGCAGTGCATGGACTCGTCACGCAAAATGTACTGATACTGTTCTGCTGCACCCATCATCTTGTTTTGCCGACCCAAAGCCAGAATCTGCGTAAAGCCGACATAGAAAAACAGACCTTCCATCAGACACGCAAACACAATCAGCGACTTCAACAGCGTCTGATCGTTTTCGGTAGTGCCGGTGGTGAAAGCCGGATCGGTCAGCGTATCAATGAATGGAATCAGAAACTCGTCTTTGTCGCGAATCGATTTGACTTCATTGTAGGCATTGAAGATTTCGGACTCGTCCAGACCCAGCGACTCGACAATATATTGGTAGGCGTGGGTATGAATCGCTTCTTCAAACGCCTGACGCAACAAGTATTGCCGGCATTCCGGTGCGGTGATGTGGCGATAGGTACCCAAGACGATGTTGTTGGCCGCTAGTGAATCGGCGGTTACGAAAAAGCCGAGGTTGCGCTTGACCAGACGACGCTCGTCTTCGGTCAGACCATTCGGATTTTTCCACAGCTCGATATCGCGCTGCATGTTGATTTCTTGCGGCATCCAGTGGTTAGCGCAACCAGCCAGATATTTATCCCAGGCCCATTTGTATTTGAACGGCACCAGTTGGTTGACATCGGTCTTGCCATTGATGATGCGCTTGTCGCTGGCATTGACGCGACCTGCGGCACCCGGGCTTGCTGCCACAGGTTTCATCACCTGCGGGTTCAAGGCCACATCAGGATATTGGGCGAACTGCGCGTCGTCAGAAGCGCTCTGCAATTGTGGCCGTGCTGGTGGCATTTGCGGCGTACGCGACACCGCAGTCGCTGTCGTTTCGTCGTCCCAAGAGAGCATGGTCATTTCCTTTATGTGTCTGTTTGGTCTACTACTAAATAGGGATAGTTCACTCTTTACGCTGCAATAACGCCACCCGCTTAGGCTCACATCAAGTCTGCTTCAATCTTGAAACAGACCTGAGCCCGCACTATTTGGCCTTGCATGCAGCGTCAGTTTTATTGGCAAGCTTCGCACTCTTCAAATCCATCGTCGCCAGGACGCAGCATGCAGGCCGGGCCATCGGTCTCGGCAGCGGCAGCTGCTGCTGCAATTGCCCCTGACATGTCCGACGACACTGCATTCAACGCGCCGGCTTTGGACGTGGATTTCTCCGTGTGTGTAGCGCCAATGGTGCGCAAATAGTACGTCGTTTTCAGTCCGCGCAACCAGGCCAGCTTATAGGTTTCGTCGAGCTTTTTGCCAGAGGCGCCAGCCATATAAATATTGAGCGACTGGGCCTGATCAATCCATTTTTGCCGGCGCGAAGCCGCTTCTACCAGCCAGCTCGGCTCCACTTCAAAAGCGGTGGCATACAAGTCGCGCAGGTCCTGCGGAATACGGTCAATCTTGGCTAGGCTGCCGTCGAAATACTTCAGGTCGGCAATCATGACTTCATCCCACAATCCGCGTGCTTTCAAGTCACGTACCAGATACGCATTGATCTCGGTAAATTCACCGGACAAATTCGATTTCACATACAGGTTCTGGTAAGTCGGCTCGATACAAGCAGACACGCCAATGATATTGGAAATCGTCGCCGTCGGTGCAATCGCCACGCAATTGGAATTGCGCATGCCGAACTGCTTGATGCGGGCGCGCAGCGCCGTCCAGTCCATCGCCTCGCTGCTATCGACTTCCAGGTAACCACCACGCTCTTGCGCCAGCAGTTTGACCGAGTCTTGCGGCAGGATGCCGCGATCCCACAATGAACCGCGATAGGAACTGTAAGCACCGCGCTCTTCGGCCAGCTCGGTCGATGCCTGATAGGCGTAATAGCACACTGCTTCCATCGAACGATCGGCAAATTCGACCGCATCGTTTGACGCGTAAGGCACACGCATCATGTGCAGGCAATCCTGGAAACCCATGATGCCCATGCCAACCGGACGATGACGCAAATTGGAATCGCGTGCCTTCTTGACGGCGTAGTAATTAATATCAATCACGTTGTCCAGCATGCGCATCGCGGTACTGACCGTTTTTTGCAGCTTGACGTGATCGAGCTTGCCGTCTTTCATGTGTGCCGGCATGTTGACCGAACCCAGATTGCAGACCGCGATTTCGGCATCGTTGGTGTTGAGCGTAATTTCGGTACACAGGTTAGAGCTGTGCACGACGCCCACATGCTGCTGCGGCGAGCGGATGTTGCAAGGGTCTTTGAAGGTGATCCAGGGATGACCGGTCTCAAACAGCATCGACAGCATTTTGCGCCACAGGTCATTGGCTTGCACGGTCTTGAACAAAGTCAGCTCGCCGCTGGCAGCTTTGGCTTCATAGCCGAGGTAAGCCTGCTCGAACGCCAGACCAAACTTGTCATGCAGGTCTTTGACATCGTTGGGCGAGAACAAAGTCCATTCACCTTTTTCCATCACCCGCTTCATGAACAGATCAGGAATCCAGTTGGCGGTATTCATGTCATGCGTGCGGCGGCGATCGTCGCCGGTGTTTTTGCGCAGTTCGAGGAATTCCTCGATATCCATGTGCCAGGTTTCCAGATAGGCGCACACGGCACCCTTGCGTTTGCCACCCTGATTAACTGCGACAGCGGTATCGTTCACCACTTTCAGGAAAGGCACCACGCCTTGCGATTTGCCATTGGTACCCTTGATGTGGGCGCCAAGTGCACGTACCGGTGTCCAGTCATTACCGAGGCCGCCCGCATATTTGGCCAGCAAAGCGTTTTCCTTGATTGCATCATAAATGCCTTCAAGGTCGTCACCAACCGTAGTCAGGTAGCAGGACGATAGTTGCGAACGCTGGGTACCGGAGTTGAACAGCGTCGGGGTCGAGCTCATGAAATCAAAGCTCGACAACAACTGATAAAACTCAATCGCACGCGCTTCGCGGTCAATTTCATTCAATGCCAGGCCCATCGCCACGCGCATATAGAAAGCCTGCGGCATTTCAATGCGGGTGCCACGGATGTGCAGGAAATAACGGTCATACAGGGTTTGCAGACCCAGATACTGAAACTGCAGATCGCGCTCCGGCACCAGTGCCTCTGCCAGACGCTTGAGATCAAACTGCGCCAGCTTGGCGTCAAGCAGCTCGGCTTCAATGCCTTTTTTGATAAAGCGCGGGAAGTACTCAAGGTAATGCGCACCGGCGTCGTTTTGCGCGACTTCCTGACCGAATACTTCCTTGCGAATCGTGTGCATCAGCAGGCGGGCGGTGACCTGACTGTAAGCCGGGTCTTTTTCCATCAGCGCGCGCGCGGCCAGAATTGCGGACTTGTAGAGTTCTTCGACCGGCACGCCGTCATACAGATTACGCACGGTCTCGCTGAGAATGGCGTCAGCATCGACATGCTTTTCCAGGCCTATGCAGGCCGCAGCAATCATGCCCTTCAAGCGGTCCATGTCGAGCGGCACACGATGGCCATCGACCACCGTATGCAAGACCACTGCCTTGGCAGCCGGTCTGGCCGCTTGTTGCTGCGCACGTTCATCCATGCGTTTGGCGCGATACAGCACATAGGCGCGGGCGACATCATGCTCGCCAGAGCGCATCAGCGACAGTTCAACCTGATCCTGCACATCTTCAATATGGAAGGTGCCGCCGGCCGGCTGGCGACGTAACAACGCTGCCACCACGCTGCCGGTCAGTTGCTCGACCAGCTCGCGCACTCTGGCAGACGCGGCGCCCTGACCGCCATTGACCGCCAAAAATGCCTTGGTCACGGCGATGGAAATTTTCGATGGCTCGAAACCAACCACTGCGCCGTTGCGGCGAATGATCTTGTAGTCGCCAATGGCTGTCACGGTACTCATGGAGGAAGGCGTGGCACCAGAAGAATGATGGACTGAACCATGCTCATGACTGGACTGGACTTGATTTTCCTGATTGGTCTGCACTACGCCTCCTGAGTAAATACACGGACAGCATTGCTGCTGCTTATTTTTTGAACATATCAGACGAAATCTGACATGGATTTATTTGGTTGATCTGTTTCAGCGCACCGAATTCGCCAAAGGCCGCTTCGGGCATGGCATTTCATGTGTCGGCAGGCTTTGAGCACTACATCTAGTTGATTTTTCTTTCGTAAGCACTAATTCTAGTGCCCACACCGGTAACTTGCAACCGCTTTTTTCAATTGGGAAAGCATAAATCAGCTCTGATTTTTGTATCGGAGGCAGATTTTTCAAGCAGCGCCAGGTAATCCCGGCGATAGCGTTGCCAGTCAAAAAAAGGCCCGGGATCGGTCTTGCGGCCGGGCGCAATATGCTCATGGCCAGCCACATCTGTCAGCGGTAGCTGAGTGCTCAGCGCCAGTGTCAGCTGAGTCAGGGTTTGATATTGCGCATCGGTGAATGGCTCAAAGTCACTGCCTTCGAGTTCGATGCCAATTGAGAAATCATTACAGCGTTGCTGGCCATTAAAGGCAGACATGCCGGCATGCCAGGCCCGCTTATTGGTTGCGACAAATTGCATCGCCGACCCGTCTCGCCGCAACAGAAAATGCGCAGAAACTTTCAAATCTCGCAATCTTGCAAAATAAGGATGAGCATCACAGTCGAGCTGATTGGCAAACAAGTCCTCAATATAAGCGCCGCCAAACTGCCCAGGCGGCAGACTGATATTGTGGATCACCAGCAGACTGATCACGGTGCCATCGGGGCGCGGATCAAAATTCGTGCAGGGCGCACGGCTGGCGTTGTCATACCAACCATCGGCATCAAGCCGGAACAATTTGTCATTCTGAATCATGGCAAGCTAATCTCTGCATCCGGTAACGCAACTGCCGCAAGCTTATCCCAAGCAAGGCCGCCGCGCGCGTCCGATTAAAGCGGCACTGCCGTAACGCGCGCTCAATCAACTCGCGCTCAATCGTCTGCAAATAATCTGGCAGCGATAAAGGCAAGGCAACCAGAGGCTGATTGGATGTGGTCGCCGCCGAAGTTGCATAAGCAGGCGGGCTGGGCAGTGGCGTTGCAGACGCCGGTGCACAATTCAAATCGGCCGCCTCAATCACGCTGCCGGAAATGAAGGCCAGCGAGCGCTCGATCATATTTTCCAGTTCGCGCACATTGCCAGGAAAGGCGTAGGCAGTCAGTGCCGCCAGTGCCGCCTCGCTGAGTCTGACTTTTCTGCCCGGCGAACAAAGTCGCTGCAATATGGACTCGACCAAGGGCAGGATGTCTTCGGGCCGCGTACGCAGTGCCGGCAACTGCAGTTCAATGACATTCAGGCGGTAATACAAATCCTGGCGAAAATGTCCTTGCTGCACGCCCAGGGCAAGGTTTTGATGGGTCGCACTGATGATGCGTACGTCAATCGGCTGCTCATGGGTGGCACCGAGTTTGCGCACACTGCGCTCCTGAATCACGCGCAGCAGTTTGACTTGCATTGCCAATGGCAGGTCGGCCACTTCGTCGAGCAACAGGGTGCCACCCTGCGCAGCCTGAAAAAATCCGTCACGGTCATGGATTGCGCCCGTGAAGGCACCGCGGCGATATCCGAAAAATTCGGCCTCCATCAAAGCCTCAGGAATAGCGCCACAATTGACTGCAATGAAAGGCATGGCCGCCCTCGAACTATTGGCGTGAATATCGCGCGCAGCGAGTTCTTTGCCCGAGCCAGACTCGCCGTAAATTGTTACCGGCGCATGATTGTTTGCGATTTGAAGTATGCGTTTTCTAACCTGCTGCATCGCAGGCGAAGGCCCAAGCAGGCGAAATACGGCAGGCTGCGCAGCACCAGGGCCGGCATCGCTTAACAGGAAAGGAATCATCGACACGGCTTAAAAAAAGACGCCGTAGATTACTGTATTGAACTGCGTAGTGTTTTGTCATTCGCGTAAAACACAACAATTCAATACCAAATAGCGGAGGAAATGAAATCGCCTGAATTCAGTACGCAAGCGTTTGAGGCCGTGTTTTCAGGCAGCATTGCGGTGCGCTTCACAGCAAAATAGTTGCGCATCGTTGCCTGAAACCGCTTCGGAAACCGGAAGGTGTATGCCGCAACGGGCACATTGCACCATCTTTTCAGCGGCCTGTGCATCAGCACCGCTACGGGCACTTTGCCCGTCGGCAGCGTCCGAACTGACTGTTTTTCTGGATGCCGTAACCCAGCGCCAGCCCAGATACAACACCAGGCCCCAGAGCAGATACTTCATGCCAGACCCCGATGCAAGAGCACTTCCATCACAAAGCGGCTGCCGACATAAGCCAGCAGCAAGGTGGTAAATCCGGTCAGGGTAAAGGACAGTGCCGTCTTGCCGCGCCAGCCGCGCCATTGACGACCGGCGAGCAGCACGCCGAACAAAACCCACGACAGCATGGTGAACACAGTTTTGTGTTCCAGCTTAAAGGCCTTGCCAAATAATTCTTCAGAAAAGAACACGCCCGACAGCACAGTGAGCGTCAACAGCACAAACCCAAATCCGATCAGACGAAACAGCAGCCTTTCCATTGTCATCAGCGGCGGCAGTCTGTCGATGGCATTGGCAAACCAGCCTTGTTGCGCAGTCGAGCTGGCATGCCGGTGTAGGCGCGACTCCTGAGCGGCCATCAGGACGGCATGAAAGGCGGCAATGGTCAGCGCGCTGTAGGCCAGTGTAGAGAGGGCGATATGCCAGGAAAATAGCGGCGACTTGCCCATCAGCGGAATCAGGCTGCCCGGGAACAATGCCGGCAGCAATACAGCGACAGCCGCAATGGGCAACACCGCCCGACGCAAACCATCGAGCGCAAAGCGGCGGTTTTCAATCAGATAAGCAGCAACGGCGATCCACAAGGTGGCCGACAGCATCACGGCAAAACCAAGCTGCAGATATTCGGGGGCAATCGTATGACGGGCCAGCGCGACACCGTGCAACAGCCATGTCAGCAGCGTGCCTGCAAACGCAAAGCCGCGCCACTTTTCCGGCAAGCCCGCGCTCAGCAGATAGAGCAAAGCGGCACAGTAAAAAGGAATATTTTGCATCTTTTTAGTGTACACCAAGTACCTCGGGCAATCGCTACCGCCCCTGCCTGCAAGCGCGTGCATCGGTTAGAATTGAGGCCGGATTTGCGCCCCTGACCCAAGGTCAAATGGCCCGAACCGTCTCCCACTTATTTTCAAGACTCCCCGATGCTAGACAATCTGACTCAACGGCTGGCCAAAGTCGTTAAAACAATGCGCGGCGAAGCGCGCCTGACTGAAACCAATACCGCCGACATGCTGCGCGAAGTCAGGCTGGCTTTGCTGGAGGCAGACGTTGCGCTGCCGGCTGTGCGCGAGTTCATGACGCGGGTCAAAGACAAGGCTATGGGCGAGCAAGTGATTGGCTCGCTCACACCAGGTCAGGCCTTGGTCGGCGTGGTGCAGTCCGAACTGGCCAGTCTGATGGGTGCGGATCTGGGTGCGCAGGCAAGCGAGTTGTCGTTTGCCACCCAGCCGCCGGCCATTATCCTGATGGCTGGCCTGCAGGGCGCGGGCAAGACCACCACCGTCGGCAAGCTGGCAAAATTCCTGCAAGAGCAGAAAAAGAAAAAAGTACTGACAGTCTCAACCGACGTCAATCGACCTGCGGCCATCGGCCAGCTCGAAACCGTCACACTACAAGTCGGTGCCGACTTCTTCCCTTCGCAAACCACGGACAAGCCGGTCGATATCGCGCTGGCTGCGTGGGATTTCGCCAAGAAGCATCATCACGATGTACTAATCATCGACACCGCCGGCCGGCTGGGCATTGATGAAGCGATGATGCAGGAGATCAGTGCGTTGCATGCGGCAGTCAAGCCGATTGAAACCCTGTTCGTCGTCGATGCGATGCTGGGTCAGGATGCGATCAACACCGCGCGTGCATTTAATGAAGCGCTGCCGCTGACCGGCATCGTGCTGACCAAACTCGACGGCGACTCCCGCGGTGGTGCCGCACTGTCGGTACGCCACATTACCGGCAAACCGATCAAGTTTGCCGGCGTCGGCGAAAAGCTTGATGGCCTGGAGGCTTTCGATCCTTCGCGCATGGCCAACCGCATTCTCGGCATGGGCGATATTCTGGCTCTGGTCGAAGAAGCCAAAAAAGGCATGGACATCGCCGCGGCCCAGGATCTGGCAAAGAAGATCAAGACTGGCGGCAAATTCGATCTGAACGACTTCAAGGCACAGCTGTCGCAAATGAAAAAAATGGGCGGCATGGCGGGTCTGATCGACAAGCTGCCGGCCCAGTTTCAGCAAGCTGCAAGCAGCGCCAATACCGACCAGGCCGAGAAGCAGGTGCGCCGCATGGAAGGCATGATCAATGCGATGACGCAGCAAGAACGCAGCAAACCCGAGCTGATCAAGGCTTCGCGCAAACGCCGCATCGCCACTGGTGCCGGGGTGCAGGTGCAAGAGGTCAATCGCATGCTGGCCCAGTTCGAACAGATGCAAACCATGATGAAAAAATTCAAAGGCGGCGGCATGATGAAAATGATGCGCGGCATGAAGGGCATGATGCCTGGCATGTAAAAACAAGGCGCCCGAATGCAGGCTGAGAGGCCTGGCAAGAGCCCGAAAAAGCGGAATCAGGCAGATTGCGCCCTCGCTCTCATAGGGAAAACTTGAAAAAAACATACAAAAAACACTTGCATCATGGGTAAAACCCTAAGACTATTGGCGGTGCGTGAATTGGCGCAATTTCCCAACGTAGAGCGAAGGAGGTTTACATGGCTACAGCCAAAAAACCGGCCGCTAAAAAACCGGCCGTAAAAAAACCAGCACCAGCAGCGAAAAAAGTCGCCGCTAAAAAACCGGCCGCGAAAGTCGCCGCTAAAAAGCCTGTTGCAAAAAAAGTGGTAGCGAAAAAAGTTGTCGCCAAAAAAGCGCCTGCGAAAAAAGTAGCAGTGAAAACTGCACGCAAACCTAATGCCGCATTCATGAAACCAATGACACCATCCGCATTGCTGGCTGCTGTTGTCGGTGCTGCGCCATTGCCACGCACCGAAGTCACCAAGAAGGTTTGGGAATACATCAAGAAACACAAGCTGCAAGATGAAGCGAACAAACGCAACATCAACGGCGACGACAAACTCAAAGCTGTCTTTGGCGGCAAAAAGACTGTCTCCATGTTTGAGATGACCAAACTCATCTCCGGTCACTTGAAATAATTTTTCAGGTACCAAACAAAAACGCCCGCATCATGCGGGCGTTTTTGTTTCAGCAGATAGTTCACCACGCAGATTCATGGCTGGTTTTTGTTTTATATGCATCGATGGCATGCATCAGGTCCTGATATTCTTCGCAGCCCTTGCCGCAAATTTTTTCTAAGCTGGCCAAATGCTCGGCGGCCTTCTCCGGTTTGTCCACGCGCAAAAACGCCTGCCCAATATACGAGTGCGCACCACGATGATTGGGATTGATGCGCAAGGCCTCGTTGTAATGCGAGAACGACTGCTCCATTGCGCCCGACTGCCGGTACGCATAACCCAGATAATTCTGCACATCGGCGTTGCCGCTCATGACCGCTTCGGCTTTGCTGAACGCTTCAATGGCACCCTTCCAGTCCTTGGCCACAATGGCAAGCTTGCCGGCGGCAAAATCACTATCGCCCTGATTCACCACTGGCGTAGTTTCCGTTCCTCTTGCAAAAACCAGCAAAGGGGCTGCCAAAGTCATGGCGACGACGAACATTATTTTTTTCATATCCAGTCCTTATCAAACAAATTTAAGAATATTCCCATCGCTTCCATGCCGCACGCACTGCATTGGGATACTCAGGCCGACCCCGGCTGCCGTTATAACGACCCAGCGCCAGAAATACATTGCCACGTTCCGCATCAATATACAGACGCAGAATCGCACAGCCATAGCGCAGGTTGGTTTGCATATGAAACAAACCTGCCGGCCGGCCGTCGCCAATGGTGCGGGTCCAGAATGGCATCACTTGCATATAACCACGCGCGCCAACACGGGACACCGCGTACTTGCGAAAACCGGATTCAACCTGAATTAGCCCCATCACCAGCGCCGGCTCCAGACCGGCACGGCGTGCTTCGTACCAGACCGTCTGCAAAAACTCGCGGCGCACCATCTCGTCGGGCATGCGGCTGTGCAGCCGGTGCGACATCGCTTCAAACCAGCGCTGCCAGGACAGCTTTTCCTGCGGATCTGAAAAACTTTGCTGCGGCGGACGCGGGTCAGAAATCGACCGTGCCAGCGCCAGCCGAACCGAATCAGCCAGCGCCTCTTCTTTCTGGTTGCCCGCATAAGCCAGCGAAGCGACACAGCAAGCCAGCAACGCCAGCCAGCCACGCCAACGCCAGGTACAAGCTTGCGTCAGACTAAGGCTGGCAGTGCCGGTGTGCATAAGAATCAGCCAGCGAGCCTGGATTGAATAAAGGCGAGCATGTCGGCCAATGCTACAGGAGTCGCTGCCTCATCACGCCGGCCCTGATATTCCAGCTTGCCTTCCTTGAGACCACGCTCGCCAACGACCACGCGGTGCGGCACGCCGATCAGCTCCCAGTCGGCAAACATTGCGCCGGGCCGCTCACCGCGGTCGTCCAGCACGACATCAATGCCGGCGGCAATCAAGTCAGCGTACAACTGCTCGGTGGCAGCCTTGACCGCTTCACTGCGGTCGTAACCCATCGGGCACAGCACTACTTCAAACGGCGCAATCGAAGCCGGCCAGATGATGCCTCTGGCATCAAAGTTCTGCTCGATGGCCGCGCCAAGAATACGGGTTACGCCTATGCCATAACAACCCATTTGCATCAGCTGCGGCTTGCCGCCTTCGTCAAGGAAGCTGGCTTTCATGTCTTCAGAATAGCGGGTGCCCAGCTGGAATACATGGCCCACTTCAATGCCGCGCTGGATGTCGAGCAAGCCTTTGCCGTCAGGCGAAGGATCGCCGGCGACCACGTTGCGGATATCTGCCACCACAGGCTCGGGCAAATCACGACCCCAGTTCACGCCCGTGTAATGAAAACCTTCTTCATTACCGCCGCAGACGAAATCATGCATCGCCGCCACACTGCGGTCGGCCACAATTGTCACAGGGCCAACAGGTGAGATAGGACCGATGTAGCCTGGCCGGGTACCAAAGCTGGCAACAATTTCCGCTTCGCTGGCAAAACGGAAGTTAGCCATGCCCGGCAGCTTGCCCGCCTTGACTTCATTAAGTTCATGGTCACCACGCACCAGCAACAGCCAGATTTGCACCGGGCCTTCTTCCGGCTCTGCTGCCAGCACCACCGACTTCACCGTTTGCGACAAGGGCAGCTTCAGTAACGCTGCCACGTCTTCACAGCGCACGGTGCCCGGCGTGGCCGTCTTGCTCAGTGCCAGCGCAGCCGGCTGCCGGGGCGCAGCAGGAGCAACAGCCTCAGCCGCCTCCATGTTGGCCGCGTAGTCGGAACCCGGGCAGTACACCAGCGCGTCTTCGCCGGTATCGGCAATAACGTGAAATTCTTGCGAGCCTGAACCGCCAATGGCGCCGTTATCAGCTGCCACCGCACGGAAATTCAAGCCAAAGCGGGTGAAGATGCGCACATATGCGTCGACCATGGTTTGGTAAGAATGCTTGAGTCCTTCGACGTTGCGGTCAAATGAATACGCATCTTTCATCGTAAATTCGCGGCCGCGCATGAGCCCGAAGCGGGGCCGGCGTTCATCGCGAAACTTGGTCTGGATGTGATAAAAATTGACCGGCAGCTGGCGATACGACTTGATCTCGCCGCGCACGACGTCGGTAATGACTTCTTCCGATGTTGGCTGAATGGCAAAATCGCGGCCATGCCGGTCTTTTACCCGCATCAGCTCCGGCCCCATTTTGTCCCAGCGACCAGTCTCTTGCCAGAGTTCGGCAGGCTGCACCAGCGGCATCAGCAACTCGATGGCACCGGCGCGATTCATTTCTTCGCGCACGATGTTTTCCACTTTACGGATCACACGCAGGCCCATAGGCATGTAGGTATAAATCCCGGAACCGAGGCGTTTGATCATGCCGGCGCGCAGCATGAGTTGATGACTGACGATCTCGGCGTCGGAAGGCGCTTCTTTTAAGGTCGAAATAAAAAAACGGGAGGCGCGCATGGGAATGAAATCTTTTAAATGGGAAGGTTATAATCGGTTCAATTTTAAAGTATTCGCTGACCATTGCGGCTGCTGATTGCACGACCCACACACGATCGCTATTGCGCACTCATCAATGAGGGCATAAACAGCGGCCGTGCGCATGCAGTCAGGCGGCGTTCTGGTGGCAGAAAATCTGAGGTGCGTTATGCTGGACCGTGAAGGCTTTCGCCCGAACGTCGGCATTATTCTCTTGAACCAGCAGAATGAAGTCTGGTGGGGCAAGCGGGTGCGAGAACATTCGTGGCAATTTCCGCAAGGCGGAATCAAGTATGGCGAAACGCCGGAACAGGCTATGTTTCGCGAACTTGAAGAAGAAGTTGGCCTGCGTGCAGAGCATGTCAAAGTCATCGGTCGCACGCGCGACTGGCTGCGCTATGAGGTGCCGGATCATTTTATCAAGCGTGAAATTCGCGGCCACTATCGCGGGCAAAAACAAATCTGGTTTTTGCTGCGCATGGTCGGGCGCGACTGCGACGTTAATCTGCGTGTCTCGGACCATCCGGAATTTGATGCCTGGCGCTGGCATGAATACTGGGTGCCGCTTGACGTAGTCATTGAATTCAAACGTGACGTCTATCTGAAGGCATTGCGGGAATTGTCGCGCTTTATCAGCAAGCCGCAACAGCCCGCCAGCCAGCGTCCGCACCGCGAGCCTGCAAGCCAGTTGGCAACGCCAGCGCAGCCATCGGCACAACCCCTGACGGACTCCGACATCAAATGAAATTGCGCTTATCTTTTCGCCCGGCTTTGCTGCTGACACTTTTTTGCGCAACAGCCGGTGCCCAGCAAAATGCAGCCGATACCAGCGCGCCAGCCTGGACCGAATCAGACTTGCACTTGCCGGCAGCACCATTAAAAAATAATTTACTGTCCTTTTATGTCAGCCCGATCGCCACGCTCAATTTTGCTGTGGACGCCAAGTCGGTGTCGGTCGAACAGGATGAAGTGGTGCGCTTTACCTTAGTCACCACCAGCAGTGCAGGCGCAACCAACATCAGCTATGAAGGCATACGCTGCGAGACCGGCGAGAAAAAATTCTATGCATTCGGCCAGACCGATGGCAGCTGGGCAGCAGCACGGCGCGACAGCTGGGAGCCGATTCGCGAAAGCGGTGCGAACCGTCAGTATGCAGCACTGGCACTGGATTATTTTTGTCTTGACGGACGTGTGGCCGGTAAAGCGACCGCCATTGTGGAGCGTCTGCGCCGGCAAAAAACCTTGAAGTGACAGTCCTGACTTTAGGTAATGCCAGTCAGTTGAGGACGAAAGATGAGAGTTAGTATCGAAAGTCGCTGGATGCCGGCCTGCGCCGGGATCCAGCGTATTTACCTAACTAAGCAGATCAGGGTCAGAGCAGAACCAGATTGTCCCGGTGAATCAGTTCGACCTCTTCCACATAGCCGAGAATGGACGCAATCTCGCCGGAAGGTTTGCGCATGATGCGGCGCACTTCGGTGCTGGCATAGTTGGAGATGCCACGGGCAATCGCGCGACCTTCTTCGTCAACGCAAGTTACTACATCGCCGCGGCCAAATTCACCACTTAGCGCAACGACACCAATGGGCAGCAAAGACTTGCCTTCGGCTGTCAGTTTTTGTACCGCGCCCGTATCCAGTACCAGCTTGCCAGCAGTTTTCAGATGATCGGCCATCCATTGTTTGCGGGCAGTCAGATGCGCGGTCTGGGCACTCAGTTGCGTGCCTATCGCTTCGCCTTTGGCCAGCCGGACCAGTACTTGTTCTTCCCTGCCCCAGGCAATTACGGTGTGCGCACCGGAGCTGGCAGCCCGGCGCGCCGCCAGTATTTTGGTCAGCATGCCGCCGCTACCGATACCGCTACCGGCGCCGCCGGCCATGGCTTCCAGCGCAGGGTCGCCCGCTTTGGCTTCATGCACAAACTCGGCAGCCGGGTCTTTGCGCGGATCGGCGGTGAATAGTCCCCGCTGGTCAGTCAGGATAATCAGGGCATCGGCATCAATCAGATTGGCAACCAAGGCACCTAAGGTGTCGTTGTCGCCAAATTTGATCTCATCAGTGACCACCGTATCGTTTTCATTGATAACCGGGATCACTCCCAGGTCAAGCAAGGTAAACAAGGTGGAACGGGCATTGAGGTAACGCTCGCGGTCAGCCAGATCGGCATGGGTCAGCAAGACCTGCGCCGTTCTTAACTGATGGGCGCTGAAGCTGGTTTCATAAATTTGCGCCAGACCCATCTGACCAACTGCGGCACAGGCCTGCAGTTCATGCACGCCCGCCGGTCGCTTCTCGAAACCCAGACGCTGCATGCCTTCAGCGATGGCACCGGAACTGACCAGCACCACTTGCTTGCCCATCGCACGCAACTGCGCAATCTGTGACGCCCACTTGGCAATGGCCGCATGATCGAGACCTTTGCCATCGTTGGTGACCAATGAAGAGCCGACCTTAACGATCAGTCTTTGGGCATGTTGAATGACGGATTGCATAAATTTGAACGCTTAATCCAGTGCCTTAAAGCGCGGATCATCGATATCAATCGAGGTAATGGCCCGTGCTTCTTCGAGCATCGTCGACTGGTCACGCAGTTCCTGCTGACGCTGGGTGGCAAGGTAGTCGTAGATTTCCTTGATCAGGTCTTCGCAACCTTCGCGGGTCAGACCCGAAATCAGATGCACCGGACCCTTCCAGCCAAAGCGTTTGACGAAGGCCTTGACGCGCTTGTCACGTTCGTCGTCCGGCACCATATCGAGCTTGTTCAACACCAGCCAGCGCGGTTTGTCGAACAGCGACTCATCGTATTTTTTCAATTCCTTGACGATGGCCTTGGCTTCCTTGACCGGATCGACGCCATCGAAAGGGGCAAAGTCAATAATGTGCAACAGCAAACGGGTACGCTGCAAATGACGCAGGAACTGCACACCCAGACCGGCACCATCGGCGGCGCCTTCGATCAGGCCCGGTATGTCGGCAATGACAAAGCTTTTTTCATGGCTGACGCGCACCACACCGAGATTCGGATGCAGGGTCGTAAACGGATAGTCGGCAATTTTAGGACGCGCGTTGGATACCGCTGCGATGAAGGTCGACTTGCCGGCGTTGGGCATGCCCAGCAAACCGATGTCGGCCAACACTTTTAATTCCAGACGCAACTCACGGCGTTCGCCTTCCTTGCCGTCTGATTTCTGACGCGGCGCGCGATTGGTCGAGGATTTGAAATGGATATTGCCCCAGCCGCCTTCGCCGCCTTTGGCCAGCAAAGTCACCTGGTCATGTTCGGTCAGGTCGGCAATGATTGCGCCATCGTTCTGATCCATCACCAGCGTTCCGACCGGCATGCGCAGATAAACGTCGTCTGCGCCCTTGCCATAGCAGTCGGCGCCACGGCCGTTTTCACCGTGTTTGGCTCTGTGCAGTCTGGCAAAACGATAATCTACCAGCGTATTGATGTTGCGATCTGCAACGGCAAAAATGCTGCCGCCCTTGCCGCCGTCGCCGCCATCGGGTCCGCCGAAAGGACGAAATTTTTCACGACAAAACGATGCAACGCCGTTGCCACCATCGCCCGCAACAACTTCGATCTTTGCTTCGTCTATAAACTTCATGATCTACCGCCAAAAAATAAAAAGGCCCTACCTGCGGCAGAGCCTTTTTGCAGGGAATGAACGAAACCCTTATGCAGGAACAACCGTCACGTACTGACGCTTAGCCGCGCCCTTGATTGCAAACTGAACTTTACCGCTGATCAGTGCAAACAAAGTGTGGTCTTTGCCCATGCCGACGTTTTCGCCTGGATGTGTTTTGGTACCGCGCTGACGAATGATGATGCCGCCCGCGTTAATTGCCTGACCGCCGTAAACTTTGACGCCAAGTCGTTTCGACTCTGAGTCACGGCCATTGCGCGTAGTGCCGCCGCCTTTTTTATGTGCCATTTGAAGCTCCTGATTTCCTGATGGACTAAATCAGCGGATTAACCGTTGATCGAGACGATTTGCAATTCGGTGTAATTTTGGCGATGGCCTTGACGCTTCTGATAGTGCTTGCGTCGACGCATCTTGAAAATTTTCACTTTATCGTGTCGGCCTTGCGACACAACCGTAGCCAGCACCGTAGCACCTTGAACCAATGGCGCACCAAATTTAATGGTGTCACCCGCACCCACTGCGAGTACCTGATCCAACGTGATTTCGGAGCCAATGTCTGCCGGTATCTGTTCTACTTTAAGTTTTTCACCAGCGACAACTTTATACTGCTTGCCACCGGTTTTTATGACCGCGTACATGGGAACCTCGTCTGTTGATTGGTAGGACAATGTCCTGCGCCCGACCTTGAAAAACCAAGGGTTTGCACAGGATTATTTCTGCCAGAATCGCCTCAATATTTGCGAACTGATTCGGGAAAACCCCTGATTATACATGGGCTTAGCTGCCCGGTCAAAACCTCTTGCAAATCCCCGGACTGGGCCTGCCTGAATACTGCAGGGGTTGCGCCGTCGTATAATCGCCGCACTTTAGTGCTTTTTACGGAATTTCCTCGTGTCTGCTCCAATTTCACCGTCGAAATCGACACTTTCGGCCGACGTCGTCGCCGCTGACATGCAGGCTGTCGATGCGACCATTCGCGCCCAGCTCCATTCCGACGTGCCACTGGTCAGCCAGATTGCCGATTACATTGTCAGTGCCGGCGGTAAACGCATCCGGCCTGCGCTGGTGCTTTTAATGGCCAATGCCTGGGGCTACAGCGGCAGCGACCATCACAAACTGGCCGCCGTGGTTGAGTTCATCCACACTGCCACACTGCTCCATGACGATGTGGTCGATGAATCGTCGATGCGACGCGGCCGGCAAACCGCCAATGCCTTGTTCGGCAACGCCGCCTCGGTACTGGTCGGTGACTTTGTTTATTCGCGGGCTTTCCAGATGATGGTCTCGGTGGGCAATATGCGCGTGATGCAAATTCTGGCCGACGCCACCAACGTCATTGCCGAAGGCGAAGTACTGCAACTGATGAATATGCATGATCCGGATGTGACCGAAGAGCGCTATTTGCAAGTCATCCGCTCCAAAACCGCCAAATTATTTGAAGCAGCAACCGAGCTGGGCTGTCTGATTACTGGCGCGGCCGAGTCCGATGTGACGGCCGCGGCCGAATACGGCCGCTCGCTGGGCACGGCCTTTCAGCTCATTGATGATGTGCTGGATTATTCGGGCGATGCGGCCAACACCGGCAAAAATGTCGGTGATGATTTACGCGAAGGCAAACCAACGCTGCCGCTGATTTATCTTTTGCAGCACGGCACAGCGCAAGAACGCGAACTGGTCCGCAATTGCATTGAACATGGCGATGAAGAGCATTTCGACGACATTCTCGACGCCATCACCAACTCGGGCGCACTCGAATACACACGGGTCAAGGCCGAACAAGCCAGCCAGCGGGCAATTATTTCCTTGCAAGGATTACACGCCAGCGAACACAAAGAAGCCCTGATCCAACTGGCAAACTTTGCCGTTCAGCGCGATCGCTGAAACCTTAATTAAGCACGTCATCCAAACACATCTGCAGTAAAAAAACCCACCTCTCTGTTGTCACCTGCTTGCCGCCCGTTTCGGGCCGGCGAGCTGGTCAACTATTTCCCTTCTGTTCCAAGGCTTGAGCACCTCGTCTCGCTGCTAACTTAGCGGCAGTGGACGTTGGAGCGCCAGACACAGGGCTTCATCGGCCCACATAATTTTTAAGACAACAACTGTCCTGCCCGAACCGGACAGAGCAGATTCAAGTCATCCCAACACATGTTTTTCACGCAAGGAGATTGTCATGACCACCCGCCGCCGCACAGTTAAGCAACAAGGTTTTACCTTGATTGAATTGGTGATCGTCATTGTCATCATTGGCATTCTTGCCGCTATTGCATTACCCAAAATGACCGACCTGGCCGGCAGCGCACGCGCCGCCACCATCAAGGGCGTAACCGGCAGCCTGGCCTCAGCCAATACCGCTATTTATGCCGCCGCACAAATCGCCAATCAGGGTGGTGCCACCGGTTCCGTCAATGCTTGCGGCGCAACCGGCCTGTCAACCGTTTTTGGCTACGCTGCTGACTCGGCCGAATTGCTCAAATGCGTCACCTTGTCGCCGGCAGCCGATTTCACCACCACCACGGCCAATACGATTTCGCATTCTGGCGCCACCACCCTGGCCAGTTGCAAAGTCGTCTATACCGCAGCAACCGCAACAGCGGCACCTGACTATGCAACCACCGTGACAGGCTGCTAAACACCAGGCCGATTGATCGGCGCCGTCATGATACGCAGACGCCCTGCCCATCAGCTGCTTCGCAGCCGATGGGCAGACGGCGTCGGACTGCTCGAATTATTGATGGTCCTGATCCTGATCGGCATTCTTTCCGCTACCCTGATTCCGAAGATGCTACCCACCGCAGGAAAGAGCACTGCCCCTTACCAGGCCAGCAAGCTGGCCAACAATTTGCGCTACACCCGCATGCTGGCGATGGCTTCGGGTAAATCGCTGAAATTCAAAGCCGACACCCAGAGCTACCGCGTAGCCTGCTCGATCCCTGCCGCTTGCAACAACAGCACCCCAGCTGCTGCCAGCTGCCCGAACCCGACAGCCGTCCTCACCGACCATGGCCATCACGGGCCGTTTTGCATTGCCCTTGAAGGTGGGGTAACGCTGTCTGCACCCACTGAACTGGAATTCGATTTGCTGGGCCGGCCAGTTGCCGCAACGGCCAGCAGCTACCAGCTATTTGTCGGCAGCAGCCTGATGGCCACCGTATCGGTAGCACCCGTCACCGGTTTTGTCTCGGTCATCGTACTGCAGTGAAGAAGCGGCAGACAGGTGGATTTACCTTGATTGAACTGATCATGCTGATCGTGGTGTTCTTTGGTTCACTGCTGGCTTTACTCACCGTATCAAGGGAAGCAGCACAACGGGTAGCGGACGCCGATGCGGCTTCCCGGGCCATGCAGTATGCGCAAGAACGTGCCGAAATGGTTCTGGCCGACCGCCGCAATCCGAACCGCAACTATGCATATGTGCCGCTGCAGAGCGCAAGCTGCGCCACCCTGTCGGCCAGCTGCGCCTATCCGCTGGAAAACCCGATCAGCGGCACCAACCTGACCCGCAGCGTGCAAATTACGGATGCATCCGCCAGCACCCTGTGTCCGAATCCGGCTTCCGGCTGCAAATTGGTACTGGTCACCATCACCCGCAGCGGTCGCTCGCTGGCCCTGGTTTCACTGATGCTGGCCAATGCCTGACATGACGACACTGAAAACCCTATCAGAGGAAGGTTTTACTTTGATCGAGCTGGTCATCGTGATGGTATTAATCAGCATCCTGGCAGTGGCCTCAATGCAGCCCTTACTGCAAGGTTTGAATGCGCGTGCGCGCGTGGCCAATAATCTTGATGCCATCGACGGCCTGCGCTACACCCTGGAACGTATGGTGCGCGAATTGCGGCAGACCCGGTTCGATGCCAACGGCAGCGGCTTGCAAATCAAAGCATTGGATGCGCCCATCAGCAGCGGCAACATCAGCAATGGCATTTGCCTACAGCGTTCAGGCGGCGTTGGTGGCAGCACGCTGGCCGCACTGTCGCTGCGCAAAAGCGGCAGCACCGTCACACTCGACGCGGGCCTCACTTATCCTGCGTGCAGCGCTGCACAGCCGCAGACCCTGGTCGGCAATATGACTGATCTGCGTTTTGATTACTGGACTTATGGCAGCGGCACCACGCCTTTAGCGCTGGCTGTGAACGACGCCAATTTCGGCAAGCTGCTGAACTTCATCGACATAACGCTGACCATTACACCCGCTGGCAGCGGCAGTGTGCCGGTGGCGCAGCATACGCGCGTGGTGTTGCGCAATGGCGCCTGGGGTGCAGCAAAATGAACCAGACCAGACGCTATCAGCGCGGCGCCTTCGCCATCACTGCCATCATGCTGCTACTGGTGATCGTGGCCACATCGATGCGGTTTTTGCTCTCTGCCGCCGAGTCCAGCAACTATGCCTCTGTGGTGTACAGACAAACGCTGCAAGCCTTAATGGCCGCCGACAGCGGCGCTGAAATCGCATTGGCCAAATTGCGCAAGGCCGGCCCGCTCTCCTGCACAACAGCGCAACTGCCCGCCGGTGTGCTTGGTCTTGGTGCTTACAGTGTTACGTCGGCCGTCACCTTGCCGGCCATGGCTGTAGCAGCAAACTGCAATAGCTTGCTCGTTAGCAGAGGCTGTCGCATTCAACTGCAAGGCAGCAGTGGCATGGCTGCACGCACGGTCAATCTGGATATCGCTTATTGCTCGCCATCGGACGCCGGCGTTGGCGGCTTTGGTGGCGCGAGCAGTCCCATCACGCAAAAAATCACCCCTTATCAAACCAATTCTGTGGTGCTGAGCAATATCTCGTTTCGCCGCAAGCTTGACTCGGGTGGGCCCAACACGTCGTCGTCAAGCTGCAGCCAGTCCGGTATTTTTACCGGCACCTGCACCCAGGGCTGGGACATTCAATCCAGCTCAGGCTTGAACAGCGTGGGTGGTCGCGGCATCGTCGGCATTACCACTGCTGTTGGCGACTACACCATCAACCAGTTACTACTGGCCGATCGCAACTATGTCGCCGTCGGTGCCATTTTCGAAGGTAGCGGGGTCACTTACCTCGGCGCTTATGCTGACGACAGTTCAGCGTCCAACAAGGGTACGACGGGCACCTCCAATATCGTGCAAGGCCAGGTTGCCGACGGCCGCGTGTCCGGCACCAGCGCAACAGGCACTGCCGGCTGGTGCAAAGGCGCCGACACACTGATCTTCGGCTTCTCTGCCAAAGCAGCGAATGCCGATGACACACTGAACTCTGTCACTTTTGGCGCAGTCAATTTGCCGCTGATGCTGCTGGAGCGAAACCATTCGCCCACCAACGATATGTACGCCGAGGTCTGGTACGTCTACAAAGCGGTGGCTGCCGGTGGCATTGATAGTTTGTTTGCCGGCGGCGTGCCGACTGATTTTCGCATCAGCAAAAACGGCAGCACCACTAACCAGTGGGCCGCCGGCTTTGCCTGCCTGAAAAATGTAGATCCCTCCACACCGCGCGGACTCGTGAGTTTCATGCAGCCCTACAACTGGTGGGAGCCTTACTGATGAAAAATTTGTCTTTGCAGCGTTTTGCCCAGACCCTGCGCGCCCGGCTCCCCCAGCGCAAACCCTGCGCTGGCGCAGGCTGGACCGGCGTTGCAATCAGCGGCAACTCCCTGCTTGGCGTTAGCGTCGCCGCCCCGGCACACAAAGGCAATGCGCCAATTGTGCTCAAAACTGGCATGGTCGATCTTGACGCGCATGGCAATCAAATGACAGCGGCCGCCCTGGCGGCACTGGCCGCACAAATCGCGGTGCCACGTTCACCGTGGGTCTTGCTGCTGCCGCGTGATGACTATCGGCTTTTGGTATTGCCCGAACCGGCCGTACCCGCTGCGGAAATGTTGCAGAGCCTGCGCTGGCAGCTGGCACCTTTGCTCGACTTTGCCATTGAAGAAGCCGTGGTTGAACATCTCTGCATCCCGACTTTGAGCTGGCAACCAGAAAAGAAGCAGGATCTGTATGCCATCGCTGCGCACCAGCCACTGATGGAACAATACGCAGAACTGTTTCGCGAGGCCCGCTTGCAGCTCAGTGCGATCGACATCTGCGAAACCGCGCAGCGCAATATTGCCAGCTTGTCTGAGCAAGGCGATGAAGGCATGGGCATGGTGTCCTTCAACGAGCAGCATGTGCAGATTACGTTTTCATGGAAGGGCGAGCTGTATCTGGACCGGCTGATCGCCAAGCCCATGCACAGCATGGAAGAATCAACGGACCGGCGCAGCGCTGCCTACCTGCGCATCACGACGCAGATTCAGCGATCGGTCGATGCCTTGCAACAGCATTTTTCTTTCATCCCGCTTAGTCAATTGCTGGTGGCTGGCGCACCGCCGGAATTTTCTGAACAACTACAGTCGAGCATTGCGCAAACGATTGCAACACTGTCGCTGGCTTCCGTGTTTGATTTTTCGGCTACGCCGGAACTCAATGATCCGAGCTTGAGCATGCGTTATTTTCCAGTGCTGGGCGCGGCATTGCGCGGTATCGCTCCCACTCCATGAGCCAGCAAATCAATTTACTGCCGCGCGCGGCCAAACCGCCAGCGCTGTCGGCACGACGTTTACTGGCTTCCTTAAGCCTGCTTCTGCTGTGCCTGGTTGCAATCGCGCTTTGGCAACACCGGCAAGCAGATCAGGCGCGCCTGGAAGCGCTGAAAACGGAGCAGCATTTGCAGGCGCAGCAGGCGCTGTTGTCGGCATTGAAAATCAAGCTGGGGAAGAGTGAAGCACCCACGGATATCAGTGCAAAAATTGCCGCACTGGAGCCCCAAACCCGGGTCTCGAAAGCCTTGCTGAGTCGCCTGAAAAACGGCGAACTGGGCAGCCTCGATGGCTATGTGCCGCAATTGACGGTACTGGCAAAATTGACTCAACCGGGTGTCTGGCTGACAGCAATCGTCATCAGTAATGCCGGGCGCTCGTTGCACATTGAAGGGCGTGCGCTGCAAAAAGAACAGGTGCTGCACTATGCGCGTGGGCTCAATAGCGCGATGCTGCCTTTTCAAGCCCAGGTCAGCGATGTCGAACTCGCGCCACTCTTGCCCGCACAGGGTGAAAAGCCGGCTGCCGCAATTTTTTCATTCAAGCTCCATTAAAGCGACGCGATGAAAATCAGATCCCAGCTACTGTCAGGCGCCGTCCAGTTTGAAAGCAAATCCTTGCGCGAACGGGTGCTGCTGTTCACAGTGTCATCCGTGTTGCTGTTTTTTGCCTTCGATGCGCTGCTGCTGACACCGCAGAAAAAACAGATCCGGGTCTGGGCAGCGCAAATCGACGCGCAACAGGAAGAAGAGAAAAAAATTAACCGGCAAATTGCGCAATTGTCTGCGCAATTAAAGCAGCTCAATACAAGCGATAAAAAAGATCAGCTCGACGCACTGCTTGCAGTCATCGCTCAGGCTGATGCACTGCTATCCGAAGACAGCGGCGCACCATTACAACTGACCGAACTGCTCAGAACCATGGTGCAGACCACACCAGGATTGACGCTGATGTCGCTCAAGACGCTGCCCGTGGTGCCACTGCCGCCCCCATTGGTCAACGATAAAGACCCTGCCACTGCCAGCAAACAAGAAGCCGCCACCATCCATCAATATGGCGTGGAGATTGCCATCAAAGGAAATTTTCTGGCGCTGCTGCCCTATCTGGACAAACTGCATCGTTATCCAAAGCGCCTGTTCTGGTCCGAAGCCCGTATTGATACCTTCAGCTATCCGGACTCGACCCTGCATCTGACCATACGCACGCTGTCCGGGCAAAAAGTGACGCCCCTGCAATGAGCATCCCCATTCGTCCCGTCTTATTTCTGATGAGCATGGCGCTGTCGCAGACAACGGCCAGTGCCGAAGCCCTGCGCGACCCGACCCGGCCACAGACCGGTGTGTTGCATGCACAGGGAGCAGCCAAATCCGGTTTGGCCAAACCGGCTCCGTCACTGCCGCAGTTGCAACTGGTGTTGATTGGCCCCTCACGGCGTTATGCAGTGATTGACGGCCAGTTGCTAAAAACGGGCGAATTTTTCAACGGTTTGCAGATTGCAGAAATTTTGCCGCAAGCCGTCATTCTGCGCACAGTCAAAGGCCTGCGCACTTTACCGCTGGCCACCCTACCGGGCAAATAAGGAACAGCATCATGAAACAAATTTGTCTTCTCGCCGTTGCACTTTGTGTTGTCAGCTGCATGAGCGGCTGTACTACGCCGTTTAAGGCACCCATGCAGAACGAGATCGGGCAGACGCTGGCTGCTGCCGCCACTGAAAGACCTGCGCCGCCTGCGATCGCACCAGAGCCTGAAATAAAAATTGCGCTTCCCCCTGAGCCGCGCATCAGTCTGTCGCTCAGCAATGTACCGGCCAGACAATTTTTTCTGGCACTGGCCGCCGACACCGAATACAGCATGCTGATACATCCGGATGTCAGCGGCAATCTGTCAGCTAGATTGCAAGACGTGACAGTGCCGGAAGCGATGGAAGTCATCAGTGATTTATATGACCTCGATTACAGTATCAACGGCCGGCGCATCAGCATTCGCCAGCCAGCGCTGCAAACCAAAGTATTTCAAGTGAACTACCTGACAGGCAGTCGCAAGGGCAGCTCCGATACTCGCGTCTCGGCCGGCTCGCTAGTCGATGCGCCGGTTGCCGGCGCAGTACCTGCGCCAAACCGCATCGTTGACAGCAGCCGGGTCTCGACCGCCTCCGACACGGATTTCTGGAACGATGTCAAAGCCGCGCTCAATGCCATCGTCAACACCACGGCCAATGGTCGCAGCATCGTCATCAGTCCGCAGTCCGGCGTGCTGGTCGTGCGTGCCATGCCCAAAGAACTGCGTGACATCGACGCCTATTTGAAAGCAACCAAATTATCGGTGGAGCGACAAGTCATCCTCGAAGCCAAAATCATTGAAGTCGAGCTGTCCGACAGCTTCCAGACCGGCATCAACTGGGCAGGCTTTGGTGGTGGCAGCACCCGCATTTCAGCCGGTGTGCTGCAACCAGGCACCAGCTTGTCGCCCGCAGCAAGCAATACGGCGCTGACCGGTAGCGGCATCTCGGCATTAGCCGGGGTCGATTTGGCTAGTGCAGCGCATGCAGGCGGCACGCTGTTTGGCCTCGCGCTGCAAGGCAGCAGCTTTGCGTCGCTGATTACTTTTCTCGAAACCCAGGGCATGGTGCAGGTGTTGTCCAGCCCGCGCATTGCCACCATGAATAATCAGAAAGCCGTGCTCAAAATCGGCATCGATGATTTCTTTGTCACCGGCGTCTCGGGGGGCACCACCACACCGGCAGCAGGCGGCGCCATCACCACCACGCCGAATGTCACGCTGCGGCCATTTTTCTCCGGTGTTGTACTCGACGTGCTGCCGCAGATTGATGGCGAAGGCAATATCATTTTGCACATCCGGCCTTCAGTGTCGCAAGTCAGCACGGTGAACAAAGTCATCAACCTCGGTGTCGGCGGCCAGCTGACACTGCCGCTGGCGTCGAGCAGCGCCTCTGAAGTCGACAGTGTGGTGCGTGCCAGAAACGGGCAGATGATTGTGCTCGGCGGTCTGATGCGCCAATCCGGCAGCAACGAGCGCTCGCAAGTACCGGGTCTGGGCAGCGCAACGGGCATCGGCGCCTTGTTCGGCAATACCGCCAGAGCCAATCAGAAGCGCGAACTGGTGATCTTGTTAAAGCCCACGGTGATTTTGGATGACCAGCCATGGGCAGAAGATTTGCAACAGACCCAGCAACGTTTACAGCAGATGCAAGCCGGACAAAAGGAAAGGAAAGCACCGTGATAAAAAGCGGCCTGGTGCCGCCGTATTTCGATTTGAACCGGCAAGAAATCAACACGGCATTAGCGCAAGCGCTGCCCGAACAACAGTCACGACGGTTTCTGGCCATTCTGCTGGAAGACCGCAAAGATACCTGGTTAGTCGGACTGGCTGACCCCGATAATCTGCGAGCACAGGATGCGATCTCGGCGCTGTTGAAACGCCCTATCGATGTCGTCCTCGTCGATCAAAAAGCCTTGCTGGAAACGCTGGACCGGATCTATGGAAAAACCGCGCAACTGGGAGAATTTGCGCGCGAAGTCGAACGCGATATCGAGCGCGACACCGGCATTGTTGACCTCAACCAGATCGGCGCATCGATTGACGATGTGGACGCGCCGGTGGTCAAACTACTGCAAACTATTTTTGATCATGCCGCGCAGGTCAGGGCCTCTGATATTCATATCGAGCCGCAGGAAAAAAAACTGATCGTGCGCTATCGGATTGACGGTGCCTTGCATCTGCAGGCCGAAGCCGAACTGAAAATCGCCTCGCCGCTGGTGGTGCGACTGAAACTGATGGCCGGTCTCGACATCGCCGAAAAACGCTTGCCGCAGGACGGCCGCATTACTGTGCGCTCGGGCAGCCACAAGCTCGATGTCCGGGTTTCAACCTTGCCCACGCTGTATGGCGAGTCCGTGGTGCTGCGGGTGCTGATGCAACAAAATGGTCTGGTTGAGCTGAAAGCAAGCGGCATGCATGCCGAGGTATTTGCCAGCTTCGAGCGCGCGATCAAAGCGCCGCATGGCATCGTGTTAGTCACAGGACCAACCGGCAGCGGCAAAACCACCACCCTGTATGGCGCGCTGCAAATGCTGAATCAGCCCGACATCAAAATCCTGACTTGTGAAGACCCGGTGGAATACCGGATGCAGGGACTGGTGCAGGTGCAGGTGAATGAAAAAATTGGCCTCAATTTTGCCCGCGTACTGCGTTCATTTTTACGGCAAGACCCGGATGTGATTTTTCTCGGCGAGATCAGGGATCAGGAAACCGCGCAGATTGCTACCCGCGCCGCCATGACCGGACATCTGGTGCTGTCCACCCTGCATACCAATGATGCAGCCACGACGCCGGGGCGGCTGATCGACATGGGCATACCGCCCTATCTGATTGCCTCCACGCTGCTGGGCGTACTGTCTCAACGCTTGCTGCGCGTGATCTGCACCTACTGCAAAGTGCCTTACCAGGCCAACGAAGCTGAACGCGCCTGGCTGCAGCATTATCAGGACGGCTCACTGTCGGTCGCCGGTCTGGCCCATGGCAAAGGCTGCACCCGCTGCAACGGTTTCGGCTATAGCGGCAGAACAGGTGTGCATGAAATGCTGGAAATGACGCCGCCACTGGCGCGCGCATTGCGCAGCGGCGAGCTGGCACAGTTTGAGCAACTCGCCAGCCAGACCATGGGCCATAGCACCATTGAATATCGCGTACTGGCCTTGATGCAAGAAGGCATCACGACGGTAGCCGAAGCCATGAAGACTGTTACCTGGGCCGAAGAATAATGGAAAACTTTTTATACGAAGGCCGCAACCAGCGAGGCGAGCTGGTCAAAGGAAAAATCGAATCGCCCAACCCGCAAGCGGTCGCAGTCTGGATGCTGGGCGCCGGCATTACCCCGGTCAACATCCGGCCACAACCGCAGGCCAAACCACAACCGCCATGGCTGTCCAAGTTGCAGGGGCAAGGCAGCTTGTCACCGACGGATCTGCTGTTGTTCACGCGCCAGATGGGCACCATGGTCAAAGCCGGCCTGCCTATGCTGCAGGCTTTGACAGGCCTGCAAAAATCTTCTTCCAACATCCGGCTGGTAGCCTTGCTGGCGACGATGCGGGAAGATCTGGACAAGGGGCTGGAGCTGTCAACTGCCATGTCCCACCATTCCAAATTTTTCGATGACTATTATGTGAGCATGATTAAGGTCGGCGAAGGTGCCGGGCAACTGGAAGAAATTTTTTCACGCTTGTTTGCACAACTCGAATTCGAGCGCGACATGAAGAAAAAAATTCAGGGCGCACTGCGCTATCCGATGTTTGTCATCATTGCCATTTCGATTGCAGTCGCCATTCTGGCCATCTTTGTCATTCCGGTATTTGGCAAAGTCTATAAAAGCATGAAGGTCGAATTGCCGCCGCTGACCAGGATATTGCTTGGCATCTCAGACTTTGCAGTCAATTACTGGTGGCTGGTGATGCTGACCGTGGTGGTGTTCGCCTATGGTTGCAGGCTTTTTCTAAAACAGCCGCAAGGCCGCTATCGCTGGGACAAAACCAAACTCAAGCTGCCGCTGATAGGCAGCATTTTGTCCAAAGCCGGCATCGCCCGTTTTTGCCTGTCTTTTTCAATTGCTTGCAGAAGTGGCGTGCCGATTGATCAGGCCTTTACGCTGGTGGCCAAAGTGGTGGACAACGCATTTTACGAACGCCGCATCAACCAGATGCGAGACGGCATTACACGCGGCGAAACCATGCTGCGCATTGCCCAGTCAGCAGACATTTTCAAGGCAATGGAATTACAAATGATCGCCGTCGGTGAAGCCACCGGCGAATTGGAAAAGATGATGGAACAAGTCGCGCAACTGTATCAGGAAGAAGTCCAATACGAAGTCGGACGCTTGGGTGACGCGATCGAACCGATTTTACTGGCGGTGATGGGCGCGCTGGTGCTGGTACTGATGCTGGGCATATTTTTGCCGTTATGGGATTTGGGGCAGATGGCGCAGCAGAGTTAGCGTTCTCTGCTGAACCAAGCTTTACGGCTCACTGCGAAAGACGCTGGGCCCCGATTTTCATCGGGGCGACGGTCGTAGTGCGAAGTGCGTCCAAAAATCAAACCGCGAAATTAACGACCAAACTCCTCACCCAATTCCTTACCCCGATCTGCCGCCGCATGCAGCGCGCGCACAATCGCATGCCGCACACCACTGGCTTCCATGCTGGCCAGAGCGGCAAAGGTGGTGCCACCCTTCGAGGTCACGCGTTCGCGCAATTCCGACACCGGGTCATTAGATCGGGCGGCCAACTCGGTAGCACCGGCAAAGGTAGCCAGCGCCAGTTGTCTGCCCTGTGCTGCAGTCAGGCCCAGTTCCAGTGCGGCTTCTTCCATCGCCTCGATAAAATAAAATACATAAGCCGGGCCACTGCCCGACAAGGCAGTGACGGCATCAATCTGGCTTTCATCTTCCAGCCACAGCGTCTGCCCGACTGCTTGCAAAATCGCATCGGCCACTTCTTTTTGCGCAGCCGTCACGCCGGGCAATGCCGCCATGCCGGTAATGCCCATGCCGACTAAGGCCGGTGTGTTGGGCATGGTGCGCACTACCGCGCCATGGTTTCCCAGCCAGCGCGACAAATCTGCGGCGCGAATGCCGGCGGCAATCGACAGCACCAATTGCTGCTGCACATACGGCGCAATACTGTTCACGACTTCCCGCATTTGCTGCGGTTTGACCGCCAGCACAATCACATCAGACTGACTCAGTACGTCATCGACTTGCGCCGCAGTACTGACGCCAAAATCCTGTGCCAGTTTTGCCAGCGCATCCGGGTTGACGTCGACCACATGAATATTGGCCGCAGGTGTGAGCTTGTCAGCCAGTCCGCCAATCAAGGCATGGGCCATATTACCGCCGCCGATAAAACTGATTTTCAACTTAGTTTGCATACTCTCTTTTTCCAAAAATAGCCGTGCCAATGCGCACGATGCTTGCACCCTCAAGAATAGCGGCTTGCATATCGGCCGACATTCCCATCGACAGCGTGTCAGTCTCTATCCCTTCGGCACGCAACTGTTCTTGCAGCTTGCGCAATTGCGCAAAGGGTTCGCGTTGTGCTGCTAACGTGGCCGCCGGCTCGGGAATCGCCATCAGGCCGCGCAAGCGCAGATTGGGCAGCGCCACCACAGCCTGTGCCAGAGCAGGCAAATCAGCAGGGGCGACGCCACTCTTGCTGGCCTCGCCACTGACATTGACTTGCAGGCAGATATTTAATGGTGGCAGGTTAGATGGCCGCTGATCGGACAGTCTTTGCGCAATTTTTTCCCGATCAACCGCATGCACCCAATCGAAATGCTCAGCTACGGGCTTGGTCTTATTACTTTGCAAGGGCCCGATAAAATGCCATTCCAACGCCAGCCCGGGGGCGGCCTGTCTGACGGCGGCGATTTTATCCACCGCTTCCTGCACATAATTTTCGCCAAAGGCACGCTGGCCAGCCTGCGCCGCTGCGATGACGGCGTCAGCGCCAAAGGTTTTGGATACGGCCAGCAAAACAATATCCTTCGGATTGCGTCCGGCTTCTTGCGCAAAACCAGCAAGGGCTTGACTGACCTGCTGCAGATTAGTGGAAATAGACATAGTCTTCTATTATCCCTTATCAGCATGATTACAGAGCGACTGCTACACTCGGCGCAAAAATTCAACCCTGACTTACTTAATGAAAGAACAGACCATGAGTCAACTCTATGAGTTTCAGATCAATACGCTAGACGGTAAAGCAGCCAGCCTTGCAGACTATCGCGGTCAGGTGCTGTTGATTGTCAACACCGCCAGCAAATGCGGCTTTACACCGCAATACAAAGGGCTGGAAGCCTTGTATGAAAAATATAAAGACGAAGGTTTTGCCGTTTTGGGCTTTCCCTGCAACCAGTTCGGCGGACAGGAGCCGGGCGACGCCGACACGATTGCCAGCTTTTGCGAAAAAAATTATGGCGTCAGTTTTCCGATATTTGAAAAAATTGATGTCAATGGCGAACACGCTCATCCGCTTTTCACCTTGCTGAAACAAGAAGCGCCAGGCGTGCTTGGCACCGAAGGCATCAAATGGAACTTCACCAAATTTTTAGTCGGCAAAGATGGCAAGGTGCATGATCGTTACGCATCCACCACCAGCCCTGAAAATATGGAAGCCGATATCAAAGCCTTGCTCGATCAGTAATTAGTTCACCGTCGCACACTCTTCGCAACACACAGAGCCTGTCAGCTGGCGTAATGCCTCAACGGTCATTGCCAGCTGACACTGCCTGATAGTCAGCAGTCCTCAATCTCCCGCTACTGAACCATAGATTAATGGCAGTTACCAATCTCGGCAATTTCAGAGCGGTAATACCAAACCTCAACCAGCGCCAACGCGCGCCTCTGAAACAAACACCCTGACCATACTTAAATCAAACAGGAGACAGCTTTATGGACAACGCTGAATTCAAAATCCTTTGCCGTGCAACTTGCGTAGCACTTCACTGCGAAGATCCCGAAGCCCTTGCCAATACAGGCACCGTAGAAGTCGACGGCGTACAGGTCGGCTTGTTTTTCGATGGCCATGCAGCCCCCGACCGCATCATCTGTTACCTCGATATTGGCCCGCTTTCACCCTTTGGCAGAGAAGAAATCCTTTCCCGTTTACTGGCCATTAACCTCATTACCGGCACCAAGACCGCAGGCGTTTATGCCCTCGACAGAGAAAGCGACAACGTCATTTTTGTTCAGCATTTCATGTACCCGGATTTACTGACGGCCGAAGAATTCGCCGCCATATTGAAAGACTATGCCGTCCACGCCAACAGCCTCAGAAATACGTTGCTCGAACCCCTTGCTACCCAACCCTTGAGCGATATGCTTGCCCAGTCATTGGGACCGCGCAGCGCTTTGCTTGCCTAGGAGGCGCCATGATTTCCGCATCAACTTCGTCATCAGAGCTGGAATATAGTCGCAGTCATGAGAGTGAACAACCGGAAGTTCAGACCCTGCAAAGAAAAAATCAGTTTGCCAATTTTTCGTCCTTGAACCTGCAAAGCAATCAGCAAACAATTCGCTACCCTGGCAATGCACATGCGAAAAAATTCGAAAAAATGCAAGCACAAGAAGCGCTGCTCCTCTCAGAAATACAATTGAGCGAGCACACATTAGCGCGCATAAAAGACAAGATGGATGCAGCGCTTGAGACTGGCACCAAGACAGGACTTGCATCACTCAAGAAATCCTTTGCTGAAGAAAAAATGCGCCATGCAGCCCTGCTAGCCGAACTAAAACAAATTCACCAGGCAAGTCCACTGCTGGCGTCCGAGCGACAAAAAAAATTATCTGTTGCTGATACTGACAGCAAGATATCCAGCCAATCCAGCACCGAGTCGTATGACGAGGTATCCGATACGGCCAACAATGGGTCGCTGGAATTGAACTCCATTCAAAAACACATCGCCACACTACAAGACGATATCCATCAAAGAACAGAAGACATTGCACGGCTCAAAAAACTGGGACATGCCCGAAACCTGGACGACTTGCAGGCAGAGCTTATCCAGGCCGAAAGCGAAAAAAAAATATTAACCGAACTCCTGCAGCGAAATTTTCCCGGTAACAGAAAGTTCTTCACACCGGCTTCGCAAAACAAGACAGAAAAAACCTCCCCACTCAAAAGAAGCTACGCAGTGTCCCGTCAGTTTAATGTGGACCGTGAAACCAGATTGCAGGCTTTGTTCTTGGAAAGCGAAAGTCAGAGGGGTGCGTACCCCGAAGATAAGCGCCACTTATTTGGCCAAAAATCGATGGCCCAGATTGATGAGCTTTGCGAAAAAATCAATCAGACCATACAAGCTTCCACGCAGACCTTGCAGCAAATTAAACGTCTAGAAAAATTTTTGGCTCAGGAGCAGAGTCAAAACAATTACTCGGACAACAGGCAGCAAGGCACGCCTGAAAATCAGAAACAATTAAAACGGCTCAATCTTCGTCACAGAAACGAACTTTTACTAGTCGGAAAACTTGACAAACAACTGCAGCAAATAGAAATGCATGCCGATGCGGCAGTCCAGGAAACTGAAATCGAGGCAAAAAGTTTTCTTGAGGGCTTGAAGTCACCTGCCACGATTGAACTGGAGAATGAATACAAGGCCGCATTGGAGACGTATAAAAAAGCGGTCAACAGTGGCCAGTTTGCCAGCGCCAGAAAAGCCGGCTGGACTGCATTGGGCGGCGGCCTGGCTTTTGCCAGTTCTTTCCTGCTGCCCAATAGCTTGCCGCGTCTGTTACCTGCACCCTACTCGACTTACTTCGCACTGGCCGGCTCACCCTTGCTTGCCGGATTTTGTCATACCGTCTTTGCTCCAGCCTCGGCAAAACAATGCATGTCGGCGATCTGGAGTGCACCGGCGCTCGCCGGCACCACCAATTATTTCCGCTTGTTGGGCTCCAAGTGGGCGGATGAGCTACGTGGTGAGGCGAGCATCAAAAAATACAAAGACAAAAATCCTGAAAACAAAAACAAACTCACCATCGATGAACGCCTCGCGCAAGAGCCGCCCTTTGCCGAAACATTTGGCAAGCGCTATCTGGCAGAAGAAGTCCCCTATTTCGCTTATTCACTCAACTACACCATCAAGGGCGGCGTCATGGCCGGCTTTCCACGCCTCTACACTGCCAAGACGCTTGCCGGTAAATGGGGCGAAACGCTATTGCACGGGGAATATGGCACATTGAGTGGCGCCAGCTATCTGGTCGGTCAGCAGGTAGTCCGAAGTTGGGACAAGGATGCCAAAGAAACGATCTTGCCTACCCGTGCCATTTATGAAAAAGAAGCGCGCATGCTGGCTTCACTAAAACAAGATATCGAAGACAAGACCAAGGACGAAGAATTCGCGACTGACAACAAAACCAAACAAAAGCTGGCCATCAAACTGCGGCAAACTGATAAAGCCTTAGCCATTGCCAATACCAAGGCCAGCTTTGGCGGCGTCTGGCGCTACGAAGTCACCAGCATGTTTACCAAAGAAACCTGGGCCGATACGGCATCCGAAGTCATCGGCAGAAGCGCGTCCTTACTGCAAACAGCAGGCGTGAGTTATGCCACTGCGGGCATGAGAGCGAGCAGTAATCCCGGGATGATATTTCTCGGATATTTTTTACCCGCACTCAGTCTGATGGCGCCACCATTCGGCTTTACGGGACGCGGTGGCTTTTCCGGTTTGGCGCGGGCGGGATTGCAAGTCTTCACCGGCGGCGCGAAAAAACCTGAAGTGCCGACTGTGGTTGTCGATGTACGCGCGGTGAATGTTGATGAAGAAGACGCCGATGAACTTGAGCGCGATGCAAAAACCATCATCGATGATGACGATATCATTGTGTCAGTCCACAGCTCGGACGAGGAAAGCGACGAAGACTATCAGGGCAACGAGCTGCCGCGCGATAAGCTTAATATGTGAGCCGGGCCTAGTTGATCAAGCCTGGCCATTTGCCTGTCCTGAAAGCATGTTCAGGACAGGCAAATTTACTTTAACGGGCTATTTCAGTGAGCTTGCTGCAAGGCCGAATCAATCAGTTCTATCCAGTGTCGGACCGGCGTATCGGTGCCGGACTGCAAATGGGTCAGGCAACCAATATTGGCCGACACAATCATGTCCGGCTTCGTGGCTTGCAGGTTATTGAGTTTATTGTCCCGCAGCTGGTACGACAATTCAGGTTGCAGCACCGAGTAAGTGCCGGCAGAACCACAGCACAAATGACTATCGGCACACAAGCTGACATCAACCCCGGCAGCACGCAACACGCCTTCGACTTTGCCGCGAATCTGCTGGCCATGCTGCAAGGTGCACGGTGGATGATAAGCGACGCGCTTGCTGATTTTGCCAGCGAGTTTGCGCACCAGCTCTTGCTCGAAAGCGGGCATGATCTCCGACAGATCTTTGGTCAACTCCGTGATGCGCTGTGCGCGTTCTGCATAGGCAGGGTCATGGGCCAGCAGATGGCCGTAGTCCTTGACCATGGAGCCGCAACCGGATGCCGTCATCACAATCGCTTCGGCGCCTGCTTCCACATGCGGCCACCAGGCGTCGATATTGCGACGCACATCGTCCAGCGCGCCATCATGGTCATTCATGTGATGGCGAATCGCGCCGCAACAACCTGCTTTGGGCGCCACCATTAATTGCACACCCAAGGCATCCAGTACGCGCGCCGTAGCCGCGTTAATGTTGGGCGACATCGCCGGCTGCACGCAACCATCGAGCAGCAACATGCTGCGGGCATGCTGACGCACAGGCCAGACACCTGCTGCGTGCGCGACAGGCACTTTGTTTTGCAAAGCTTTGGGCAACATAGGGCGCACCAGCTGGCCGGCTTTCATTGCCGGTGTAAACAGCCATTTGCGCGGCAGTGTCTCTTTCAATACCCGGCGCACGATGCGCTCAGCCATCGGGCGCTGCACCTGTTTTTCCACAATGCCGCGACCGATATCAACCAGACGGCCATACTGGACGCCGGACGGGCACGTGCTTTCGCAATTACGGCAAGTCAGGCAACGGTCCAGATGCAGCTGGGTTTTACGGGTGGCAGCTTTGCCTTCCAAGACTTGCTTGATCAGATAAATGCGGCCACGCGGGCCATCGAGTTCATCACCCAGCAATTGATAAGTCGGGCAAGTCGCCGTGCAAAAACCGCAGTGCACGCAGTTACGCAAAATGGCGTCGGCTTCCTGACCTTCTTTGGTGTGCTTGATGAAATCGGCGAGATTGGTTTGCATGGTCAGAAATCCGGGTACATCCGGCCCGGATTGAAAATGCCGGCTGGATCAAAAGCGTTTTTGAGATTGTGATGAATACGGGCCAGCGCCGGTTGCAACGGCTGAAACACCCCCACTGATTTGTCGCCACCCTTGAACAGGGTGGCATGACCACCTGCCTCAATGGCTGCGGCGCGAATGCTTGCCGCGTCAGCAGTGGTCTTGAGCCAGCGTTGCGCGCCGCCCCATTCAATTAATTGTTCGCCACCCAGCTTGAACGCTGGGGCAATACTGGGCACCGACAAGCGCCACAGTCCGTCACTGGCATCGGCAAAAAATGCCTGGCTTTGCTCACGCAGGCTGTCCCAGTAGGCGTCGGCATTAGCTAGTTCAGCACCACCCATTTTTTTAATCGCCGCATCAACCGCAGCCTGCGCACCGGAGAGCCGAACCGCTAGCTGACCGTCATGCCAGCTGGTGGCTGAAATCGGCAGCGGCTGACCGCCCCACAGGTTGACCTGATGTAGTGCCTCTTGCTCGGACAGCGCAAAAACCAGCGAGTGCTGTGCAAACGGACGCGGCAAGACCTTCACCGAGACTTCCAGCATCAAACCCAGCGTGCCCATAGAGCCGGCAAGCAGGCGCGAGACGTCATAGCCGGCGACGTTTTTCATCACCTGCCCGCCGAAATGTAAGACCTCGCCTTTGCCATCCATCAGGACTGCGCCCAGCACGAAGTCGCGGGCAGCACCAACGGCCATGCGTCGCGGCCCCGACAAACCGCTGGCGATGATGCCGCCTAGGGTTGCCATGCCGTCGAAGCGCGGTGGCTCAAACGCCAGCATCTGATTTTTTTCTGACAGCGCCTTGCCAATTTCACGCAAGGTGGTGCCGGCACGGGCGGTAATGACCAGTTCGGTCGGGTCGTATTCAATGATGCCGCTGTAAGCACTGGTATCCAATACTTCGCCCTGCAGGCTCTGGCCATACCAGTCTTTGGTGCCACTGCCCTTGATGCGCAACGCAGTCTTGCTGGCTGTGGCTGAAGCGATGCGGTCTTTAAATTGTTGCAGTTGCTGTTGCATGATTTTTTTTATTCAGGTTCAGAAGCGGCATCAGAAGCGCGGCAAGTCCGCGAACTTCAACTGGCCGCGCTTGACATGCATCTTGCCGTATTCGGCACAGCGTACCAGCGACGGAATAGCTTTATCGGGATTGAGCAGGAAGGCGGTATCGAACGCACGCTTGACGCCGAAGAAGGCTTCGCGTTCTTCGTCAGAAAACTGCACGCACATGGAATTGATTTTTTCAATACCGACACCGTGTTCACCGGTAATGGTGCCGCCGACGGCGACGCAGAGTTCCAGAATTTCCGCGCCAAATTTTTCCGCCCGGTCAAACTCGCCCGGCGTGTTGGCATCAAATAAAATCAGCGGATGCAAATTGCCGTCACCGGCATGAAACACATTGGCGCAACGCAGGCCCCAGGTTTTTTCCATCTCGGCGATACCGAGCAGCACTTGCGCCAGATTTTTGCGCGGGATGGTACCGTCCATGCAGTAATAATCCGGCGAGATACGACCGGCAGCCGGGAAAGCGTTCTTGCGGCCAGACCAGAATTTCATCCGCTCAGCCTCATCACGCGACACCGCAATGGCAGTCGCACCGGAGGCGTTCAGCACTTCTGTCATGCGGGCGATTTCTTCTTCCACTTCTTCCGGCGTGCCATCGGATTCGCACAGCAAAATCGCTGCGGCATCGATGTCGTAGCCGGCTTTGACAAAGGGCTCGACCATGCGCGAACTGGTCTTGTCCATCATTTCCAGGCCCGCAGGAATAATGCCGGCGCCAATAATGTTGGCCACCGCATTGCCGCCTTTGACCACGTCATCGAACGAGGCCATGATGACGCGCGCCAGTTGCGGCTTGGGCACCAGCTTGACGGTGACTTCAGTGACCACACCGAGCATACCTTCGGAGCCGATAAACACTGCCAGCAAATCCAGACCTGCGGCATCCATGCCGGCATTGCCCAGCTCGACCACGTCACCTTCAATGGTGACCATGCGCACGCGCAGTACGTTGTGCACGGTCAGGCCGTACTTCAAGCAATGCACGCCGCCAGAATTTTCAGCGACATTGCCGCCGATGGAGCAGGCAATTTGCGAAGAAGGATCGGGCGCGTAATACAGGCCATGCGGCCCGGCAGCCTCGGAGATGGCCAGGTTGCGCACGCCGGGCTGGACAATCGCCGTGCGTGCATAGGGGTCGAGCCTGACGATTTTATTGAGTCGCGCAGTCGACAGCACCACGCCATCGGCAATTGGCATCGCACCACCAGACAAACCGGTGCCAGCGCCGCGCGGAACAATGGGCACACCCATTTGATGACAAACCTTGAGGACGGCGACGACTTCAGCTTCCGATTGCGGCAGTACCACCACCATCGGCAGCTGACGGTAGGCGGACAAGCCATCGCATTCATAAGGCCGCGTGTCTTCTTCGTTGAACAGCACGGATTGTTCGGGCAACACGGCGCGCAAAGCAGCAGCCACGTCGAGTTGGCGTGAAACGGTAAAGGGCGCTTCGGTCGGGGCGTTCATCACAGGTCCTGGTGGGGCAAAGCTGCACACGGCACAACTTGCCATTGGAAAGTCCCGTAGTGTAGCGAAAGCCGGGGTTTCAGATGCGGCAATCTAGGGGTTTTAGGCTGAAAAGCTTTGGATCACTGATGAAATTTTTGATAAGCCATGTAGTGAGCACTGGGGATTGGCGCGCTATTACGTCTTTTTTGCACAGCGCGATTCAAAAATTGAAACTTTCTCCGACCCGCCCGCTTCTAAGCGCAGCAGCCCCATGAATCCTCATGGCACTGTCTACATCGGGGGGAAATACCATGTCGGATCAGAAAACACAGCAAAAAGAACAGCCGCATTGTTCGCCAGGCACCAACTCGCCATCGGTGACACCGAAAGATCTGGAGCCAGAAGACGCAGGCTCACGCGATGAATGTGAGCGCAAAACGACCTCTGCCAACCGCGGAGAGAGAGAAGACGCCTTGCTCGACGAAGGCAATGAATTAACGTTCCCGGCCAGTGATCCGCTGCCCTTGACGGGCGGGATTACACGCATTGAACATCCGAAAAAATAAAACCGTAATCCGTGCTGAGCGAAATAAAGCTTAGCCGTTTTTGAAGGTGCTTTGCATCCATTGCAAAAACAGCGCGACTTCAGGCCGCTCGCCAGCCGGCTTTTCATAGACCATGTAATACGCATGCGGCGGCGTGGCCATTTGCATATCAAACAAACGCACAATCTGGCCTGCGGCAATCATGTCGCGGGCAAAGTGTTCGCGTGTTAAACCCACGCCATGACCGTGCTTGACCATCTCCAGCAATAAGCCAAGGTCATCGACCCGCACGCCCGTTGACGGTTCGGGCCAGTCCAGACCGGCCGCTTCAAACCACGGCTGCCAGGGCTCTAAAGCTGAGCGCACGAGCGTGGCCTTTTCCAGGTCGGCAGGTACGCTAATCTCGCCGATCTGCGCCAGGTAGCGCGGGCTGGCAACCGCAAAAGTTGGCTCGGAAAATAATTTCTCGCATTGCAGGTTCGGGTATTTGCCGGGCCCGAATCGCACTTCGACATCGCTTTCTGCCAGCGCTAAGTCATACAGCGGCACCGACAGGTAAATCTCGATCGCAATATCAGGGTGCAACTGGGTAAAGGACGCCAGATGCGGCACCAGAAAATAACGCGCAAAAGTCGGCGGCACAGTCAGCTTGATGCGTGGCTGCACGGAGGCGGCGCGGCGCGGCATAGGGAAATCAGTCAGCGTGCGCAACGCCTGACGCACGACATCGAGATAACGACGGCCAAATTCAGACAGGCCCACATTGCGGCCGTCACGCAAAAACAGGCGCTCGCCGACAAATTCTTCCAGCAGACGAATGCGATGCGACAAGGCTGACGGGGTAATACAAAGTTCTTCCGCAGCCAGAGCAAAAGAACCGTGCCGTGCTGCTGCCTCAAAGGCAGTCAGCGCATGCACCGGGGGAATTCGTGTTGCCATTATTTGCCTTGCAATGCTTCTAAAATTACATTACCAGCGGACGATTTTGCCCGGGTTCAGTATGTTGTTCGGGTCCAGTGCATGCTTGATCGCACGCATGGTGTCGATCGCTCCCTGACCATGTTCCTGAATCAGAAAATCCATTTTGTGCAAACCTACGCCATGCTCACCGGTACAGGTGCCGTCCATGGCAATGGCACGGGTCACCATGCGTTCATTGACGCCTTCGGCGCGCGCCACATCGGCCGGATCATTCGGGTCCACCATCATCTGCACATGGAAGTTGCCGTCGCCAACATGACCAATGATGGCATGCACCAGGTTCTGTTTTTCACAATCGGCCTTGGTTTCAAGCAGGCATTCCGCAAGCTGGGAAATCGGCACACAACAATCGGTGGAAATGGCGCGGCAACCGGGACGCATCTGCAACAGCGCAAAGTAGGCATTATGACGCGCTTGCCACAAGCGGCTGCGGTCTTCCGGACGGGTCGCCCATTCAAAGCCGGTGGCGCCATGTTCGTCAGCAATCTGCTGGACGATTTCGGCCTGCTCTTTGACGCCATGCTCACTGCCGTGAAATTCAAACAGCAGCAGCGACTTTTCCGGCAGCGTTAACTTGTCATGCTTGTTAATGGCCCGCACGCCGTTTTCATCGAGAAATTCGACCCGTGCTACCGGCACCCCCATTTGTATGGTCTGGATCACAGTGTTGACCGCGCTGGCGATATCGGGGAACGAGCAGACGGCGGCAGAAATGGCTTCCGGCTGCGGATATATTTTCAGCACAATTTCCGTGATGATGCCCAGGGTGCCTTCGCTGCCCACATACAGGCGCGTCAGGTCGTAACCGGCCGAGGATTTTTTGGCACGGGTGCCGGTATGAATGATCTTGCCTTCCGCGGTAACGACGGTTAATGCCAGCACGTTTTCACGCATGGTGCCGTAGCGAACCGCATTCGTGCCTGAAGCGCGGGTGGCCGCCATGCCGCCTATGGACGCATCCGCACCCGGATCAATCGGGAAAAACAGGCCGGTGTCCTTGATCTCCACATTCAATTGTTTGCGGGTCACGCCCGGCTGGACCGTCACAGTCAGGTCTTCGGGATGAATCGCGACGACCTGATTCATCTGCGACAAATCGATGCTAATGCCACCGGCCAGCGCCAGAATATGGCCTTCGAGCGAGGTACCAGTGCCATAGGCAATGACTGGTACTTTGTATTGATTGCACAAGCTTACCGCCGCCGCCACTTCTTCCGTGCTGTGCGCGAACACCACTGCGTCAGGCAGCATGGGATCGTAGGAAGACTCATCGCGTCCGTGATGCTCGCGCATGGCCTGGGTGGTGGACAGGCGCGCGCCAAACAAGCCTTGCAAGGCAGCGAGAAAAACGTCGGGCAAAGGGCGCTTGATTGCGGCCAGTTGTGCAGGGTGGTTCATGTCGGGGTCTCCATACGGTGGCTTATTTTACTCTGCGCTTTTTTATGGACGTCTTATACAGCATGCGCTGTTGAGCGAATTGCGCAATTTTGCCGTATTCTCGGCGCCTTACTCTTTTAATTTACCGAACATGGGCAACCGACTTTCCAAAATTGCTACACGCACCGGTGACGATGGCACCACCGGACTGGGTGACGGCAGCCGTATAGACAAAGACGCACTGCGTGTGCAGGCAATGGGTGATGTGGATGAACTCAACTCCCATTTGGGCCTGCTGCTGTGTGAAGACATGGCGCCGGATTTGCGCGAAGAGCTGATCACGATCCAGCATGATTTGTTTGATCTGGGCGGCGAGCTGTGCATTCCGGGCTTTGCGCTGATCACCGACGCGCATGTGCTGCGACTCGATGGCCTGCTGGCCAAATACAACGCCACGCTGCCTGTGCTGGCCGAATTCATTCTGCCCGCCGGTTCACGCGGCGCCGCACAAGCCCATGTCTGCCGCACCGTATGCCGCCGGGCAGAACGCGCGATTGTGGCACTGGGTAAAGCCGATACCTTGAATGCGCAGCCCCGCCAATATGTCAACCGCCTCTCTGACCTGCTGTTTGTACTGGCGCGGGTGCTGAACCGTCATGCCGGCGGTGGCGATGTGTTGTGGCAAAAAGGGCGTGAGCGCGCTTAAGGCTTCACCGTCGTGCCGTCGTAGGATGACAAGGAAAGACACTGGGTCCCGATTTTCATCGGGACGACGGTGGTATATCAGGCCTGCGTCCAGTACTGACTCAACATGTGCAACTGGCGATGCATCAGATCGGCATAGGTCCCCGCATTGAGGCCTTGCTGCTGCGGGGCGCGTAACAAAGAACGACCGTCGACGGCATCGAGCAACTTGAGTTGCTTGCCAAACAGCGGCAACAGAGACGGATGGTTAAAGTCCGTCAGCATGGTGGCCTTCTGCTCCATCAGTGCGTTAAACCAGGCCGCCGCCACCAGATCAGCCAGTACCCCGTACAGACCAAGCTGCTGGGTCAGATGCCGGGTCAAGCCTTTTTGATCAATCTGAAAACCGTCTTGATCGTGGTGTTGCGTGTACTGCGCACAAAGCGGCAACAAATTATCCAGGCCCGCTGCCAGCGTCGTCGCTTCATGAGCCTCCCCCATTGCCGACAGTTGCGCTGCCAGTTTTTTAAGCAAAGCAGTGAAGCGCGTGGCCGTAACCGTGCTTAGCCCCTGATACGGATCAAATGTTTCGGGCCAGCTCTTGATCCAGACGTCCAGCTGAATAAATACGCCGGCCATGATCATGCCTTTTTGCGCGTTGCTGGCCTCACTACCCATACCAGCCAGCGCCTGCCAAAGCGCTTCGACCGTACCGAGTTGCGACATCACTTGCTGCACCAGCACGCTGCAAACGCCGGCTTGATGCAGTGTGCTGCGGATGACAGCACCGACATCATTTGCCTGCGGCAGTAAATAGGGCAGGAACACTTGCAGCGCAGTCTGCATATCTGGCACCACTGCCTCCAAGGTCTGCAATGGATTGAGCAGGCCACGATAGTGCAACAGGTCGCTGACCAGCGGCGAAAACTTAGGGCTAAGATCATTCGGCTGACCACCATGACTGAGTAGTAATTCAAGCATGAGAAGGTTGCCCATTTTGATCGCAGCCAGGGTCGCATTGTCGTTTGGCTCTTCACATAAATCGAGCGTCACACCACGTTCAAGCAAGAGCGTGACGATGTCGGTATTGTTCGCTTTCACGGCGATCAGTAAGGCCGTCTCGCCATCGGCGTTCATGTGATCGGCATCGGCGTAGGCGTTGAGCAAAGTGGTCACGATAGCCGCATGCCCGCCTTGCACCGCAAACTGTAACGCGGTCCAGCCTGTCTGATCGAGCGCATCAATCTCGGCTTCCAGATCCAGCAAAAAATTGACAACCTCGCTATGCCCCTGCCAGGCAGACAGCATCAGTGGCGTATGGTTTTCATTATTGCTGGCAAAATAATTGGCACCCTTCTCCCACAGCGCTTTGACGATCGCCAGCTTGCCTCCTTGTGCAGCAAGCAGAAAAGGCGTCATCAACTGCAGGTCGCGCACACCCAGTGAAACGCCGCCATCCAGCAAAAGCTGCACCACGGCCAGATGGCCATGCTGCACAGCCAGCATCAGTGCAGATTTATTTTGGTTGTTGACCACATCCAGATCAGCGCACAGCTTGACGAAGGTTTGCACAATCACCGCATGGCCTGAGCCGGCGCCATAATGCAAGGGCGTCCATCCCCCATCATCAGCCGCATTCGGATTGGCACCCGCATCCAGCAACAAATTGACCACAGCACTATGCCCATACTGTGCGGCCAACATCAGCGCCGTTTGACCGGTGTCGCTTACATCTTGCAGCTGAGCCCCCTTGTTGAGTAAGGCCACAACGATGCTGGCATGTCCTTTGAAGCAGGCAAACATCAAGGGGCGCCAGCCGTCCTGGTCCCATTGATTGACGCCGGCATCCGCTTTCAGCAAGACCTCTACCACCGCAGCATGCCCACGCGAAGCAGCACGCATGAGTGCAGTTTGTCCGCCCTCGGTGGGACACAGCGGATCAGCCCCCGCTTTGAGCAGTAACACTACCGCCTCCAGAAAACCCGAAGTAGCCGCCGCTGCCAAAGGCAGGTTGCCGTCCGCTTCCAGTGAATTCAAATCAATCGGTGCGGCAGCAAGCAGACTTTTTATGGTTGCCAGATCACGAGCCACAATCGCCTGCTGCAATTGCTGACGGACGGTGGGCAAGCGCACCACAAGGGGCTCACTTTCGATCCGCCTTATTTTGGCGGGGTTCAGCTGCTCTTGGTCGCTCGGCGCTTCCTCGCGCTGTCGCTTTGCTGAACGTTCCTCAGATTGAACATCGTCTGTGATATCACGCTCCATTTCCGGCTGCAGGCGCTGCGGACTACGCGTTCGCATCTGCGGCACGAGTGCAGGCTCAGGAGCTGCAGCAGGATTGTTGCGCTGCTCTGCATACCAGCGCTGCATCTCAGGATCGGACGAAGAAGTGTTGGCGTTCAGATCGGGCAGCAAGTAGTTCTCCTTAAGCCCGGGAGCCGGCGCTTGCCTGCGTCCAGTACTGGCTCAGCATGTGCAACTGGCGATACATCAGGTCGGCATAGGCGTCCGTATTAATAGACTTTGCCTCAGTGATGCGCAGCAGGGAATGGCCGTTGGCCGCATCCATCAATTTGAGCTGGCGAGCAAAGGCCGGCAGCACATCATCAAAGTCAATCGCCGCCTGTGTGCCTGTAAGTGCAGACAGCACTGACTGTTGGTCAGTCAGCGTATTGGACCATGCTGTCGCCACCTGCTCAGCCAACAAACCATACAGGCCAAGCGCTTGATGCAAGTATTTGCTCAAGTCCTGTTGATTGACATGAAAGCCACTTTGCGCGTCGCCCTGCGTATGCTGTACGCAGAGTGGCAATAAGTTATTGAGGCCTGCTGCCAGTGTCAGCATTTCCTTGTCGTGGGCGATGGCCACCAGTTGCGCTACTTGGTGTTTCAGCAGTGCTGTGCAGCGGGCCGCTGTGATGTCGCTCAGACCCTGCCCCTGATACGGATCGTATCCTTCGGGCCAGTTTTTGACCCAGGCGTCGAGCTGGGCGAACGCCCCGGCAATGCTGAGGCTTTTTTGTGCGGCGCTTGCCACCTGACCCGTCCCTGCCAGCGTTTGCCACAGTGCAGGGATGTCACCGAAATATTGCATCAGCTGCTGCACAATCGGGCTGCAGACGCCGGCGTTTTCCAGTGCTTGACGAATGATGGTGTTGGCATCGACCGTCTGTTGCGCAGCCAGGGAGAATAGGTTTTGCAAAACTGTCTGCAGATCTGGTGCCAGGGTTTCAATCGCAAGCTCAGGCTTCAATAGACCTCGGTGGCGAAACAGATCGGCGACCAGCGGCGGAACAGGATAAGGGGGCTTGATCGGTTCAGCACCATGACTGAGCAGTGATTCAACTAAAGGCAGATTGACCTCCTTGATGTCGATCTTGTACAGAGGCAGACTCTCGGCGAGTTCTTGAATATCAAAGAGCAGCAGGGAACGGGATGCCAAATCTTCCTGATTGATATAGACCGCCAGATTCAGCGCCGTATTTCCAAGCTTGTTACGCTGATTTGGATTAGCGCCCTTGTTTAACAAGGCTTGTGCAATCGCGGTGTGTGCTTTTTGTGTCGCATAAAGCAGTGCGGTCATCCCTATGTTGTCAGCCAGATCAAAATCAACACCCGCCTCAAGCAACAGCTTGACTACCTCGCCGTGACCATTATCCGCAGCCAATGTCAGCGCGTTTTGATTTTCCGAACTAACAGCATGCAGATCGGCACCCCCGGCGAGTAAAATTTCAACGATGGCGGCATGTCCTGCGTCGGCAGCAAACATTAACGGCGTCCGGCCCTCGCAGTTGGCCGTATTAATCTGCGCACCGGCGGCCAGCAAAACAGACAACACCTTGTTATCACCCGTTGCGGCAGCAAACATCAAGGCATTATTGCGTCGATCGTTAACAGCATGGGGACAGGCACCTTGGTTCAACAAGACTTGAACAATCGTGCTGCATCTTCCACGGACCGCGCACATTAATGCGGTCCAGCCTTCACCATCTTTATGATTAATTACTGCACCGGCATTCAGTAAAAGGGTAACGACCGATTCATGTCCCTCCCGTGCAGCGTACATTAACGGCGTTGAGCCATAAGTATCAACAGCTCCCAGATCAGCGCCCTTACTCAGCAAAATATTAACGACGGCATCGCGTCCTGTAGCGGCGGCTAAATGTAAGGCTGTCCGCTCATAACTATCCCTTTCATCAATATCCAGACCAAGTGATAACAGCAGACTGACCACGTCGCCATACCCATTTTTGGCAGCTAGCATCAAAGTATTTCTGCTTTTATCGTCAACAGTGTCGGGCTCGGCTCCCTTGTCCAGCAAGGCCTGAACAATCTCCAGACGGCCTGTTTTCACTGCCACCAGCAAGGGCATCAAACCTCGCGCATCCATGGCGTTGAGATCAATCTCGTCTAAAGCCAGGATGCGTTTTAACGCAGTCAGATCACCGGTCACAATGGTTGCATGTAATTGCTGGCTCAGTGTCAGCTCGGTCTCTGCAACGTCAACTTCATCTAACGCTTCAGCAGACTCTGTTGACAGCACTTCGTCGCGGGACACCAGCTGCATGTTGGCGACCTCCTCAGACTCTGCTTCGATGCGCCTTTTCTTGGCGGACCTGATTGGCTCCCCATCGTCGCCCAACGCTTCCTCGCGCTGACGTTTTTCTGAGTGTGTATCGGATTGCACATCCTGCTGGCTATCGTCATCATCGGTATCGAGTTCAATTTCCGGCTGCAGGCGCTGCGGACTGCGTGCCCGTATCTGCGGCACGGGCGCAGGTACATGAGCAGGCTCAGGTGGTGCGGCAGGATTGTTGCGCTGCTGTTCATACCTGCGCTGTATCTCAGGATTAGATGAAGAAGTATTGGCGTTCAGATCAGGGCGCATGCGCTTTTCCTTACGTCAAAGAGCTGGCTGTTGCCTGCGTCCAGTACTGACTCAGCATGTGCAACTGGCGATACATCAGGTCGGCATAGGCATCTGTATGAAGGGGCTCTGTCTGTTTATTACGCAGCAGGGAATGGCCGTTGGCCGCATCCATTAATTTGAGCTGGCGACCAAAGGCCGACAGCAAGATTTGTTCAACGGTGTCTTCCAACTCAGGATCGTTGAGCATGGTGTGCAAGGTCTGGTTCCATGAGGCCTCGGCCCAGTTATCCGGGTTGGTCGAGAGCAGGTCCAGGTCAAATTCATTCAGCTCACTGACCATGACTTGCGCGCTTTGTCTGTCGGCCTGTGTACGTAGTAATGCCGTCAAGCTGGCTTGCTGATCAGCCAGGGCTTTGGCCCACGCGCTTGCTACCTGCTCAGCCAACAAACCATACAGGCCAAGCTCTTGATGCAAGTATTTGCTCAAGTCCTGTTGATTGACATGAAAGCCACTTTGCGCGTCGCCCTGCGTCTGCTGTACGCAGAGTGGCAGCAAGTTGTTGAGGCCTGCTGCCAGTGTCAGCATTTCCTTGTCGTGGGCGATGGCCACCAGTTGCGCTACTTGGTGTTTCAGCAGTGCCGTGCAGCGGGCCGCTGTGATGTCGCTCAGACCCTGCCCCTGATACGGGTCGTATCCTTCGGGCCAGTTCTTGACCCAGGCGTCGAGCTGGGCGAACGCCCCGGCAATGCTGAGACTTTTTTGTGCGGCGCTTGCTGTCTGACCCGTCCCTGCCAGGGTTTGCCACAGCGCAGGGACGTCGCCGACATACTGCATCAGTTGCTGCACAATCGGGCTGCAGACGCCG
>CANGAW010000004.1 GCA_947451925.1 Burkholderiales bacterium | reverse complement strand
TTTCCGGCACGATACTTCGCGATGCCATCGCGGAATTGGTTTAACGCGTCCATTAAATTGGGGAAAGTCTGTTCGTCATGGAAATCCAGCACTTCATAAATGGCGACCGGTTTTGTTTTACCTTTGACGACGACGAAATCGACTTCTCTGATGCGATAAGTGCCACGAAGTTTTTTCAGCGTAAATTCACTGATCAGAATACTGGCCGCATATTGTTTACAGGCTGACTCGAGCCGGGCAGCAAGGTTGACGCCATCTCCGATAATGGTGAAATCCATGCGTTTTTTCGAGCCGATATTGCCAGACACGACCACGTCACTATTGAGCCCAATGCCAATTTTGACCGGTTTTTTTCCTTCTCCAACGCGGGTGATATTCCAAGCGGACAGCCTGCGTATCATGTCGATCGCAGTCCGGACCGCGCGGTCTTCATCGTCGTCATGTTCCATTGGTATGCCGAAGGCCGCCATGATGGCGTCGCCAATAAACTTGTCGAGCATGCCGCCTTCTTTTTGAATGCACTCCACCATAATCTCGAAATATTCATTGAGCATGGTGACCGTTGCATGCGGTCCGAGTTCTTCGGTGAGCGTTGTAAAGCTGCGGATATCTGAAAACAGAATCGTTGCCTGAACATTTTTTCCACCCAAAAGATCCGCCCCCGTCGTCAGAACCTGATCGGCAATGGAAGGATCCATATAACGCGACATGGTGGATTTGAGGCGTTTTTCATTGGAGATGTCTTCAATAATAATCATCGAGCCCAGTGATACTTTCTCGGTATTATTGAGTGGCATGACGGTCAGATTAACCGAGCGTTTTTCATCGCCCGCAAGGATCTCCGCATCGACTGTGTGGTCGGTTTGCTGCGTGCCTGCCGCACGCGCAATTTTTTCCAGTATCCAGACGTTGGCTCCGGAAAAATAGTCTTCGCTTTGCCGGCCCAGAATGTCAGCCGGGTCAGTGGACAGAATTTTTAATCCTGCGGCATTACAGGTAATGATTTTTCCATTTTCATCGATGGTGACGACGCCGCTGGCCATCGATTCGAGCATGCTTTCATTGTAATTTTTAATGTTTTGCACTTCGGAAAACAGATTGGCATTTTCGAGGCCAATTGAAATTTGTGCCGTAAACGCTTTCAGGCGCGATTCGTCTTCATCGGTAAAGGTGCCATTGCGCTTGTTCAGCACCTGGGTGACACCGATAATTTTTCCGTTTTTGCTGACCACGGGCACACATAAAATGGAGCGTGTAAAAAAACCGTTTTTCTTGTCGAACGTAGGATTAAAACGCAGATCCGCATAAGCATGCGGAATATTGATGGCTTTGCCGCTGGTAAAAACCGCGCCGGCAATACCGGCGGTGTTCGGAATGCGAATTTCCAGGGGTTTTTCGCCGCTGAGAACTTCTGACCACAACTGACCGGATTTTTCGTCATTCAAAAATAGCGTCGCACGCTCGGCATTGAGCATTTGCATGGCCTCGCTCATGACTTTTTGCAGCAGCGAGCCGATTTTGATGTCGGAGGTTGCTTCGGATACGACTTCAAGAAACTGTAATTCTTGCGTGTGCTTGACCTGCATGTATTCGGCCAGCTGCGCGCTTTTTAAAAAATGCGCGCCTTGCTTGGTCATTTCGGTCAGCAGGTTCAAATCGAGTTGGGTAAAACGGCCCTTTTTCTTATTCAGTAGTTGGGCGACACCGATAATTTCGCCATTATTTTGTCTGATCGGCACGCACAGCACATTGTGAGTAGTAAAGCCGGTTTCATTATCGATGGCCGCATTAAAATTGGGATCGGCATAAGCATCATTGACAATAACAGGCTTGCCCGTTGTGAATGAATGGCCAGCGATGCCGCTATTATTAAGCAGGCGGATTTCATGTTTCAGATTACCCAGTGCGACTCTGGAATAAAGCTCATTGGTGGATTTATCGCTCAGGAAAATGGTGCCGCGTTCTGCATTTAATTCTGTACTGGTGATTTCAATGAGCATCTGCAAAATTTCGTCTAGCGAATCGACCGCTGAAATTTTTTGCGAAATGCCCAACATTAATTCAGCAAAGTGCAGCCGTTTTTCGATATTTTTTTGAAGAGAAACGGCTTCTGTGGGCTTGGTTTTCTGACCAGGTTTGACTGTTTTTTTGCGGGCGGCTGAGGCGGCTATTTTTTTGGTTGGCACAATGCGGACCTTTATTCGTGCTGTTTCGCGGTAATGGAATTATTTGCGGCCGCTATTATTTTTTTGAGGGCATTGTTTCCAGCGAATCGCGCAGTGTGCTAATCATCGTTTTGAGCTGCAATACTTCATTATGCGAGTTTGCCACCGCTTCCTGAATACTACGGCTCTTGCTATAGCGTTCCGCTTCCAGCGTTTCTCGCAGTGCAAAAATAGTTTCTTTTAATTGCGTCATCTCGTTATGCTTACCAGCAATAACAGCCTGGATGGCTTCTTCTTTGCGGTTTTTTTCATTTTCCAGTGATTCGCGCAAAGCCATAATCGTCGCTTTTAAATCTCTTATTTCAATTTCAAGCAGTCTGGTGTCGCTCTGTATTAAGGCAGTTGAATGGATCTTCGTTTGCATAGGGTGTCTGAAGGGTAAATCCTGCGTTAAGCGTTTTTTATTTTAATAGAGAAACTCAAAGTAAAATACTTAAAAACACACTGAATAGAAGACAAATGCGGTGCATTTTTCAGGTTTGCTGCGCTTTACAGTTTCCCGTATTCCCCTGTACCATAGCTGGCTATTGATGCAAGAGTGAGAAAGGCGATTTGCTTATGACACCGCGAACTAGCAGCACAGCCCGATCTACCCAAATCTAGTCCGATTCTTTTTTGCATGAAATGAGAAAACGCGGCTGGACCGTGTTTTTTTTCGTCCGCAGCTTTCTGCGGCATCTTTGAGCAGGAGTACAGTATGGTTTCAGTTCGACTTCCCGATGGTTCTCAACGTCAGTTCGATGCCCCGGTGACCGTGGCCCAGGTCGCCGCCTCGATTGGCGCAGGCCTGGCCAAAGCGGCATTGGCCGGCAAAGTCGACGGCGCGCTGGTCGATACGTCGCATTTGATTGATCACGACGTTAATCTGGCGATCATCACCGATAAAGATGCCGATGGTTTGGAAGTCATTCGCCACTCGACCGCCCACTTGCTGGCCTATGCGGTCAAATCCCTGTTTCCGGATGCACAGGTAACGATTGGACCGGTGATCGATAACGGCTTTTTCTACGATTTTTCCTACAAGCGCCCATTTACGCCGGAAGATCTGGAAACGATTGAAAAGAAGATGACCGAGCTGGCCAAAAAAGATGAGCCGGTTACGCGTCAGGTTTTGCCGCGCGACGAAGCGGTTGCTTATTTCAAGTCGATTGGCGAAGCCTACAAGGCCGAGATCATTGAGTCGATACCTGCTGATCAGGAAGTGTCCCTCTATACCGAAGGCAGCTTTACCGACTTGTGTCGTGGCCCGCACGTGCCTTCTACTGGCAAACTCAAGGTCTTCAAGCTGATGAAGCTGGCCGGTGCTTACTGGCGCGGCGACTCTAAAAACGAGATGCTGCAGCGCGTCTATGGCACTGCCTGGGCGAAGAAAGAAGAGCAGGAAGCGTATCTGCATATGCTGGAAGAGGCCGACAAGCGCGACCACCGCAAGCTCGGCCGTTTGCTGGATTTGTTCCACTTTCAGGAAGAAGCCCCGGGTTTGATTTTTTGGCATCCGAAAGGCTGGACGGTGTGGCAGCAGGTCGAGCAATACATGCGTCATGTCTATCAGGACAATGGTTATCAGGAAGTCAAAGCGCCACAAATTCTTGACCGCTCGCTATGGGAAAAGTCCGGCCACTGGGACAACTACAAAGACAATATGTTCACCACCGATTCGGAAAATCGCGCCTATGCGTTGAAGCCGATGAATTGCCCGGGACATGTGCAAATCTTTCGCGCCAATATGCATTCCTATCGCGAGCTGCCGTTGCGCTTCGGTGAGTTTGGCCAATGCCACCGTAATGAACCTTCCGGTTCGCTGCACGGCATGATGCGGGTGCGCGGCTTTACGCAAGATGATGGCCACATCTTCTGTACCGAAGATCAAATTCTCGACGAGTGCGTCGCTTTCACTGCCTTACTGCAAAAAGTGTATCGGGACTTTGGCTTTACGGAAGTCATCTACAAGGTGGCGACCCGCCCGGAAAAGCGCGTTGGCTCTGACGACTTGTGGGACAAGGCTGAAAATGCGCTGATTGAATCCTTGAAGCGCTCAAATTGTGAATTTGAAATCTCGCCGGGCGAGGGGGCGTTTTATGGTCCCAAGGTCGAATACACCTTGAAAGACGCCATCGGCCGGACCTGGCAATGCGGCACGATACAGGTCGATTTTTCGATGCCGGTCAGACTGGAAGCTGAATATGTGGCCGAGGACAATACGCGCAAAGTCCCGGTGATGCTGCATAGAGCGATTCTCGGATCGCTGGAACGTTTCATCGGTATGCTGATCGAAAACCATGCAGGCGCCTTGCCAATCTGGCTGGCACCGGTGCAGGTCAGTATTCTGAATATTTCGGAAGCACAGGCTGATTATGCGCAAACAGTGGCACAAGCCTTGAAAAAACAAGGGTTTAGAGTTCATACTGATTTGCGCAACGAGAAAATAAACTATAAAATACGTGAACATTCGGTTCAGAAGCTGCCCTATATTCTGGTGGTTGGCGATAAAGAACGGGATGCGAACACAGTGGCCGTGCGAGCGCGAGGCAATGTCGATCTGGGTAGCATGAGCATCGACAGTCTGGTAGAACGTCTCCAGCAGGAGATCGCTGCCAAGGTCTGACGGAATTGCCATCAGGTTGCCCGTAGCTAAGCACGGCTTATTTATTGGATTTTAAGAGGACACTGCAATAGCTACTGATAAGTCGCACCGTATCAACGGTGAAATCACTGCCCCCGAACTGCGTCTTTCCGGCGTCGAAAATGAAGCGTTAGGCATCGTCACACTTGCTGAAGCTTTCCGTCTGGCTGAAGAAGCCAACGTCGACCTCGTTGAAATTGCTCCTACTGCACAACCGCCTGTCTGTCGTCTGATGGACTACGGCAAGTTCAAGTATCAGGAGCAAAAGAAGGCGCACGAAGCCAAACTCAAGCAGAAAGTTGTGCTGGTCAAGGAAGTCAAATTCCGTCCGGGCACCGATGATGGTGACTACAACATCAAGCTGCGTAACCTGATCAAGTTTCTTGATGATGGTGACAAGACCAAGATCACGCTGCGTTTCCGTGGTCGCGAGATGGCCCATCAGGAAATTGGCATGCGCGTGCTGGAGCGACTGAAGGTCGATCTGGACCCCTATGGCCAGATTGAGCAGTTTCCAAAGATGGAAGGCCGCCAGATGGTGATGGTACTGGCGCCTAAAAAGAAGAAATAATCTGTTAGAATCCGCGGTCCCGTTGAATTTGACGGGGCAAGCAAGATACGGTGGACTCGATTTCACCGTTTAAATAAGTGAGAGCAGGCATCCAAGAGCAGCGCGTGCTGCCACCTGCAATCATCCAATAATGGAGCTGCCTAAAAGGGCAGAGTTGTTATGCCAAAAATGAAGACCAAAAGCAGCGCGAAGAAGCGTTTTCGCGTGCGTCCGGGTGGTACTGTCAAACGTGGTCAGGCTTTCAAGCGCCACATTCTGACCAAGAAATCTACCAAAACCAAACGCCAATTGCGTGGTGCAACTGAAGTCCATGAAACAAATATGGCTTCCGTTCGTTCCATGATGCCGTTCGCTTAACCTCACTCTAGACACGAAGGAGCTAATATGCCAAGAGTTAAACGTGGGGTCACAGCACGGGCCCGCCATAAAAAAGTACTCGCCGCCGCCAAGGGTTACCGTGGTCGCCGCAGTAAAGTATTCCGTATCGCCAAGCAGGCAGTCATGCGTGCTGGTCAATATGCGTATCGTGACCGTCGCAACAAGAAACGTGTATTCCGCGCACTGTGGATTACCCGTATCAATGCAGCGTCGCGTGAGCATGGCCTGACATACAGCGTATTCATGAACGGTTTGAAGCGTGCTTCAATCGGTCTGGATCGTAAAGTGCTGGCCGACATGGCTGTGATGGACAAGCCGGCATTTGCCGCTATCGTCAATCAAGTCAAGGCAACGATCGCTGCGTAATTGCGGCCTGCGCGCATCCTTTTCGGGTGCGCGTGCAGTCTCAAGGCGGGGCAGAGGTTAAGCACCTGTGCCTCGTTTTTTTTTAAACGCCGATTTTGAGCGGACACCTGCATGAGCTCTCTGGAACAACTCGTCATCACTGCCCGTGAAGATTTTCTGGCCGCAGTGGACTCTGCCGCATTGGAAAACGCCAAGGCAAAATATCTGGGCAAGACCGGCCAGATTACCGAACAGATGAAAGGCCTGGGCAAGCTCGGGCCCGATGAACGTCGCGCTCAGGGCGCCGTCATCAATCAGGCCAAAGAGCAGATTGAGTCCTTGCTCAATGCACGCCGCGATGCGCTGGCCGATGCACAGATGCAAACCAGACTAAACGCCGAAGCAATTGATGTGACCATGCCCGGCCGGGGCCGCGGCACCGGTGGCATTCATCCGGTCATGCGCTCATGGCAGCGGGTCGAAGAAATTTTCGGTTCTATCGGTTTTGATGTGGCTGACGGCCCTGAAATCGAAAATGACTGGACCAATTTCACCGCCTTGAACAGCCCGGAAAATCATCCGGCACGCTCGATGCAAGATACTTTTTATGTCGATGCCAACGACAACACCGGCAAGCCGCTGCTGCTGCGTACCCACACCAGTCCGATGCAGGTTCGTTATGCGCGCGCGCAAAAGCCGCCGATCAAAGTAATCGCGCCGGGCCGCACTTATCGGGTCGACAGCGACGCCACCCATTCGCCGATGTTTCATCAGGTTGAGGGTTTGTGGATTGATACCGATATCAGCTTTGCCGACCTGAAGGGCGTGTACCTCAATTTCGTCAGAGCCTTTTTTGAAACCGATGACCTGAAGGTGCGTTTTCGTCCTTCGTACTTTCCGTTTACCGAGCCTTCCGCCGAGATTGATATTGCTTTCGGTAGCGGTCCTCTGAAGGGGCGCTGGCTGGAGGTCTCGGGCGCGGGTCAGGTACATCCGACTGTGCTGCGCAATATGGGTCTTGACCCCGAGCAGTTTATTGGTTTTGCCTTCGGCTCCGGTCTGGAACGGCTGACCATGCTGCGTTATGGCATTAACGATTTGCGCCTGTTTTACGAAGGCGATCTGCGTTTCTTGAAACAATTCAACTGATACGGCTAAGCGATGCAATTTTCAGAAAACTGGTTACGCACGATGGTCAATCCGGCGCTCACTTCGGATGAGCTGTCGCACAAGTTGACGATGGCAGGTCTTGAGGTTGAAGAAGTCGAAGCTGTAGCGCCGCCGTTCTCGCAGGTCGTGGTGGCCAAGGTGCTGCAGGTCGAGCGTCATCCCAATGCAGACAGGCTCAATGTCTGTCAGGTGGATGTCGGCACTGGCACGCTGCTGCAGATTGTCTGTGGTGCCCCCAATGTCAAAGCCGGCTTGCATGTGGTGTGTGCGCTGGTTGGCGCCAAGCTGCCGCCGGGCGAGGATGGCAAGCCGTTTGAAATCAAGCTGGGTCAATTGCGCGGCGTTGAGTCGCAGGGCATGTTGTGCTCCGCTCGCGAACTCAAGCTGTCAGAAGAAAACAGCGGCCTGATCGAGCTGCCTGACAATGCGCCGGTCGGACAAAATTTCCGCGATTATTACCAGCTCAATGATCTGAAATTCACCATCAAGCTGACACCGAACAAAGCGGACTGTTTATCAGTGCTGGGCGTGGCGCGTGAAGTGGCTGCCCTGACCGACTCGGCGTTGTCAGCCCCAGTCTGCTCGCCGGTGCCAGTAAATTTAAACGAAGTTTTGCCGGTTAAGGTCAGCGCGCCTGATTTGTGCGGCCGTTTTGCCGGGCGTATCGTGCGTGGCCTCAATGCCCGCGCCAGTACGCCCGAATGGATGAAGCAGCGTCTCGAGCGCAGTGGCCAGCGTTCGATTTCTGCGCTGGTTGATATTTCCAATTATGTGATGCTGGAACTGGGTCGCCCGACCCACGTCTTTGACCTGGATAAAATTCACGGTGGGCTCGAGGTGCGTTGGGGTAAAAAAGGCGAAAGTCTGAAACTCCTCAATGGCAATACCGTCGAGCTTGATGACTGGGTTGGCGTTATCGCGGACCAGAATCAGGTTGAATCATTAGCCGGCATCATGGGGGGCGATGCGACTGCCGTCTCGCTTGATACCACCAATATTTATCTGGAAGCCGCTTTCTGGTGGCCGCAGGCGATTCAGGGCAGGGCGCGCCGATTCAATTTTTCCACCGATGCGGCACACCGCTTCGAGCGCGGGGTCGACTTTGCCAGCAATGTTGAGCACCTTGAGCGCCTGACCGCATTGATCCTCGAGATCTGTGGTGTGGCTGGACAGACCACGGTTGGCCCGGTTGATGATCAGATCATCAAGCTGCCTGCCCGCGAGCCCGTGCGCTTGCGTGTGGCCCGTGCGGCGAAAGTCATCGGTGTGTCTTTGAACGATGCGCAAATCGCCGATATTTTTACCCGGCTGGGTTTGACGTTCACGCAGGCCGATGGTGTGTTTGCCGTGACCGCACCAAGCTATCGCTTTGATATTGAAATCGAAGAAGACCTGATCGAAGAAATCGCGCGGGTTTATGGCTTTGAAAATATCCCTGCCTTGCCGCCAGTGGCGGCCAATGCGATGCGGATTTTGCCTGAGAATACGCGTTCACTATTTGCCATTCGCAGACAGTTGGCCGACTTTGATTTTCAGGAAGTGATCAACTTCAGTTTTGTCGACGTCGAGTCCGAACAGGATTTTGCCAGCAATGCCGATCCGATTCGATTGCTTAACCCGATAGCCAGCCAGATGAGCGTCATGCGCTCGCAACTGATTGGCGGTTTGGTTTCAAACGTCAAACACAATCTCAATCGCAAGCAGAGTCGGATCCGGATTTTTGAAATTGGCCCGGTTTTTCTGAAAAACCCGGCGGTAATTGACGGATCGGGTACGATCGCCGGTTTTGATCAGCCCAAGCATGTGACCGCGCTGGCCTATGGTCCGGTAGCGGAAGAACAGTGGGGTCAGGCTGCGCGCAATGTCGATTTCTTTGATCTGAAGGCCGATCTGGAAGCCTTGTTTGCGCCGCGTACTTTGCGTTTTGTCGCCACGGCGCATCCGGCTTTGCACCCCGGACGCTCAGCCGAAGTTTTCCTCAATGATCAGGCCATCGGGTTTATTGGCGAGTTGCATCCGCGCTGGCAGCAAAAATCCGAGCTGCCTCTGGCGCCCGTATTGTTTGAAATTGATGCCGCGGTGCTGCAGCAAAGGGATTTACCTGCATATGTAGAAATTTCCAAATTTCCGGCAGTCGTGCGCGACCTGGCTTTGCTGGTTAAGCAATCGATCACTGTGCAAAATATCATGGACAGCTTTGCTGAGGAATGCCGCTCGAATGCGGCATGTAAATTCATGCAACACATTGTTTTATTTGATGAATATCGCGGTAAAGGACTGGAAAGCGACGAAAAAAGTCTTGCTTTCCGGATTACCATGCAAGATACTCAAAGCACACTTCAGGACGAGGTAGTCGAACTCGCAATGGCATCGTTTGTTGATGCAGTCCAAAAAAAGCATCACGCAAAATTGCGCGCATAGTCCGGTAAAACATAGACAACATGAATCAAAGTAATCCCCAAGAACACCAATCCGTTCTCGTTGCAGACTTGGGTCGTGCAATGCTGGCAGCGCAAGTTCGTTCGCGTGCTGAAAAAGATTTACCGACACTGACCAAGGCAGAACTTTCAGATCTTTTATTTGAACAAGTCGGCCTTAACAAGCGTGAAGCCAAGGACATGGTTGAAACGTTTTTCGATGAAATCCGGGATGCCTTAGAGCGAGGTGAGTCAGTCAAATTATCCGGCTTTGGTAATTTCCAGTTGCGTGACAAACCACAGCGGCCAGGTCGCAATCCAAAGACGGGTGAAGAAATTCCCATCAGTGCCAGACGCGTTGTTACTTTTCACGCCAGCCAGAAGCTCAAGGCGATGGTTGATAGTGCCAGCGTTGCCGTGTCTGTTTAAGTCTTTCTGGTTTAATAATCATGAATGAACGAACAGCCCGGCCCGTATTGGCACTTTTGCCGCCGATTCCCGCGAAGCGCTATTTCACGATCGGTGAAGTCAGTGAGCTGTGCGGGGTAAAACCCCATGTGCTGCGCTACTGGGAGCAAGAGTTCACCCAGCTTAAACCAGTCAAGCGACGCGGTAACCGGCGCTACTACCAGCATCATGAAGTCTTGTTGATCCGGCGTATACGCGAATTGCTCTACGAGCAAGGCTTCACGATCAGTGGTGCTCGCAATAAGCTTGAAAGCCGACTCGCAGACGAAACGGCGTTCCAGTCGGTTGATGGGGGGCCAAGTGCCGCTGATTCACTCCTGCTGCGCAGCGAACTGGAAAAAATCCTGCAGCTGCTTCGTCCCTGAAGTACTCGCCACTGACAGTGCCCGTTTCGGGCGCTATTCTGTTGATCGCTATTTTCCCGAGCAAAAAAAAGCCCGCACAAGAGAGGCGGGCTAAATCTATATCAGAGAAGGCAATATAGAGGAGACAGATGCATTTTGCTTGCACGGATGAAATAACGCAAATTTCCATTTCGGATAGCAGAAATAAATAAACCGTATAAGTTGCGTTGCGTGACAGAAAGTTATTTTTCCTTTTTTATTCTTAATTCGAAACAAATCAACGTATAATTTCCTCAAAGATACAAACAAATCAGTTTGTACGAATTGGCAAGATTTCTTTGCCTGTTTAGTAATTTTTGACTGAAACCTCAGGAGGCCCTGTTGGCTGATTCTAATCAAAGCGGATGTCTGACTGTTGGCGAAGGTGTTGTGCTAAATGGCTCTTTCGTCGTACCTGACATCGCATCAATTTCTGGAAGTATTGAGGGTGATATTACGGCCAGAGAATTGATTGTCTCTAGTACGGGCATCATCAAAGGCAAAGTCACGGCCGATATTATTGATTTGCGCGGTGAGATTCACGAGAATCTGACGGCAAAAAAATCGCTGTTCATTCGTTCCACCGGTAAAGCGCTGGGTTCGGTGCAATATGCGGAAATAGAAATTGAAAAAGGCGGCTACCTTCAGGGTGCGCTGCAAAAAATCGATGGTGATGCCGGCTCCGTGCCGACTCCTTTAGTTTAATCTGACGTCAGAGCGTGAGCGTGTTTAACAAGCGAAGAAATGAAGAGCGGGTCAGTGTAGTGCCTGTTGAAAAGGTAGCTGAAGCCGTGAGCGAAATCGTGGAAGTGCCTGAAGTGGCCGATGTGATTGCGACGCCAGCAGAAGTAGAAGCTGCGCAGCCTGAAGGGTCAACTTTCAATGTCAAACAGGCTAATGGAAATTTGAAACCGTCGATTATTAGCGAAGGTTTTGAATTTATCGGGGAAATCCGGTCTGCTGGCTATCTGACAATTGATGGTGTTGTGCGTGGCACCCTGGCATTGCATTCCATTCAAATTGGTACTTCTGGCGTTCTTGACGGTAATGTCACGTGCGACACGATGAATGTTAAAGGCAATTTTTCCGGGAAACTGGATTGTCGCGATTTGACCATTGGTAGTCGTGCTGTCGTTGAAGGCGATGTCAGCTTCAAGAGCATCACGATTCAACGCGGTGGTGTGGTTAAAGGCGACATGCGCAAAAAATCCTGATCGCTTTTTACCGCAGATCAGGATTTTTTTGTTTGGAGAGAAGAAATCTTATTTCTTCTCTTGCGCCAGTTTTATGACGGCTTTGGCGTCCGTGGTGATGTTGGGACTGTTCTGCGCCTGAATCACCAGACCAAGCAACTTTGCACCGTGTTCTACACCTATGGTTCCATAGGTGATATCACCCCTGACTTCACAATCTTTATGAAATTCTGCGCGCTCTGTTGCGTAGATATTGCCATCGACTTTTCCCGCTACCATCACGCGATAAGCGGTAATGTCACCCGACACTTCGCCTGAGCGACCGATCGCAACCGTTACTTTTTTGTCTTTGGCGGTTTCAATATTACCCATCACCTTGCCGTCAATACGTACGCTGTCCAGCAATAGCAGGCGACCATAAATTTCGGTCGTTACACCAATGAGCGTGTCGAATTTTTCTTGCGTGGGTAATAACTTATTTTGTTTATTTTTGCCGAACATTTGATCCCTCCTTTAACCGGCTGGCCAATCAGCTGTCGCTGTTAGGCAGTACATGAACCGGGTTGAGTACTTGTCCGAAACGAAATACTTCGTAATGTAAATGCGGTCCGGTAGAACGGCCTGTGCTGCCCACTTCGGCAATCATTTCTCCCCGTTTTACCTTCTGTCCTTCTTGCGCCAAGCGCTTGTTGATGTGCGCATAGCGGGTAACAAAACCTTCGGCATGAGTGATTTCAACGATATTGCCATACGTGCTTTCCCAGCCCGACCGTGTCACTGTTCCGTCAGCGGCGGCCAGTATGGGTGTGCCGGTTGAGGCAGTGAAATCCAGACCTTCATGTCGTGCGCGTATACCGGTGAAAGGGTCATTGCGTACACCAAAGCCGCTCGACATTTGAAATTCGCCCCCAATCGGAATCGCTGTTGGCAGAGTGTGCAGCCAGATCAGTTGTTTGGACCAGTCCTGCTGGCGGCTTTTAATCCCTTTTTGAAACTCGTCAAATTCATCATCGGCGCTGTCGAAACTTTTGACAATAGAGCGGCTTGAAATAACGGCTTGTCTGGTTTCAGGGATGAAGGGACCACCTTTGCCATCTGCCAGCAGACCATGTTTTTCACGCAGACCTGAAGGCGTCGCTATTTCCATGAAGCGATTTTTCAGCGCTTCCAGTTGTTGAATATCGCGTGCAGTCGAATCGAGGACACTTTGCAGTTTGACCAGGCGTGCCCGGTAAACAGACTCCATTTTATTTTGCTCGGCTTGCGTTGTAACGCCGCCCAGTGTGCGGGCGAGTTCCGGATGTGTTTGTATCGCAAACTTGAAGCCAACAAGGTAGAACAAAAATCCGATGGTCATCATCACGAGCGCGCTCACACTGAAACTGATCAGGACTTTGCGTTTCGTGATTGAAATAGTATGTACTTTGCCAGTTGGACCGGCCACCCACATTAATTGCATAAGATGCTCATAAAATAATTTGTCCGTCTGTCATGCAATATTCTAAGGTCTTGAATTATATAGGTAATTTAGCAAAATTGCACCAGGAAAACACCAGGCATCCCTGAAAACACCCTGTTTAAAAGTTGTTTTGATTTCAGATCGGCTAGATTTAGAGGCTAAAAATAGCAATATGAAAACCTTTAATCTTGCGATCTTTTGCATGCCTGAATTTTAAAACAGCTTTCTATTGTTGCTCTAGTCGGATTGTGTTGAGGAATATTTAAAGATTTTTATTGAATGTTATTTATTTGGCATGAATAAATTATAATTATTGTCATTAATTTTTAAATGTTTTATTTGCAATTTCATTTATTCAATTTCAAGTGGTCAATGCGCAACGAGCATAAATAAAATTTATGTTGCGATGCATAAGACAGGTTAATAATTCGTCATATTTTGCATGCCGCAAGCTCGGTAAATGCTTGTTTTTTTGCGGCGCAAAATAGTCATGAAAATTAATTTTAATCAGGGTGATAAGTAGTACTGCATTACTACCCGAATCACTTCCGGGCAATGAATAATCGATTTCGTTAAATTATTCTTTGCTCATCAGTGATGCCAAAAATTATTCACGTAATGATCCGGGTCCTTGATCCGCTCCGGGCTCTCAAATTCTATGCAGACGGTTTCGGCTTTGCCATTACCCACAGACTCGACTTTGACGATTTTTCACTGATCTATATAAAAAATCCTGAAAACGATTTTGAGATCGAGCTGACCCACAATTTTTCCCGTACCGAGCCTTATACCCATGGCGATGGCTATGGCCATTATGCGTTTGCGGTTGATGATCTCGACGCAATGCACGAACGGCTCACTGCCATGGCGTGTGCGCCGACCGCAATCAAAGAATTCAAAAAAGAGGGTGCCTTGCAGGCGCGGTTTTTTTTCGTCCAGGATCCGGACGGTTACAAGATCGAGGTGCTTCAGACCGGAGGCCATTATCGATAGTTTCAAGCAGGTGCATTAACGTCGTTCGCAGTAAAAAAATAAAACATCGAGGAGACAAAGATGAACACACCGCAACAGCCAAAACGCCGGCAGTTTTTCAAAATCGCTTCAGCAGGAACTGTTGCCACTGCCAGTGGCACCTTACCCATGCTTTTTACGCCGAATGCCGCTTTGGCAGAAGACGTATTGGGCGCAGATGCATTTAAAACCATGACCAAAATCGCCCGGGATATCTTCCCGCACGACCGCTTTGAAGATGAACTCTATGCCAATGCCGTCGGCGTCTATGCCGATCAGGCCAAAGCCGACGCTGCACTGAAAGCCATGCTGCAAGATGGCGTAGCCCAGGCCAATGCTGCAGCCAACAGCCGATTCGGCAAGGCTTATGCCGAAGTCGAGACCGAAGCACAGCGGCTTGAAATTCTGATGAGCATGGAAAAAACGCCGTTCTTCGCCAAGTTGCGCGGCGACCTTGTCGTGAGTCTCTACAACCAGCCGGCCGTATGGGGCAAGCTGGGTTATCAGGGACCGTCAGCACCACTCGGTGGCTACATTAACCGCGGCTTCAACGACCAGGACTGGATGGACAAAGTCTGAGCAGGCTATCCATCACATCACGCGAACAATAGGGAGACAAAACATGGCTTCAAAAAAATTCGACCTCAATGACGAAGTCGTCGTCATTATCGGTTCTGGTGCAGGCGGCGGTACCTTGGGTAATGAGTTGGCACAAAAAGGGATAGACGTTGTCATCCTCGAAGCAGGCAAGCGTCATGAGATCAATGATTTCGAAAATGACGAATGGCCGATGTTCAGCAAAATTTCCTGGCTGGACAAGCGCACTACCTCGGGTACCTGGCGCGTTGCCAAAGACTTTCCTAACCTGCCTGCCTGGATTGTCAAAGCAGTCGGCGGCTCGACCGTTCACTGGGCTGGCGCATCGCTGCGCTTTCAAAAACACGAATATCAGGCACGTACGCATTACGGTGAAGTGCAGGGTGCCAACCTGATTGACTGGCCGATTACCTTAGCGGAGATGGAGCCGTTCTACGCACGTGCAGAAAACAAGATGGGTGTCACTGGCACCAACAACATCCCGCGACTGCCAGGCAACAATAACTACAAAGTGCTGGCTGCCGGTGCGAAAAAAATGGGCTACCAAAAATTTCATACCGGGAATATGGCTATCAACTCCCAGCCCCGTGATGGGCGCGGCTCCTGCCAGCAAATCGGTTTTTGCTTTCAGGGCTGTAAGTCAGGTGCGAAGTGGTCCACGCTTTACACGGAAATTCCAAAAGGCGAAAGAACAGGTCACCTCGAAGTGCGCAGTGATGCGCAAGCATTGAAGATTGAACACAATGCCGCCGGCAAAGTCACCGGCGTCTTGTATGGCGACTCCAAGGGCAATCGCTATTTCCAGAAAGCGCGCATCGTTGCCGTAGCCGGTAATTCGATCGAGTCACCACGCTTGCTGCTCAACTCGGCTTCCACCATGTTCCCCAACGGTCTGGCGAACTCTTCCGGTCAGGTTGGCAAAAACTACATGCGCCATATGACTGGTTCGGTTTATGCGGTCTATGAAAAGCCGGTGCACATGTTCCGCGGCACCACCATGGCCGGCATCATTCAGGACGAAGCCCGTCATGACACCAGCCGCGGCTTTGTTGGTGGCTACGAAATGGAAACCCTGTCACTCGGTGTGCCCTTCATGGCAGCGTTCCTTGATCCCGGCACCTGGGGTCGTGATTTCTCAACGGCGATGGATGCTTACGACAACATGGCTGGCATGTGGCTGGTAGGCGAAGACTTGCCGCAAGAAAGAAATAATGTGACCTTGCACGCTACGGAAAAAGATCAGTTTGGACTGCCTATTCCGAACGTGCAGTTCTTTGACCATGCCAACGATATCGCGATGCGCAATCACGGCTACCAGCAGGCCAAGGCTTTGTACGAGTCTGTTGGCGCCAAGCGCGTTATCTACACGCCGCCTTATCCGTCAACCCACAATCTTGGTACCAACCGTATGAGCGCCAAGGCTAGTGATGGTGTGGTTAACAAGTGGGGGCAGACGCATGACATCAAAAATCTGTTCGTCTCCGACGGTAGCCAGTTCACCTCCAGCGCAGCGGAGAACCCGACACTGACTATCGTTTCGCTGGCGATTCGTCAGGCCGAGTTCATTGCCAGCAGCATGGCACGCAAGGAGTTGTGATGAAAGCGGCATGGATGCGTTCGTCCATGCTGCTTGCAGCCCTGTTGTCCGGGGCTGCAAGCAGCAGTGTTTCCGCACAAACGGCAGGAGAAAAGCTGTTTGGTCAACAATGTGCCGCTTGTCACGCCGTGGCAGCGGACGCACCGATGGGCATGGGGCCGAATTTGCGCGGCATTATGGGCCGCAGCGCGGGCACGCTGGCTGGCTTTCCTTATTCAAATGAATTTAAAAAGGGACTGGCTGGCAAAGCCTGGACTGCAGCCCAGCTTGACGCCTGGCTGGAAGATCCGCAAAACCTCGCACCCGGCACTTACATGATGTATAAACAATCCGACGCGGCCGTGCGCAACAGCATTATTGACTATCTGCAGACGGTAAAGTAGCGTCGGCAATTTGCGATAAATCCTGATTAAGAGGCGCATACAGCGCCCAAAGAGACTAAAGGAGACAGCATGTGCGACATCTATGTCAGCGCTGACCCGATTCAATATGAACAACGCACGCGTTCTATGCGTATTCACGGCGTGGTCACCAGTATTCGTCTTGAAAATCTGTGCTGGGACGTATTGGCCCGCATCGCTTCGAAAGATCAGTTGTCAACGAATCAGCTGATCAGTCAGCTTTATGATGAAATCATTTCCCGTCAGGGCAGGGTGGATAATCTTTCATCATTTTTACGTGTCTCCTGCATGCGTTATCTGTCCTACGTCGCCGAGAAACACGAGAAAGACCACCTGATGATGAGCCAGCCGGTCGAACTGGCCGAGAAAATGCCTGCTCAGGTGCATAAACTGACGATGCGTCGTCAGGCTTCTTAAACGCTGTCTGCTCTCGTCTGACTTTGGCCGGGCTCTGGCTGAGCCCGGCTTTTTCCCGTTGCCGTCCGCATTTCCCGCACGCTTTACGTTTTTTAACTGACAAGTCTGATACGTGAAGGCGGGTGGCAGGACTATAATCTTGCCCGAAGTCATTGGCTGTAGCATGATGCTGCGGCCAAGCTGATTGTTGAACAGCGCTTGTCTTGCCTCACAAGCTATTCGGGAAGTAATTATGAGCAGCTTACATGAGCTGAACCAGAAGATTGAAGATTTAAACGAAGCCGAGACAGTTGAATTTAACCGGCGCATGCAATTGGCGAAAGCCATCAAGGAATCAATTGCCCATTTCATTTCCGATGTAGAAAGATACGATGTGCAGGGCGTACAGTCGCCATCAAAAATTGCCGCATTGATTTTATTTTTTTTGGGCGCCATCACGGCTTTCCCGATTTTAAATTTTTATGAAGTCAGAGTGGAAGCGATCATTTTATTTGCCCTGTTTTTCGGCATCGCTTTAGTCTGGATCGTGAAAGATCAGATGGGTGCACTGGAGTCCAGGCTGCAGAAAAAAATTGCGGCAGGCAGTGTCAGAATTTTGGAAAGAGACTGGATTTCTCTGGGCAGCGAACTGCCTTTTTTGTATTCGATACTGGAGACGGAAAAACGCATCAGTGAAGACAGAATGCAGTTTTTAAACCTGCAAAACATTCAGGCGTCCAAGTCCGCTCAACAGAAAACCCTGGCAGAGTACGAATTCATTTTGAGGATAGAGATCATCCTGAATATTCAAAATGAAAAAAACTGGTGGTCAAAAATAAGCGTCGTATCTGAGCAATGGCATGATCTTTAACAGTTTTTCTTGCGTGTCTTCACAATCCTATGCCCCCAAAACTTAATGAACTGGCTGCCACGGAACTTGTCGTCCTTTTAGCCCGGCGCGAGATTCGTGCCGAGCAGGTGGTTCAGGCCTGTCTGGAACGTATTGCCGAGCGCGAGCCGCAGGTGCAAGCCTGGTCTCATCTGGCTGCAGAGGCAGCGCTTGATCATGCCCGCAAACTGGACAGGGGCGCCGTGCAAGGCCTGTTGCATGGCCTGCCATTGGGCGTCAAAGATTTATTCGACACCTTTGATATGCCCACCACCTATGGCTCGGCCATTTACGCTTCCCAGCAACCGGCAGCCGATGCGGCTGCCGTGGCGCTGTGCCGCGAGCAGGGCGCCATCATGCTGGGCAAGACGGTGACTACCGAATTTGCCACCTTCAATCCCGGCAAAACCCGTAACCCCCATCGCACTACCCACACTCCCGGCGGCTCTTCAAGCGGCTCGGCCGCTGCGGTTGCTGACCACATGGTGCCGCTGGCCTTTGCCTCGCAAACGGCTGCGTCCGTAATCCGGCCTGCCGCCTATTGCGGCATCGTCGGCTACAAACCCAGCTTTGGCCGCATCAGCCGCGCTGGCGTCAAATCCTTGTCCGATGGTTTGGACACCATTGGTTGTCTGGGCAAGACTGTCGATGACGTGGCCCTGTTTACCGCGGCACTGACAGGCGAGCGCGGCTTGCTTGAGCTGGACGCCACGCACACTCCGCGTATCGCGCTCTGTCAGACCCATGAATGGCCCCATGCCGACGCCGATACTCAGGCAGCGATGACACAGGCTGCAAGCGTGCTGGCGCGCCTCGGTTTGTCCGTGCCAATGCTCTCCTTGCCGCAACCCTTTGCCGGCTTGCTGCAGGCGCAAAGCGAGATCATGGCTTTTGATCTGGCGCACTCGCTGGCAGACGAAAGGCTGCGCCATGCAGACTTGCTCAGCACCAGTCTGACTAACTTGTTGAAAATGGGACAGGGCATCACACTCGAACACCATCGATCCAATTTACAGCTGGCCCGCATGGCTAGGTCAATGGTTTCGGCGGCCATCGGTGAGCATGAAGTGCTGCTTGTGCCAAGCACCACGGGCGAAGCCCCGGCTACTTTGGAGCAAACCGGTAACCCCGTCTTTGGCAGGGTCTGGACTTTGCTCGGCCTGCCTTGTGTGCATCTGCCTTTCTCACAGGGGCAGACCGGCATGCCGGTGGGTTTGCAGGTGGTCGGACGTTTCGGTGACGACAAAAACGTGTTGCGCGCCGCTAAATGGCTGATGCAGCGGCTGCCGGAGGTGGCCTGACCTGAAGCGCTGGACGCAGAGTGGCTTATGGAAGTAAATTACTGGCTGGCAAAATAGCCTGAAAATACTTCTAAAAACCCAATAAAAATTCATGGAGAGACCAGCGATGTCGAAACAAGTCAAATTCCTGCTGCCAGAAGAAAGTATTCCCCGCCGCTGGTACAACATTCAGGCCGACCTGCCTAAGCCCCTGCCACCTGTGCTGCATCCCGGCACCATGCAACCGATTGGCCCTGACGATCTGGCGCCGCTGTTCCCGATGGAACTGATCATGCAGGAAGTCTCGACCGAGCGCGAGATCGATATTCCCGAGCCTGTGCGTGATGTCTATCGCCTGTGGCGTCCGGCGCCGCTGTTTCGCGCCTACGGTCTGGAAAAAGCGCTCGGTACACCAGCGAAAATTTTCTACAAATACGAAGGCGTGAGCCCGGCCGGCAGTCATAAGCCCAACACCGCCATTCCCCAGGCTTTTTATAACAAAGAGGCGGGCGTCAAGCGGCTGACCACCGAAACCGGCGCCGGGCAGTGGGGCACTTCGCTGTCCTTTGCCGGCTCCCTGTTTGACCTAGATGTGACGGTATTTCAGGTGCGGGTTTCTTACGACCAGAAACCCTATCGGCGCGCCGTGATGGAAACTTACGGTGCGCGCTGTGTCGCTTCGCCATCGAATGAAACCGCTTACGGCCGCTCGGTGCTGGCCAGCCGGCCTGATCATCCCGGCAGTCTCGGCATTGCCATCTCCGAAGCAGTTGAAATTGCGGCAACCAACGACGACACCAAATATGCGCTGGGCTCGGTGCTCAACCATGTGCTGATGCATCAGACCATTGTCGGTATTGAAGCCATTGAGCAAATGGCCATGGCCGATGTCTACCCCGACGTTATCGTCGGTTGTACGGGCGGCGGCTCCAACTTTGCCGGCATCAGCTTCCCGTTTATTGGCGCCGGCCTGCGCGGTGGTCCTAAGCCACGCATCGTGGCTGTTGAACCAGCAGCCTGCCCGTCACTGACCCGAGGCAAATATGCGTACGACTTTGGCGACACCGGTCACATGGCACCGCTGACCAAGATGCACACCCTGGGTTCTTCGTTTACGCCGCCGGGCTTTCATGCGGGTGGCTTGCGCTACCACGGCATGGCGCCGCTGGTGTCGCATTTGAAAGAACTTAATCTGATTGAAGCCGTTGCTTATCATCAGACTGAATGCTTCGCAGCCGGTGTATTGTTTGCCAAGCATGAAGGTATTGTGCCGGCACCTGAGGCCAATCACGCCGTCAAAGGTGCGATCGAAGAAGCCTTGCGTTGCAAGCGCGAAGGCAAGAGCGAAGTGATTCTGTTCAACCTGTGCGGCCATGGTCATTTCGATATGGCAGCCTATACCAATTATTTTTCCGGCAACCTGGTCGATGCGACCTACAGCGAAGAAGAATTGGCGATGGCACTGGCAGGCCTGCCTAGCGTACCCGAAGCAGCGTAAGCGACGGATGCCCGGCGTTGCCGGGCATACCGTGTGGTTCGAGAGTCCCCCTATTCGTTGGGGGATTTTTTTGCCTTCTTTACTTTCAAACTGTAAGCCTGATGTCAGGCAATCCTCAGCGCTCTGAAAGCTTGCCTGCGTACTCTGTGCAACAGATAGCTAACCGGCTGTCTGGTTTTTTTGCGAGAGTTCCTTGATACCGCGCCTTTTCCCTTCTCTTGTTTTACTCAGTGCTGGCATTGCGCTGTCATTCCACGCGCATGCGGACGACAGCTGGCCCTTGTCCTTGTCGCAGGCACAAACCATTGCGCGGGAACGCAATCACGATCTCAAGCTATCGCGTTTTGCTGTTCGTGGCGCGCAAGCCAATGTCGAGATTGCCGGCGTGGGACCGAACCCTGTGCTCACTGTTCAGTCGGCAAGCATTCGCCCCGGCACAGGTTTTGGCAGCGGATCGCTGACCAATCAAGCTATCGACACCACGGTGCGACTTGATCAGTTAATTGAACGCGGCGGCAAGCGCGAGCTGCGAACCAGCAATGCGCGCAAGCTGGAACTGGCGGCACAGGCTGACAGCGCCGATGTTGAACGCCAGCTCGACCTGCTGGTGGCGGAAGCCTACGCAGATCTGCACGCAACGCAGGAGCGTCGTGCTGCGGCAATCGATTCAGCGCAATTATTTGAGGCGATGCTTGCTGCCGCACAAAAACGCAAAGAGGCTGGTGATATTGCCGGCGCCGATGTCGAGCGCGTGAAGGTCGATGCCCTGCGTGCCAAAAATGATATCGACGCGGCTAATGGCGAGCTGGCGCGCAGCCGCTATAGCCTGGCTTTGCTGTTAGGTGAAAACCTGCGCGCGGGCGCTATCGAAGCGATCGACCCCTGGCCTGCATTGCAGGCAGCTGAACTGTCCGACGCTTCGAATGTTGAGCAGATCGTCGCGCAGCGTGCCGATGTACGCGCTGCGATGGCGCGGCTTGAAGCAGCACGCAACGGCCGCGAGCTGGCGCTTTCCTTGCGCACACGCGATGTGAGTGTGGGTGTGCAGTACGAGCATTTTCCGCAGTCGGGCGACAGTGCACAGAGCAGTCCGCACAGCGTTGGCATTTCCCTGCAAATCCCGCTGTTCGTGCGCAATTACTACAAAGGCGAAATTCTGTCTGCCGAAGCTGGTTTCGATATTGCCAGCGAAAACCTGGGCAAGACCCGCGAAGCTGCCGCCAATGAAATTGAACGCGCCCGCGGCGCGGTACAAAGCAGCGCAGCGCGGGTTTTGCGTAACCGCGATGAATTGCTGGTGGCTGCAGCCAACTCGGCCAAGGCAGCTGAATTTGCGTATAAAAATGGTGCTGTCGGCGTGATGGATGTGCTTGATGCACGTCGCACATTGCGTGCGACGCGAATCGACGCCTTAGCTGCCCTGGCCGAATACAGCAAGGCCCTGGCACAGTGGCGTGCTGCCACTGCAGCCACTGGCGTTTCCTCCGAATCAACGCAAGAACATCCTCAATGAAAACTATCAAGAAAATTATTTTGTTATCTGCCATTCTGGCCTTGGCGGCTGGAACGGTTGTGCTGGTGCAGAACCGCGCCGCACATCAGGAAGTCGCGCTTGAGCATCAGCCAGAAAAGACGAAACATGCGCCCGGTATTGTGCAGTTTCCTGCGGGTGCGCCGCAGCTGGCGTCGATTCACGCCGAAGCTGTGCAGACGGTATCGATTCCCGCAGCCGACCCCGTCAATGGCCGTTTTGTATTTGACGAGAACGCTACCTCACGGGTCAGCTCGCCCTTGGTCGGTCGTGTGATCAGCCTGCATGTCGGTGTCGGTGACCGTGTAGCAAAAGGCGCAGTATTGCTGGAAATTGACGCTCCCGATCTGGCTGCCGCCGAAGCCGATCTGGCCAAGGCAAAAAGTGATGAGCTGCGCAAGAAACTGGCCTGGGATCGTTCCCGTAATTTGCTTGATAACGACGTTATCGCTCGCAAAGAATTTGAACTGGCAGATGCTGATTATCAGCAGGCGCAAGCCGACAGTCGTCGCGCCGCGTTACGTTTGCGCAGCCTGAACGCTTCTGGCCACGAGAACGGGCGTTTCCAGTTGCGTGCGCCGGTCGCTGGCATGGTGGTGGATCGACAGGCCAACCCCGGGCAAGAAGTGCGGCCCGATTTGCAAAATCCGCTGTTTTTAATTTCTGATCTGAGCCGGCTTTGGGTCACCGCCGATGTACCGGAAAAAAGTCTGGCCAATGTGCATGTCGGTCAAACCGTCAGCCTGGAGACGGATGCCTATCCGGATCAGCATTTTATTGCGACGGTGGAGCGCATCGGTGTCGCAGTTGACCCGCTGACCCGGCGCATTCAGGTGCGTTGCTCTGTCAAAAATGCCGACTTGCGTTTGAAGCCCGAAATGTTTGCACGGGTTTCGTTTCTGGCTGACGGCGAACATCATGGCTTGCAAGTGCATAACACCAGTCTGGTGGTGGACGGTATTTACAACTGGGTCTTTGTTGAAAAATCAGCCGGCGTCTTTGAAAAACGTCAGGTGCATTTAGTCGGACGCGGCAGCGAGCATTCGTTTGTAGAAAGCGGACTCGTCGCCGGTGAACGCGTAGTAACAGAAGGCGCGTTGCTGCTGAACTCCGAGGCCGCCGCCGATGCTCAATAAGCTCATTGAATTTGTTCTGACCCAGCGCGTATTTGTGCTGGTGATGACGGCTGCCTTGTGTGCATTCGGGTATCGGGCCGTGACCAATCTGCCTATCGAAGCCTTCCCTGACGTGCAGGATGTGCAGGTTCAGATTGTGACCCAATACCTCGGTCAGGCACCGGAAGAGGTCGAGCGCAATGTGACGCTGCCGATTGAACGTGAAATGTCGGGCGTACCGCGTCAGACCCAGTTGCGCTCGGTCAGTATCTCCGGCTTGTCGGTGGTGACGCTGACCTTCTCTGATGGCACCGACGATTATTTCGCCCGTCAGCAGGTGATCGAAAAGCTGCAGAACGTGACCCTGCCACCCGGCATTCAGCCGTCGTTAGCGCCGCTGACAACGGCCGTCGGCGAGGTGTTTCGTTATGTGGTGGAAGCACCGGCGTCGATGTCGCCCAGCGACATCCGGGCCATTCAGGACTGGACCATTCGTCCCGGTTTGCGCATCGTGCCGGGGGTGGCCGATGTGGTCAGTTTTGGCGGCACCATCAAGGAGTATCAGGTCCGCATCGATCCTTACTCGCTCAAGCGTTATGGCATCAGCATTGATCAGGTCAGCACCGCACTGGCTAATAACTCGGCCAATATCGGTGGCGGTTTTGTGCGCCGTGGCGATGAAGCGCTGGTGATTCGCGGCATGGGTATCTTCACTTCACTGGAAGATATCGGCCGGGTTGTGATCAGTGCCAAAGAGGGCAAAACTGTCCTGGTGTCGGATGTGGCCAAAGTGGTCATCGGTTCGCGCAATCGCTCTGGCGTGGTGGCCTTTAATGAACATGATTCCGTCATTGAAGGCATCGTACAGATGACCAAGGGCGGCAATGCCAGCAAGGTCGTCGCCGATGTCAAAGAACGTATCGAAGCGATTAATGCCAAGTTACCGAAGAACGTGCACATTCAGTCTATTTATGACCGCACCCAGTTAATCGACCACACGGTCAACACCGTGGTGGAAAATTTGCTGGTTGGTGCTGCGCTGGTGATTGCGATTCTTATTTTGTTTTTGCGTAACTGGCGCGCTGCACTGATTGTAGCCACCGTCATTCCACTGTCTTTGTTTTGCGCCTTCATCATGCTCGACGCGCGCGGTATTCCGGCCAACCTGATTTCGCTGGGTGCGGTCGACTTTGGCATCATCATTGACGGGGCAGTGGTGCTGGTTGAAGCGCTGATGGTAAGGCTGGCTCTGAATCCGATTGAGCTGCCTTCAAACAGCGAAGCCGGCTCCATGCTGCGGCTGGCAGCGTTGCGCCGCACAGTGGTTGAAATGGGGCATCCGATCTTGTTTGCGAAGGCCATCATCATCATTGCCTTCATTCCGATTTTTACTTTCCAGCGGGTGGAAGGAAAAATATTTTCTCCGGTTGCGCTGACTTTATCGTTTGCCATGCTGGGTGCACTGATTCTGACCATGACTTTGGTGCCAACCTTATTGGCACTGACCATGCGACGCCATACGCTGGAAGAAAAACATGTCGAGTGGATGCACCGTTTGCAGCTGACATATCGGCGACTGCTCAGTTGGGGCAGCGTCAATCGTGCCGTGGTGATTTCAGCTTCACTGGTGACACTGGTGGTCACATTTTTGCTCTCGCCACTCTTGGGTAGCGAGTTTGTGCCCAAGCTTGATGAGGGCAATATCTGGCTGACGATTTCCCTGCCGCCATCGACTGCGCTCGATACCTCGAAAAATGTGGAACGCAGTGTGCGGCAGATTTTGCGCAGCTATGGCGAAGTGCGCAATGTCATTAGCCATGTCGGCCGGCCCGATGATGGTACCGATCCGAAAGGTCCGAACAATATCGAAGTGCTGGCCGATCTGAAACCTGTTGGCGAATGGCCGCACTTTCATCGCAAGCAGGATCTGGTTGAAGACATGGGCAAGAAAATCCGCACCATTCCCGGCGTCCCAACCAATTTTTCACAAGTAATTCAGGACAATGTGGAAGAAGCCTTGTCGGGAGTGAAAGGAGAGATTGCAGTCAAAATTTATGGTCCCGATCTGTCGATTCTGGCGGAAAAAAGCGAACAGGTTGCTGCTGTTTTAAACAGCATTGCCGGCTCGGCCGATGTGGCGGCGATCAAGATCAGTGGTCAGAGCGAACTCGATGTGTCGATTGATCGTGAAAAGATTGCCCGCCTCGGCATCAATATTGCCGATGTCAATCTGGCGATTCAGGCCGCGCTGGCTGGCAGCGCAGTCAACACCTTCTACGAAGGCGACAAGCGGTTTGATGTGACGATCCGCTTGCAGGAAAATTATCGCAATGCGGTAGACGACATCGCGCTGGTGCAGATTAATTTGCCCAACACGACGGGCACCATCAGTCTGGGCGAGCTGGCAAAAATTGAAGTGCGACAGGGCGCAGCACGGATCAGTCGTGAAGGCGGTGGCCGGGTTGCCTCGATCAAGGCCAATTTGCTGGGCCGCGATCAGGGTAGCTTCGTGAAAGAAGCACAGAAGAAAGTTAGTGAACAAGTGGTACTGCCTACCGGCTACAGCCTGACCTGGGGCGGACAATTTGAAAATCAGCAGCGCGCCGTCAAGCGTTTGTCCGTGATTGTGCCGATTACGGCATTGCTGATTTTTTCCTTGTTGTTCTGGGCTTTTGGCTCGGTGCGCAAAGCCTCGCTGATCTTGCTGATCGTGCCGTTTTCCATGATAGGCGGCATTCTTGGTCTGGCTTTCGCCGGCTTGCATTTCTCTGTCTCGGCAGCGGTCGGCTTCATTGCGGTAGCAGGCATCTCGGTGCAAAACGGCGTGATCATGGTCGAGCAGATCATGGAGCTGGCGCATCGCGAAAAATCCGAACGCAAAGCCGCCATTGAAGGTGCGGTGTCCCGTTTGCGCCCGATTTTGATGACCGCCTTAATGGCCGGACTCGGCTTGTTGCCAGCGGCACTGTCTCACGGCATAGGCTCGGAAACGCAAAGACCGTTTGCTGTCGTTATCGTTGGCGGCATTGTTTCGGCGACCTTGTTTACCTTGTTGCTGCTGCCGCTGGCGTATCCGTTTTTTCATGACAAACCGGCGCCGATTGCACCACCCCAATAAATTCAATGACGAGCGTACTTCTCTGGTCTGGCAAAATAGGAAAGGATTCAATCAATGTCGGGACCGGATATGCATGTGTTGTTGGTAGAAGATGATTTGGTATTAGCCGATGGCATCTCGCGCATCCTGATGGGTAATGGGATGGTGGTCGACGTGGTACACAACGGGCTTGATGCCGACCGCGCCCTGCAATCGCATGCGGTGTCCATCATGGTGCTCGACATTGGCTTGCCCGGCATTGACGGCTTTGAAGTCGTGCGCCGTTTGCGCGCCCGCAATGGCGACACACCGGTGCTGCTGCTGACTGCGCGCGACGATGTGCAAGATCGTGTGCGTGGTCTGGAACTGGGCGCCGATGATTATCTGGTCAAACCCTTTGCCGCCCCCGAGTTGGTGGCGCGCATCAAGGCCCTGGTCAGACGCAGCAACCCGCGCCCGGTTGAAATGCAGTTGGGCGGCCTGCAGCTTGATGCCTTTACCCGTCGCGCCACCGTTGACGGCCAGATTATCGAGTTATCAGCCCGCGAATGGGCAGTGCTGGAATATCTGATGCAGCAAGCCTCACGGGTGGTCTCCAAACAGCAAATCATCGACGCCATTTTGCCCTGGGGTGAAGAAGTCACGTTGAACGCGGTGGAAGTCTATGTCTCGCGCATCCGCGCAAAAATTGCCTCGGCCGGCATCACCATCAAAACCATACGCGGCTTTGGCTACATGCTGGAGCAGGTCGCGCAATGAGCCTGCGCAGTAAGCTCCTCAAGTGGCTGGTGATTCCGCTGCTGGCCGTTAATCTGGCTGGCGCGGCGGCGGCTTACTGGCTGGCCTGGATGCCGGCGCAGGCAGCGCTCGACCAGAGTCTGGCCGATGCGGCCTGGGCGCTGGTGCCACATGTGCAGGAAACAGATAGTCTGGTTGAGTTGCGCTTGTCGCAGCAGGCCGAGCAAGTCTTGCGGGTGGATCATTTCGATGAAGTGTTTTTCGTCGTGCGCGATCTGAACGGCCGCAACATCGCTGGTGACCATGATTTTCCGCCCTTGCGTACGCCCGAAAAAGCCAATACGTCCCTGCCTTATGGCGACGTCATGCGCGGTCAGGATGTACGGGTGGTGACGCTCAAAACCATCGTCGGCGGCGAAACGATTCTGATCGGTGCCGCAGAAACCCACATCAAACGCCTGCAGATACGCTTGCGCATTTTTCTCTCGCTGGTGGCGCTTGAAGTCTTGCTTGCACTGCTGATTCCTGCCGTGGTCTGGCTGGCATTGAACAAGGGCTTGCTGCCGCTGCGCACCATGCAGGTCAATCTGGAGCAACGCAAGCCCGATGATTTGTCGGCGCTGCCGGTGATCAATGCGCCGCTGGAAATCGTGCCTTTCATCCGGGCCATCAATGATTTGCTCGAACGTGTGCAAGACAGCGCCCGCGCCAAACAGGATTTTCTGGCCAATGTGGCGCACCAGTTGCGCACGCCCCTTGCAGGCTTCAAGGCGCAGCTGGAGTGGTTGCAGGCGCACCATCGCGATGACCCCGACACCGCACGGTCAGCTGCGCTGATGGTGGCCTCGACCGAGCGCATGGCGCGCAAGGCCAATCAGTTGCTGGCGCTGGCGCGTTCCGAGCCCGGCGACTTCGAGCGGGAAAGGCTTGAACGGCTGTCGCTGGACGCACTGGTGGCAGAATCCGTCCAGCATTTTGTTGAAGAAGCGCTGAAGAAAAATATCGATATCGGTTTTGATTTGCAAACCACGATTGTTTCAGGCGACCGTTTTTTACTGCGCGACCTGATTGACAATCTGGTCGATAACGCCATCCGCTATTCCCCTGAAGGCAGCGCCGTCACTGTCAGTTGCAATATGCGCGATGGTGCGGGTGTGCTCACGGTTGAAGATGCCGGCCCCGGTATTCCGGAATCGGAAAAAGAGCGGGTGTTTAACCGTTTTTACCGGATTGACCAAAACCAGTCCGGCAGTGGTTTGGGCTTACCCATTGTGCGCGACATAGCCAAAGATCATCACGCTGTGATCAGCGTTAAGCCCGGTGCCGATGGTAAGGGCACCCGCTTTTCCGTTTTGTTTCCAGCCATTTCTATGCTGGAGCCGCATACAGCAGCGGATTAACAGAGTAGAGCGGCGCTTTTGTAAGATAATCCAGCATTCGCATTTTTTTGCAGGAACTGGTTTGACTTACAGCGTCAAAGAAATCTTCTACACCTTGCAAGGCGAGGGCGCGCAGGCAGGAAGGCCGGCGGTGTTTTGCCGTTTTTCCGGTTGCAATTTATGGTCTGGCCGTGAGGCTGACCGTGCCAATGCCATCTGCCGCTTCTGCGATACCGACTTTGTTGGTACCGATGGCGTGCTGGGCGATAAATATCAAAACGCCATCACGCTGGCAGCAACCATTAATAGCCAATGGCCTTCTGCGCAGCCGCATCACAAGTACGTTGTCTTCACCGGCGGTGAACCGCTGTTGCAACTTGATGCAGTCTTGATTGATGCCCTGCACGCGCAGGGTTTCGAAATCGCGATTGAAACCAATGGCAGCTTGCCGGTGCCTGAGGGCATTGACTGGGTTTGCGTCAGCCCCAAGATGGGTGCCGAACTGGTGGTGACAAAGGGCGATGAATTGAAGGTCGTCATTCCGCAAGCCGGGCAGCCACTGGCAAGCTATGCGGCGCTGGATTTCACTTACTTTTTCCTGCAGCCCATGGACGGGCCACTGGCCGAACACAATACCCGGCTCGCTATTAGCACCTGTAAAAATAATCCGCAGTGGCGCTTGTCGCTGCAGACCCACAAACTGCTGCAGATACCCTGAACACATTATGTTGACCATAACCCGCAAGCTGGAATTTGATGCCGGCCACCGCATCCCCGACCACAAGAGCCAGTGCCGCAATTTGCATGGCCATCGCTATACGCTGGAAATTACCCTGACGGGCGCCGTGATCGAGACCGAAGGCAGTTCCGATCAGGGCATGATCATGGATTTTTCCGACGTCAAGGCGCTGGCCAAACAACATCTGGTCGATGTCTGGGACCATGCCTTTCTGGTCTATGAAAAAGACCATGGCGTGCGTGATTTTCTGGCCACGCTGCCGGGTCACAAAACGGTGGTAATCGATCAGATCCCGACCGTGGAAAATCTGGCCCGCACTGCATTCAACATTCTGAAAGCGGCGTATCAGGATCGCTACGGCACCGGCCTGCGGCTGCATAAAGTGGTGTTGCATGAAACCCCAAATTGCTGGGCCGAGATTTCGGGCGACGATTGATACCGTATAAATACAATGACTGACGAGCTGTTCATGCAGCAGGCGATCGCCGCCGCCAAAGAGGCCAAGGCGCTCGGTGAAGTGCCGGTCGGTGCGGTACTGGTCAAAAACGGCGAAGTGATTGCCACCGGCTTTAACCAGCCTATAGGCCGCCATGACCCGACCGCGCATGCCGAAATTGCCGCCTTGCGCGCCGCTGCAGAAGCGCTGGGCAATTACCGCCTGCCGGGCTGCACCTTGTACGTCACGCTAGAGCCCTGCGCCATGTGTGCCGGCGCGATGATGCATGCCCGTCTGGAGCGTGTGGTGTTTGGCGCTGCTGATCCGAAAACCGGCGCCTGTGGTTCGGTGTTAAATTTATTCGCCGAAGAAAAACTCAATCATCACACGACTGTCACACAAGGCGTGTTGGCCGAGGAATGCAGCAGTTTGTTAAAAACCTTTTTTGCCGAGCGGCGTGCCGCCAAAAACAGCCTTTTATCTTAAACGCCCCATGTCCGATTCCGCATTCAAGCCCACCATCGCCAACATTGCCATCGTTGCGCCCAGCGGCTATGCCATTGATACGCTGGCCTATGCCAATGCGATTAACTCGCTGCGCGCACAGGGACATGTGGTGCATGATTTCACGGCATCTGCGGAAAAATTTCAGCGTTTTGCTGCGACCGACAGCGAGCGCCTAGCCCATCTGCATGCAGCAGCAAGCCACCCTGATGTGCAACTGGTGCTGGCGCTGCGTGGAGGCTATGGCCTGTCGCGCCTGCTGCCGCAGATTGATTTTGACTTGCTGGCCAATAGCGGCAAGCGCTTCGTAGGCCATAGCGACTTCACGGCATTACAGATGGGCTTGCTGGCGCAGAAAGGGTGCGTGAGCATTGCCGGCCCGATGATTTGCGATGATTTCAGCCGCGCCGATGTCAGCGCTTTCACCATGTCCCATTTCTGGCAATGCCTGTCTGATTCGACTTATCAGGTCAGCGCGCATGCAACGGGTAATCCGGTGATGCAGACCGAAGGTTTACTGTGGGGCGGCAATCTGAGCATACTGGCGCACCTGACTGGCACGCGCTGGATGCCCGCCATTAAGGGCGGCATTCTGTTCATTGAAGACATCAACGAACATCCTTACCGGGTCGAGCGCATGCTGCTGCAACTGCATCATGCCGGTGTGCTGGACCAGCAAAAGGCGGTGCTGTTTGGTGACTTTGGCCCCAGCCGCCTGAGTGACTACGATAATGGCTATGACTTCAATGCCATGCTCGCTTATCTGCGCAGACAATTGCGCGTGCCGCTGTTACAAGGTTTGCCATTCGGGCATATCCGCGACAAAGTCAGTTTGCCGGTCGGCGCAATGGCCCTGCTTGATGCCGATGCGCAAGGCTTAACGCTCAGCTTTTCAAATAACGCGACGCTCCCAGTCTGAGCTTGCGCCGGCGCTGCAATGGTAAAATCGGACCTTGTTCCGCGCGCGCTCACAGCAACTTTTTAAGCGACGCCAGCGTATTTTCTATCTTATTTCATTCGTTTCATAAAAGGTTTCCGCAGTGCTTTCCACAGCCAATATCACGATGCAGTTCGGGTCCAAGCCCTTGTTTGAAAACATTTCCGTCAAATTTGGTGACGGTAACCGCTATGGCCTGATCGGCGCCAATGGCTGCGGCAAATCCACTTTCATGAAGATTCTCGGTCGCGACCTGGAGCCTTCCAGCGGCAATGTGATGCTGGATGCGAACGAGCGCCTGGGTAAATTGCGTCAGGATCAGTTCGCTTTTGAAGACATGCGTGTGCTGGATGTTGTGATGATGGGGCACACCGAAATGTGGGCCGCCATGGCCGAGCGCGACGCCATTTATGCCAATCCCGAGGCGACCGACGAGGATTACATGAAGGCAGCCGATTTGGAGGCCAAATTTGCCGAGTACGACGGCTACACGGCCGAAGCGCGCGCCGGTGAATTATTGTCCGGTGTCGGCATCCCGAATGCGCAGCATGCCGGCTTGATGAGCAATATCGCGCCCGGTTTCAAACTGCGCGTATTGCTGGCGCAGGCCCTGTTTTCGAATCCCGACATTCTGCTACTGGACGAGCCGACAAACAACCTCGACATCAACACCATTCGCTGGCTGGAAGACGTGCTCAACGAGCGCAATTCGACCATGATCATCATTTCCCATGATCGACATTTTCTGAACCAGGTCTGCACCCATATGGCCGACATGGACTATGGCACGCTGAAGGTCTACCCCGGTAATTACGACGAATACATGCTGGCCTCAACGCAGGCGCGGGCGCAGCAGTTGTCAGTCAATACCAAGGCCAAGGAAAAGGTCGCGGAATTGCAAGAGTTCGTGCGCCGCTTCTCGGCTAATAAATCCAAGGCGCGTCAGGCCACGTCGCGTGCCAAGCAGATTGAAAAAATCAAGGTCGAAGACTTCAAACCCTCGTCGCGTCAAAACCCGTTCATCCGCTTTGATGGCGAGAAAAAATTGCATCGTCTGGCTGTTGAAACCCAGAGCATCAGCAAAGCTTACGACAAGCCGCTGTTCAAAAATTTCAGCATTGCCGTTGAAGCCGGTGAAAAGATCGCCATCATTGGTGCCAACGGTGCCGGTAAGACTACCTTGTTGCGCTGCATAGGCGGCGAGCTGGCGGGTTTGCAGCCCGATAGCGGCATGGTCAAATGGGCCGAAAATGCCAATGTCGGTTACATGCCGCAAGACCCGACCGAAGATTTTGCCGTTGACATGAATCTGACCGACTGGATGGGGCAGTGGACGCAGGAAGGCGACGACGATCAGGCTGTGCGTTCGAGTCTGGGCCGTCTGCTGTTTTCCGGTGACGACGTCAAAAAATCCGTCAAGGTCTTGTCCGGAGGCGAGAAGGGCCGCATGACTTACGGCAAGCTGATGCTGGGTAGGCACAATGTGTTGCTGATGGATGAGCCAACCAATCATATGGATATGGAATCGATCGAGTCGCTCAATATCGCGCTGGAAAAATATGCGGGCACACTGATTTTTGTTTCGCATGACCGTGAATTCGTCTCATCATTGGCCACGCGCGTACTGGAAATCAAACCGGAAGGCATCACCGATTTCCTGGGCAGCTATGAAGATTATTTGTCGACTCAAGGTATCGAATAAGCATGGAAATCAAGACTGTCGAATTTGATCGCCCGCAAATGGCAGAAGGGCAGAGTTGTACCGCACAAGCTTGGGCGCGGGTGCCCGAGCCTTTGTCCGCAGATGAAAAAGCCGCACTCAAAGAACGCATCCGTCACTTGCTGAAAGAACGTGGTGCGGTGCTGGTGGCGCACTATTACGTCGATGCCGACTTGCAGGACCTGGCCGAAGAAACCGGCGGCTGTGTATCGGACTCACTGGAGATGGCGCGCTTCGGCCGTGACCATCCGGCGCAGACACTGGTGGTGGCAGGGGTCCGTTTCATGGGCGAGACAGCGAAAATTTTGTCGCCCGAAAAAACCGTGCTGATGCCGGATCTGGACGCGACCTGCTCATTGGACCTCGGTTGTCCGGCTGACGACTTCGCCGCCTTTTGTGATGCGCATCCCGACCGCACCGTGGTGGTGTATGCCAACACCAGCGCCGCAGTCAAAGCGCGGGCCGACTGGATGGTGACCTCGTCTATTGGCCTCGATATCGTCGCCCATTTGCATGCGCAAGGTAAAAAAATTCTGTGGGCACCGGACCGTCATCTGGGTGCCTACATCCAGAAAAAAACCGGCGCCGATATGCTGCTGTGGCAGGGTTCTTGTCTGGTGCATGACGAATTCAAAGGGGTCGAACTTGAATTATTAAAGCGCGAACATCCGCAAGCCAAAGTGCTGGTGCATCCCGAGTCGCCTGCTGCGGTCGTGGCACTGGCTGACGTCGTGGGCTCGACTTCGCAAATGATCGCGGCTGCGCAATCGCTGGATGCGAGCGAATTTATTGTTGCAACAGACAACGGCATCCTGCACAAAATGCGCATGGCCGCGCCGGGCAAACATTTCATTGAAGCGCCGACCGCCGGCAACAGCGCCAGCTGCAAGAGCTGCGCGCATTGCCCGTGGATGGCGATGAATGGTCTGCAAAATCTGGCCGATGTGCTGGAGTCGGGGCGCAATCACATTCAGGTGGATACCGAGACCGGCCGCAAAGCGGTGGTCTGCATTGACCGCATGCTGCAGTTTGCTGCCGAGCGCAAAGCTAATGTGCGTCCTTCTGCCGATCTGGCCAAAGAGCAGTCTTTGTTTGCAGGTATTGGTCCGGCATGAGTACTTTGCGCAATCCTTTCGCCCCCTTTGATCCGGCGTTGGCGCAGGCATTCGAAGCCAGCATTGCGGCTGCATTGACCGAAGATATTGGCAGCGGCGACTGGACAGCGATGCTGGTGCCAGAAGCGGCGATGGTCGAGGCGTCCGTCATTGTGCGCGAAGAAGCGGTGCTATGCGGCGCGCCATGGTTCGAGGCCGTGATGAAGCAGCTGGACGCCCGCATCACCATCGCGTGGTGCTTTGTCGAGGGCGCGCTAATGCCGGCCGATGCAACAGTTTGTCTGATTCATGCGCCGGCGCGGGCCTTGCTGAGCGCCGAGCGTTCGGCTTTGAATTTCCTGCAATTGTTGTCTGGCGTTGCCACGGCAACGCGGGCTTATGTGTCGCTGGTTGAAGGCACGCGAGCCGCGATTCTGGATACACGCAAGACTTTGCCCGGGCTGCGTTTGGCGCAAAAATATGCAGTGCGGGTAGGTGGCGGTCAGAATCAGCGTCTGGCCTTATATGATGGCATCCTGATCAAGGAAAATCATATCGCTGCAGCCGGTGGCGTGGCCGCAGCATTGCAGGCGGCGCAGGCTTTGCATGCCGGAGTCAGTATTCAGATTGAAGTGGAAAATCTGGATGAATTAAATGTGGCCCTGGCCGCTGGCGCGCAATCGGTCTTGCTGGATAATTTTGATCTGGCGATGATGCGCGAGGCCGTGAAACTGACGGCTGGCCGTGCGTTGCTGGAAGCTTCCGGCGGGATTAACCGCGACAGCGTACGCGCCATTGCCGAGACTGGTGTGGACCGTATTTCAATCGGCAGCCTGACCAAGGATGTGCGGGCGACAGACTATTCGTTGCGCGTGCTTGGCTAAGCAAATAATGACAGCAGGTGCCGTTAACATCGGGCACCCGCTGTATTCATCCAAACCTGCAAAAACCTCAACGAACGGGTGCCTTCTTGCGCCGCGGCGACAGCACCGTTGGCAAAGCCTTCGGTAAAGTCTGCGGATGGTCCTGACTGAAGTGCAGGCCGCGACTTTCGCGCCGCGACAAAGCACTATTGACGATCAGCGAAGCTACATCAACCAGGTTGCGCAGTTCGAGTAAATCACGGGTGATGCGGAAGTTGGCGTAGTACTCGTCAATTTCTTCTTTTAGCAAGCGTATGCGATGCTGGGCGCGCTCCAGCCGTTTAGTGGTGCGCACGATACTGACAAAATTCCACATGAAGCGACGCAGTTCATCCCAGTTCTGGGTGATCACCACTTCTTCATCGGCATCGGTCACGCGGCTCTCGTCCCAGTCCGGCAGGGCAACTGGCGGCACGGCAGCTTGCTGCTCAATATGCAAGGCTGCAGCACGCCCCAGCACCACACACTCCAGCAAGGAATTACTAGCCAGCCGGTTGGCACCATGCAGCCCGGTGTAGGCCGTCTCGCCAACCGCATACAGCCCTTGCAGGTCGGTGCGGCCAGACAGATCGGTAACGATACCGCCGCAGGTGTAGTGCGCGGCTGGCACCACCGGAATCGGCTGGCGCGTAATGTCGATGCCAAATTCAAGGCAGCGCGCGAGTATGGTCGGAAAATGTTCTTTTAAAAATGCCGGTGACTGATGGCTGATATCGAGGTCGACATGATCGAGGCCGCGTTTTTTCATCTCGAAGTCAATCGCCCGTGCAACGATGTCGCGCGGCGCCAGCTCGCCTCTGTCGTCATGCTGGGGCATGAAGCGGCTGCCGGCTGCATTGCCTGCGCTGGCAGGCAGCTTTAACAGGCCGCCTTCGCCGCGTACTGCTTCACTGATCAAAAACGATTTCGCATACGGGTGATAAAGACAGGTCGGATGAAACTGAATGAATTCCATATTCGCCACCCGGCAGCCGGCACGCCAGCCCATTGCAATGCCGTCGCCGGTGGCCGTGTCGGGATTGGTGGTGTAGAGATAAACTTTGCCGGCGCCGCCTGTTGCCAGCACCGTACTGTCTGCTGCAACCGTCATGACCTTGCCGCTTTCGACTTCCTGAATGTACAGGCCCAGACAGCGCGGCGAACCCACTTTGTGATCGAGCTTGTCGGAGGTAATCAGATCAATGGCGAAGTGATTTTCCAAGAGCGTGATGTTTGGATGTGCACGCACTTTTTGCTCTAGCGTCAGTTGCACGGCATGACCGGTTGCGTCGGCTGCATGAATGATGCGCCGCTGGCTGTGCCCGCCTTCGCGGGTCAGGTGGTATCCCAGTTCGGCCTGATCATCTTTAGTAAAAGGCACGCCCTGACTGATGAGCCAGTCAATGGCCTGTCGGCCGTTTTCGACAATAAAGCGGGTGGCGCCTTCGTCGCACAGACCGGCGCCGGCAACCAATGTGTCTTGCACATGCTGATCATGACTATCGGTAGAGTCGAGGACAGCGGCAATGCCGCCCTGTGCCCAGTCACTGGCGCCATCGCGCAGGGCGCGTTTGGAGACGATGACAATTTTGTGGTTTTCTGCAAGGTGCAAGGCAACGGACAAACCGGCCAAGCCGCTGCCAACGATGGCGACATCAAATTTCATGAGCATTATTCTTAGAATGATTTGCGGAGGTGACTATATGTCATTTATCGGCTTGCCGCAGCGAGGAAGGGCATTTCATGACTAAATTTTGCCCGCTAAATTAGAGAAAGAAGCGCTCTTTATTCGATCTGCCTCAAATTATTTATCAATCTGAGCGAAAAAGATAACTTATCCAGTATAATTCCTTCCACGTTGAGATTCGAGTAGCAGTGGTGCAGTATCAGTCTGTAATTCCTTACTTGGTTGAGACGATTTTTACGCGGGCGATCCCGCACAACTTACTAAGATAGGAAATGCAATGGCAACAGGTACTGTTAAATGGTTCAACGATTCTAAAGGTTTTGGCTTTATTACCCCTGACGAAGGCGGCGAAGATCTGTTCGCTCACTTCTCGGCTATTCAGTCAAGCGGCTTCAAGTCCCTGCAAGAAAACCAGCGCGTGCAGTTCGACGTGACCACTGGTCCTAAAGGCAAACAAGCTTCGAACATCCAGCCAGTTTAAATTCCGGCGCTTCGGTGCCCGAATGAAAAAATCCCTGCTTCGGCGGGGATTTTTTTTGTACTTGGCTTTAAATAGTTGTTGTAATTCTGTGCGCACTGCCTTGTCAGTGCATAGCGCTTCGATCTAGTCTTGATTAAACAATTATCAAAAAGGCTATTTCATGAAGCGCTTTTCACCTTTGTATTGCCAACTTACTGCGATGTTGGCACTTGTCTGCGCTGCCAGTCTGGCCAGTGCCGAAGATACTTACCCGAACCAGTCCGGCTTTGATACCGCTGTTGGCAATCGCTATGCGGCCGGGCCCAATATACGGATTCAAACCGCAGTCAATGGCGACCTGCATGCCGCTGGTGGCCATATCACGCTGACGCAGCCAGTGATGCGGGACGCAACAGTAGCCGGTGGCACCATTGATTTGCAAGCGCCTGTGAGTGAAGACGTACGCGCCGCGGGCGGCGAATTAAACTTTGACAGTCGGATCGGTGGTGAACTGTTTGCCGCCGGTGGTCAGATTCATCTGGCCAGAAACAGCGAGGTGGCCGGTCCGGCCATGCTCAAAGGAGGCGTGGTACAGGTTGCCGGGCGCATTGCTGGCAATCTGGATGTCAGCGGCTCCGAGATTGAGATTGACGGCCAGGTTTCCGGTAACGCCGTCTTGCGCGGTGAGCACATCAAGCTCGGGCCGCTGGCCGTGATTGGCGGCGACCTGCGCTATGCCAGCCCTAACCCTTTGCAACGCGATCCTGCATCGCGGGTCAGCGGTCAGGTGGTGCAGCAGACCATGTCAACGGACTGGAATAAGGCTGCCCATGCAAGTTACTGGTTTTTATGGGTCCTTCCCTTTTTTTTGCTCGGACAAATGCTGATCGGCGCCAGCATCCTGCTGATCTGGCCGGATGCTTTCAGCGACGCGGCTTTGGGCTTGCGTGATCGTCCGGGACGCGCCATGTTGTTTGGGATTGCCATTATGCTGGCTGTGCCGCCTTTGATCATTTTGCTCATGGTGACCATCGTTGGCATCCCGTTGGGTTTGATCTTGATTTTGTTGTACCCGTTGTCCCTGGCGCTGGCCTATCTGACGATGGCTTTTGCGTTGGGCGAGTGGGTCAGTCAACGCTGGCAAGCAACGCGCAGCTCCGGCCTTTTATCAAAGCTGCTGAATGTGTTCATTGGTCTGGTGCTGCTGGCCTTGCTGGCGATGATTCCGTTGGCCAATGTGCTGATTGGTTTTGTTGTGTTGAGCCTTGGGCTGGGTGCGTGGGTGCAGCGCTGGCAACAGCGCAGATAGCAGCGACGATCGATCAGACTGGCTTCAAGGAACGTGGTGCAGACAGATTGCGCAGCAGACGTACATCGCTGTCCAGTGTTTCCGGCGGGCCGATTTTTATGCGCGAAAATTCCGGGTGCAGTGGGTTGATCAGAAAATTATGCTCCGCCGGCATCACCGCGCTGGGTACTTGCAATACGCAACTTTGCGCATCCTGCAACCATTGATGGCCGATTGCCTGCAATGACTGGCGGCCCTCCAGATGGCGCCAGTTGGGATCGAGTTGATCTGCCTTGATATGAGTGATCGATAAATTTGCCGGCAACTGGGCAGGGATCAGCAGGTAATGCGCTCGCAGCGGTTCATCCTGCACCAGCATTTCCAGCAGCGCCAGCGAGCGGCTTTGTGCGGTATACACCATCGCGTCACCAGCGCGGTTCCAGCGACCACCAAAGCGTCTGGCGCCTTCGCCATCAAAAGCCGCTACAGCGAAGCGTCGGGTAACAATGCGCCAGACCGTCTGCATCAGGCAAACACGCCTTGCTCTATCCTTCCAAGCGTATCCATTACTGCACCCGCACCCAGATCGGTATCGAGCATGGACATGGGTGTGGCTTTGCCCAGGCTGGCATTTTCTGCCTTGATCCAGTCAAGCGCTGCCTGATCGTCCTCAAAGACTTCGGCCGCACGTTCGACCACGCGCGCCAGCCGCAGTAATTTGCCGGATTCTTCCTGATTCAGAATGCCTTCTTTTTTGCGACGAATCAGCGTGCGTTCGGGGATGTCCAATGCCTGTGATAATTCAGCCTGCTGGACTTTGACTGCCTGCATGACTGCGGCGATGGCGCCAGCCGGAATTCCTTTGCGTACCAGTGCAATCCAGTCAATCGCCGAGCGTGGCCGGGCATGCAACACCCGCTCGCCGCCCAGAATGCGGGAAACGGAAAAGGTCGCTGCTGTGTTAGCTAAGCAAGGAGTTGCCATGAGTTTTTTCTAGCGAAATATGCCAATTGGCTTTTATTATAGTCAAAATTGGCGTCTCGTCAAAATCAGTCCTGGCTATAGATTTGCCGTGTCTTTTTCCAATAATCCGGCCGCGCAAATGCCCGCCGCAAAAAATCAACGAAAGCCCGTATGCGCAAAGGCAAATGCTGGCGCTGTGCAAACACCGCATAGATGTCATTGCCTGGCGCGGCGAATTCATCGAGCACGGTACTTAGCTTGCCGGACGCGATTTCGGTGCCGACTTCCCACATTGAGCGCCAGGCCAGCCCGCGACCTTCAAGCGCCCAGTCGTGCAGCACTGCGCCATCATTGCAGACCATATTGCCGCCAACTTTCAGGGTGACGTTTTTGCCGTTGTGGCGGAAGGTCCAGCCACGCTGGCTGCCTTCACTGGAAATGGCCAGACAATTGTGCTGGGACAGTTCATCCAGCGACTGCGGCTGGCCATGTTTTTTCAGATACTCGGGCGCGGCAACGATGACGCGCTTGTTGTCGGCGAGTTTGACGCCGATCAGGTTTGAGTCCGACAGATCGGCAATGCGGATGGCAACATCAATGCCTTCACCGATCAGATCAACCACCCTGTCATTGAGGTTGAGCGTTAGTTTGACGTCCCGATGTTCGGCAAGGAAGGAGGGAATCAACGGGGCAACATGCTGGCGGCCAAAGCCGGCTGGTGCGGAGATGTTCAAGTGGCCGCTGGGTCGGGCGCTGCGTTCGGAGACCTGGGTTTCGGCGTTTTCGAGATCAAGCAAAATACGCTGACAATGTTCGAGGAAGGCCGCGCCTTCATTGGTCAGTACAATTTTGCGGGTAGTCCGCTGCAGCAGTTTGACGCCAAGCCGGGCTTCAAGCGCGTCAAGGCGGCGACCGATCATGGCCGGTGCTATGCCTTCGGCCCGTGCGGCGGCCGACAGACTGCCCTTGTTAATGACTTCGACAAAGGTCGAGATTTGCTTGAACTGATCCATGAACGAAGATTTATAACTAAAGCGCAATCATAGAATGATTATTGGCGTTCTTAGATATTCATTATCCCCATTCATCAGCCTTGTTATGCGTGAAAGCCTACAAAGACCGGATATACACCCGCATGCCGGCTAACAGCATCTCGATGGCCATTGCGGTCAGTATCAATCCCATCAGGCGCTCGAACGCTGTCATTACCGGTTGCCCAAGTACCCTTTGCAGACGCTCGGCGCTCAATAACACCACCAGCCACACCACGGCCACCAGCGACAATACGGCAACATAAAGCGGCATGGCCAGCGCGCCTTGCGATGAAAACAGCAGCACGGTCACCAGTGCCGAAGGTCCGGCCAGAGCCGGGATTGCCAGCGGCACGATGAAAGGCTCCACCGCAATGTCGTCATCTCCGTTGCCGAACACGCCACCGGCCTGCGGAAATACCATACGCAGCGCGATCAGAAAAAGAATCACACCGCCGCCTATGCGAAGCGAAGTCTCGGACAGCTGCAGCGCCGCCATAAAAAACTGGCCAAAAAACATGAACAGTAAAAGCAGCACAAAAGCGATCGCACATTCCCGCACGATGACTCGGGCGCGCCGTGCCGGCGGCACCTGTTTTAATGCACTGACGAATAAAGGGACGTTACCAAACGGGTCAGTCACCAGTAGCAGCAGAATCAGCGATTGAAAAAAACTCTGTGTCATCTCGCACCTTCTTTCGGGGCAGTAGCATTCATTTTCGGCTAGCATTGACTGAACATCAAGAGAATCCCTATACAGAGAGGCCCTGCCCATGATTGATCCCGTCCCCGCAAAAAAATCACGCCGACATTTCATCCTCGGCGGCCTTGGTCTGGCCGGTGCGCTGGTGGTTGGCTGGGGTGTGCTGCCCCCGCGTCAGAGGCTCACCGGCGCCCATCCTTTACCGGCTGCGCATGGCGAGACTGCCTTGAATGGCTGGGTCATGATTGCGCCGGATGGGCGGGTTACGGTTGCGATGGCAAAAAGCGAAATGGGTCAGGGGGTGGACACTGCGCTGCCCATGCTGGTGGCCGAAGAGCTGGACGTGCCGCTGTCCATGGTCGACATCATGCCGGCGCCGATCGATAAAATTTATGGCGACATCACCATGTTCCCGGATGGTTTGCCCTTTCATCCCGATGACCGGGGTGCAATCAAGCGGGCCGCACAGTCACTGTCGAAAAAAATGGCGCGCGAATTCGGTGTCATGGTCACCGGCGGTTCGTCCAGTGTCAAAGACAGCTGGCTACCCATGCGCGAGGCCGGTGCTGCGGCACGTGCCCGATTGATTGCGGCGGCAGCAGAGAGCTGGCAAGTGCCGGCAGCCGGGTGCCACACAGAAGCAGGCTTTGTTGTGCATGCCGATGGCCGGCGCGCCGCTTACGGCACGCTTGCTGCACGAGCTGCGCAAATGCAGCAAGCTGCTTTTACCTTGAAAGACCCGGCGCAGTTCAAGCTGATTGGCCGCTCCCAGCCGCGGCGGGATATCCCGGCTAAAATTAATGGCAGTGCCGGATTCGGCATGGATGTGCGGCCCGCCGGCATGGTCTATGCCGCCCTCAGCATGTGCCCCACATTTGGCGGCAGCCTGCAGTCTTATGACGGCCAAGCTGCCACCAGCATGCCGGGCGTGTTGCAGGTATTGCCACTTGCCAGCAATGCCAAAGGCGCGCCGGCAGCAGTCGCCGTCATTGCCAACACCTGGTGGCAGGCGCAACGGGCACTTGCCCGTTTGACTGTGGTCTGGGACGCAGGGCCGAATGCAAGCGTATCGAGTGCCAGCATTGCCGCTCAACTGGCGACCGGCCTGCAGCAAGAATCCGGTTTTACTTATTACAGTCAGGGTGACATTCGTGCTGGCGCGCAAGCGGCGAAGACCTTGCGCGCCGAGTACAGCGCGCCGTTTTTGGCGCATGCGGCACTGGAGCCGATTAACTGCACTGCCCGGTTCAAAGACGGCAAGCTTGATGTATGGCTGCCAACGCAAGTGCCGTCCATTGCCGTCACAGCTGCGGCCAAGGCTGCCGGTATCAGTGAGGAGGATGTGACCCTGCATCAGACCTATCTGGGTGGCGGTTTTGGCCGGCGGCTGGAAACTGACATGGTGACGCAGGCAGTCGCTATTGCCATGCAAGCCAAGGGTTTGCCGGTGCAATTGATCTGGCGCCGTGAAGACGATATGGCACATGATTTTTATCGGCCCGCAGCTCTGGCTCGTTTTGAAGCGGCCTTAAGTAGCAGCGGCGAGGTGCTGGCTTATCAAAGTAAATCGGCATCCGGTGCGCCGGTTCAGCACATGATGGAGCGCGCATTCGGTCTGCCCAAAGTAGGCCCTGACAAGACCACGATTGAAGGCTTGTTCGACCTTTGCTATGCGTTTCCGAATCAAAAGATGGCACATGTGATTGTGGACACCGTGGCGCCGATCGGCTCCTGGCGCTCGGTTGGGCATTCTCATAACGCGTTTTTCAAAGAGAGCTTCATTGATGAAATTGCTCATGCAAGAGGCCAGGACGGTGTGGCGTTGCGCCGTAGTTTGCTGACAAATCACCCGCGTCATCTGGCGGTGTTGAATGCAGCGGTTGAAAAGGCGGGCAAGCCTGCCGCCGGTCGCGCGCATGGCGTGGCACTGCATCAGTCGTTTGGCAGCATTGTGGCGCAAGTGGCAGAAGTGTCCGTTGCAGGCACGCAGATTCGCGTACACAAAATCACCAGTGCGGTGGACTGCGGCAAAGTGGTCAATCCCGACGGTGTGCGGCAGCAGATGGAGTCTGCGGTGGTGTTTGGCTTGTCTGCGGCGCTGCATGGTGCGATCACGATTCTGGATGGGCAGGTAGCGCAGAAAAATTATCATGACTACCCAATGCTGCGCATGACTCAGACGCCGGAAATTGCGGTGGTGTTGATCAACAGTGAAGCAGAACCGGAAGGTGTAGGTGAGCCAGGCACGCCACCGGTTGCGCCTGCGGTTGCCAATGCCGTGTTTACGTTAACGGGACAACGCTTGCGTAGTTTGCCGCTGAAGCTGGCGACACAATAAGTTGGTGATTAGCAGGGCGCAATTTCAGGGTTACAAGGTAGCGGGTCTGTTTTATTCTTGTTGCCATGGCTTCGCTAGAATGGAGGAATAAAATCAGTCAAACCCGTTTCTTCCCGGTAGAGAAAAACGGGCCCACTGGTATTCGATTGTTGCGGCGTAGATCCTGAAATATCCATTTGACTGAGCTTTTGCACCCAAAGAATATTGACCGTCCCAGCTTCTCTGAGCTGCGATTGAAGTCGGCATCATGCCAGGTCCGGCGGTGCTCATCAATGCCCTGTATGAACGATAACTCCCAAATTAATGGGGTGAATAGTTTTGTCACTCTGGCTCTCTAAGCCTTTGATATTAAGGCCGGCACGGTGCGCTTTGTGAATGCCGGCCACACGCCGGCTCAGTCGTATTTGAAAGCTTCACATTGGTGGCATGGCAGCGAGTCTGTGTTTGCGCATCTCCATCCTGTCACTGAAAATAAAAAACAGCCGATAAGCGCCAACACTGATAGCCATACCCCACACCATCCCGGTAAACATCCCACCCAACATGCGGTCCAGTGAAAGGCCGTTAACCGAGCGTATGGACTGCACGAATACCGTCGCACCCAAAGTCATGCCGATTAGCATCCAGCTCGAACAGAGGATGTTTTGCGTCAGCATCGAACATAAGCGGCGGCATTCGGGGCGCAGTACACGCAAAGCAGGAATGGCGGCCAGTCCGCCGGCCACCATCATCAAGTGCATGCCGGGCAACAGACGCATGTGAAATTGCATCGATTCGAATAAATCATAGTGGTTGCTGGCCACGCACAGTGCTTCAATCATTGCCAGCGGTGTTTGCAAACCATCCCACAGCAAGCCCAGCAACATGCCACCTATGCCGAGAGTCAGCATTACATTCGGGGGTGACAGGCCAACACGTTGCGGCCGTAGTAGTCCCAGCAGCAGGGAACCACTGGCCACGCCAGTCAATGTCATCAGCATCAGGTGCCCGTCACCATCCCCCACACCGCGTACCAGCCAGAGCGTTAAGGCAACCAGTATCAGCAGTAGCAGGCTGACCAGATTATTTGATTTATTTTTAATTGCGCTCATATGCGTTTGTGCTATATCGTGTATTTGATGTTACCATAACTCAACAGTCACAAAAAGTCGAACAAGTTTTTAAATGAGTTGGTTGGTATTGAAGCCGGGAAAATTTGCCAGTTCAACATGGCAGCAAGCGTTAAAACGAACAACAAATACGTAAAGCGCCCAATCAAAGCGCCAAGCCGAAAAACAACAAGGAGAACTGCATGATTCCACCGTCATTTGATTACCACTGCCCCAAGACAGTGGTTGAAGCCATAGCCTTATTAAGCAAATTTGGCGACGAAGCAAAGCTGCTCGCTGGTGGTCACAGCCTGCTGCCGATGATGAAGCTGCGCTTTACCGAACCAGCCAACCTGATCGATCTCAATCGTATCCCCGAGCTGCGTGGCATCAGGGAAGAAGGCGGCGTCATCAAGATTGGCGCGATGACGACGGAAAATGAAGTCCTGTATTCCGATTTGCTGTTGCACAAAGTGCCGCTCTTGCCGGAGGCCGCCAAGCTGATCGCGGACCCGCAAGTGCGCAACCGCGGCACCATCGGTGGTGATATCGCCCACGGCGACCCGGCCAATGATCACCCTGCCATTGCCATGGCGCTGGACGCCACTTTCGTGTTGCAAGGCCCGAATGGCATTCGTACAGTCAAGGCAGTCGATTTTTTCCACGGCACCTACATGACGGACATGGCCGAAGACGAAATCCTGACTTCGATTGAAGTCGCGCCATTTGCTGCCAACACCGGCTACGCCTACAACAAATTAAAACGCAAGACCGGCGACTGGGCGACTGCTGCTGCCGCGGTTGTTTTGCAAATGAGTGGCAATAAGGTGGCCCACGTCAGCATCGGTCTGACCAATGTCGCGCCAATGGCCATGCGTGCAAGCGCCGCCGAGCAGCTGATGATTGGCAAAGAAATTACCCCGGCGCTGTTAGATGACGTGGCCAATGCCGTGCGCGCTATTTGCGATCCGGCCGAAGACTTGCGTGGTGACGCCGAGTACAAAACCGCGATGGCTGGCGAAATGACCAAACGTGCAATCACAGCGGCGCTGGCCCGCTGCAAATAATTAATTTCGGAGGAAATCCAATGAGCAAACAAGTCGTCTCCATGAACATCAATGGCAAAAAAGTAGAAGAAGCCGTTGAGTCCCGTACCTTGCTGGTGCATTTTCTGCGTGAAAAACTTAACTTGACTGGCGCGCATATTGGTTGCGAAACCAGTCACTGTGGTGCCTGCACAGTCGACATCGACGGCAAGTCGGTTAAATCCTGCACCTGCTTTGCAGTGCAATGCGAAGGCAGCGACATTACCACCGTTGAAGGTCTGGCCAATGGCGGTGTGCTGCACGCCGTGCAAGAAGGTTTTTATAAAGAACACGGTCTGCAATGCGGCTTCTGCACACCGGGCATGCTGACCCGCGCTTACCGCTTCTTGCAAGACAACCCGAATCCAAACGAAGAAGAAATCCGCATGGGCATGTCGGGCAATCTGTGCCGCTGCACCGGTTACCAGAACATCGTCAAGGCCGTGCAGTACGCAGCCAAAAAAATCCAGGAAGACGCCGCCAAGCCGGTTGCAGCCTGAGCCGACAGCCAACAATAAAACGAACCATAAAATTCGGAGAATCCTATGAATGCACCACTGGACCGTAAGGCCGCCCTGCAGGGCATGGGCGATTCACGCCTGCGCAAGGAAGACGCACGCTTCATCCAAGGCAAAGGTAACTACGTCGATGACGTGAAAATGCCGGGCATGCTGCACATGGATATCGTGCGCTCACCACTGGCCCATGCTCGTATCAAAAGTATCAATAAAGAACGTGCACTCGCCATTCCCGGCGTGATCGCGGTGTTGACCGCAGAAGATCTGAAGCCTTTGAAATTGCACTGGATGCCGACACTGGCTGGCGACGTCGCCGCTGTGCTGGCGGATGAAAAAGTCCACTTCCAGATGCAGGAAGTTGCCATCGTCATTGCAGAAGATCGTTACATTGCTGCGGACGCCATCGAAGCCGTTGAAATCGAATACGAAGAGCTGCCGGTTGTCATCGACCCGTTCAAAGCACTGCTGCCAGACGCACCGGTACTGCGCGAAGATCTGGTTGGCAAAACCGAAGGCGCACACGGCAAGCGTGAACACCACAACCATATCTTTACCTGGGATGCGGGCGATAAAGAAGCGACTGACGAAGCCTTTAAAAACGCCGACGTCGTCGTACAGGAAAACCTGCTCTATCCACGCGTGCATCCTTGCCCGCTCGAGACCTGCGGTTGTGTCGCTTCCTTTGATCCGATTCGCGGCGAACTGACCACCTACATCACCAGCCAGGCACCGCACGTTGTCCGTACCGTGGTCTCGATGTTGTCGGGTATTCCTGAATCCAAAGTGCGCATCATCTCGCCAGACATTGGCGGCGGCTTCGGTAACAAGGTTGGTATTTATCCGGGTTATGTTTGCGCGATTGTGGCTTCGATTGTGCTGGGTCGCCCAGTCAAGTGGGTAGAAGACCGGATTGAAAATCTGTCCTCCACCGCCTTTGCCCGCGACTATCACATGGACGGTGAAATCGCCGCCACTGCCGACGGTAAAATTCAGGGCTTGCGTGTCAATGTCATTGCCGACCACGGCGCGTTTGATGCGTGTGCTGACCCAACCAAATTCCCGGCTGGTATGTTCCACATCTGCTCCGGTTCCTATGACATTCCGGCAGCACACTGCTCCGTCAAGGGTGTATATACCAACAAGGCACCGGGTGGCGTTGCTTACCGTTGCTCCTTCCGTGTGACGGAAGCGGTGTATCTGGTCGAGCGCATGGTGGACGTGCTGGCGCAAAAACTGGGCATGGACAAAGCCGAGATTCGCCGCAAGAATTTCATCAAGAAAGAACAGTTCCCGTACACCTCGGCTTTCGGTTTTGAATATGACTCGGGTGACTATCACACCGCACTTGAGCAAGTACTCGACGCTGTGGATTACAAAGCCCTGCGTGCAGAGCAGGCAGTTAAACGTGCCGACCCGAACTGCCCGACCTTGATGGGTATCGGTCTGGTGACCTTCACCGAAGTCGTCGGCGCTGGTCCGTCGAAAATCTGCGACATTCTCGGTGTCGGCATGTTCGACTCCTGCGAGATTCGCATTCACCCGACCGGCAGCGCGATTGCCCGCATGGGAACGATCACGCAAGGTCAGGGCCACCAGACAACCTATGCGCAGATCATTGCCACCGAACTCGGTATTCCTTCGGAAGTGATTCAGATCGAAGAGGGCGACACCAATACCGCGCCGTATGGCCTGGGTACCTATGGTTCACGTTCCACTCCGGTTGCAGGGGCTGCCATTGCACTGGCTGCGCGCAAGATTCATGCAAAAGCCAAGAAGATCGCGGCGCACTTGCTCGAAGTCGGCGAGAACGATCTGGAATGGGAAATCGACCGCTTCAAGGTCAAGGGTGAGGGCGAAAAGTTCAAGACCATGACCGAGATCGCATGGGCTGCTTACAACCAGCCACCAGCCGGTCTGGAGCCGGGACTCGAAGCGGTGCATTACTACGATCCACCGAACTTCACTTTCCCGTTTGGTATTTACCTGTGCGTGGTCGATATCGACAAGGGCACGGGCGAGACCAAAATCCGCCGCTTCTATGCGCTCGACGATTGCGGCACCCGTATCAATCCGATGATCATCGAAGGCCAGATTCATGGTGGCCTGACCGAAGGTTTTGCCGTTGCCATGGGCCAGCTGCTGTCGTTTGATGAGCAAGGTAATATTCAGGGCAACAGCCTGATGGATTACTTCCTGCCGACTTCCGTTGAGACGCCACATTGGGAAACGGACTTTACGGTGACACCATCACCGCATCATCCTATCGGCGCCAAAGGCGTGGCTGAATCCCCGCACGTGGGCAGCATCCCGACCTTTACCTCGGCCATGGTGGACGCGTTTGCGCATCTGGGTGTGACCCATCTGGATATGCCGCACACGTCTTACCGTATCTGGAAAACACTCAAGGCCCACGGCCTGACTTCATAAAAGAAAGTGAATTATGCAAGTAACGCTGGATAAGAATTACCCGATTAAAGCGCCGCTGGCGGCTTGCTGGACCATCCTGTCGGATGTGACAGATCTGGCCACTTGCATGCCGGGCGCTGCGATCACCGAGAAGACGGATGAGACTCACTACAAAGGCTCGGTCAAGGTCAAAGTAGGACCAGCGACCGCGGCCTTTGCCGGTGAAATCGAGTTACTGGCAATTGATGCCAGCGCCTTCACCATCAAGCTGATGGGCAAAGGCTCTGACAAGGGCGGCTCGTCAGCATCAATGGAGTTGACAGCCACCCTGCAAGCAGGACCAGACGGCACCACCAGCTTGCTGGGTAAAGCCGACGTCATCGTCAACGGCAAGTTTGCGCAGTTTGGCGGCCGCATGATGACCTCGGTCTCCGACATGATTCTGGCCCAGTTTGCCGGTAACTTCGAAATCAAGGCCATGGCCCTGGCACCGGCAACACCTGCTGTTGGTGCAAGTGCCTCTGCTGAAACCGCTGCCCCTGCTGCGGCACCAGCAGCTGTAACGGAGTTGAACGGTCTGGCGATTGCATGGATGCTGATCAAGAACTTCTTTGGCGGATTGTTTGGCAAGAAGGCTTGAGTTTTTACTGATGGTTTTTCGTCATTGATGAAAGACACTGGGTCCCGGTCTGCGCCGGGATGACGAGATACAGCCACCGAGCCCCGTAAACGTCATCCCGGCGCAGGCCGGGATCCACTGTCTTCAATTGTTACCCCCCCCCCGAACAAATGATCCTTCAATCAGAAATCACTCACCTGCTCGACGCCTCCGGCTATGTGGTCGACGATAGTCTGGCCACACTGGTGTGGATGGCGCTGGCGCTGGACCGGCCCTTGTTGTTGGAAGGTGAAGCTGGCGTTGGCAAGACAGCCATCGCACAAGCCTTGTCGACAGGGCTCAAGCGTCCGCTGTTTCGTCTGCAATGCCACGAAAGTCTGGATCTGAATCAGGCCGTCTACGAATGGAATTACAGCAAGCAATTGCTGGAAATACGTTTGCGCGAAGCCGAAAAGGGCGCGACATCCAGCCTGCGGCAAGATCTGTTTACGGAAGAATTTTTACTCAAACGTCCGCTGATGCAGGCCATTACCTCTGAGCAGCCAGCGGTACTGTTGATTGACGAGATCGATCGTGCCGATGAGTCCTTTGAAGCCTATCTGCTGGAAGTGCTGGGCGAGTTTCAGATCTCGGTGCCCGAACTCGGCACCATCAAGGCCGCTTCGCATCCGATTGTGATCCTGACCAGTAACGGCACGCGTGACTTGTCGGACGCTTTGCGCCGGCGTTGCCTGTATCACTATGTGGATTATCCAACGCTGCCGCGTGAAATAGAAATCGTCAAAAAACTGGTGCCAGAAGCGAATCTGATGCTAGTGCAGCAGGCAGTCAGTTTTGTGCAAAAGCTGCGCAAGCAAGATCTGGAAAAAGTGCCGGGCATTGCCGAGACGCTGGATTGGGTGCGCGTCTTGTGTGCAATGAAACAGGACAGCATGCCGGACGATCCGGCCATGATTCGCTCTTGCCTGTCGGCGTTGTTAAAGACCCGTTCCGACCAATGGCAGATGGGTACCGAAATTGTCGCCAAGCTGCAGTCCGAAAGCAGGGTGGGGATCGATGTTGGCATCGCCGGCGACCTCCGCTGATAACGTGCCTGCGCACTTGCAGGCCGAGTTGCCGACGACGCAGATACGCGGCTTTGCCAGCTATCTGCGCGAGCACGGTTTCCTCATTGGCTTAGCCGAACTTGATGCCATGCTGCGCATTTGCATGCGGGTTGAAACTGCACAGCACAAAAGTCTGAAAGCCTGTTGGCGCGGCATTGCTTGTTCAACGGCCGAGCAGTGGCGCAAATATCCGGACTTGTTTGACACCTTCTGGTACCCGCATAAAATCCGCGGCAGCACACGCAGCGCCAGCACGCAAAAAAAATCCAAATCCTTGAAACAGTTGGTTGAGCAGATGCATGCCGGCATGGATGCGCCAACCGACGCGGCCAAGCCAACGGTGGGGCTGGATTTTGATGGGGGCAGTGGTGAAGGGGCAGAAAGCCCGAAAGCGATGGGTGGCGCGAGCAAGGTCGACCCCTTGCATCAGGATTTCAAAAAATGGTTGCCGGAAGATGTCGCTCAGTTGGAAGCCTTGATCGCTCCGCTGGAAAAACGCCTGCGCAAAAAACTCATGCGCAAATGGCGTGTGACGCACAAGCAGCAGCGCATCGATTTGCCTGCGACGATACGGCAAGGGCTGGCCACCGGTGGAGAGCTGTTAAAGCTCAAGCGCAAGCAGCGCGACCAGATTATGCCGCGCGTGTATGTGCTGGTAGATGTGAGCAAATCGATGGAGTCCCACGCCCAGTTTTTTTTGCGCATAGGCCGCGCGTTCTGCCAGATACTGCACGCGCGTGTGTTTGTATTTCACACCCGCTTGGCCGAGATAACGCCACTATTGAAGAGCAACAGCGGCCGTGTGCAGGAAAAAATCAATGCCGTGACGTTTGGTTTTGGGGGCGGCACCAAAATCGCCACCAATCTCGAAACCTTTCTGAAGGTGCACGTCGGGCGCGCGCTCGGCTCGCGTGATTTAGTGTATGTTTTGTCGGATGGTTATGACACCGATCCGCCGGCTGATACAGAGCGCGCCATCCGCGCCATCAGACAGCGGGGTGCCAAGTTATTCTGGCTGCATCCGAACAAGGAAGAGCCGGGATCAGAAGCCATACTGCAAAGCCGGCATTTGATTAGCGAATTCATGGCAATTAATAATTTGCAGAGCCTGGAAAACCTGGTGAAGCTGAGTTAACGATTAGTTTACAAAGAGGTGGAAAATGGGATGCATGATGAAGGGCGGCGGTGGTTTGTATGATCGTCTGCGGGTTGGTGCCGTATTGCTGGCAGCCGGTGAAGGCTCGCGTATGGGTGGCGTGCCAAAGTGCATGCTCAAATTACAGGGCGTGCCACTGATTAACCGCCACCTGATCGCCATGAGCGGCGGTGGTATTGATGAAGTGGTGGTCGTCACTGGCTACTATCATGAACAGATCGAGCCGGCCGTTGAGACCTTTCCTGTGACGGTGGTGCGCAATCCGCAACCGCAAGAAGGCCAGCAGTCTTCGGTGAAGCTGGGCCTTGCAGCGCTGGGGACAAAATTTGATCTGGTGCTGGTTGTATTGGCCGACCAGCCACTGGTAGGCAGTGCAGAGCTGACCGAACTGATTGCCGCCTACAAGAAACGTCCGCCAGGCACCAGCGTGGTGTACCCCGAAGTGAACGGCCAGCGCGGCAACCCCGTGGCATTTTCCGGTGAAGTCATTGCAGAGATGCTGGAGACGGGCAAGAACATAGGCTGCCGCAAATTTATTGATGCCAATCCGGCCATGGTGCACAAACTCATCACCAATAATGACCGTTTCATCATCGACCTCGACACCCCCGACGACATCGCCGCTTTTGAAAAACGCACCGGCTGGAAACTGAGCATGCCTGACGCAGCGACGGTCACTGTCTAATGCAGACACTATGGCCTGTGCCGCTGGAAATCCAGCGCTGCCCTGATGCGGCCAGCATCAACCCGGTTTTGGTGCGCGCTTTCAATGCGATACGCATGGCCCTAGAAGGCGAGCAGCGCAAAAACTTTTACGCCAGCCCGGACGACCTGCTAAGTCGTATCGAGCTGCCCGAGTTTAGTAGCCTGATTCAGTTTATTGCCGGTGCTGTGCAAGGCGTGGCCAAACAGGTCAATGCCCAGGCCTGGCCGGCTGGCAAGCTGTCACTGGATTTGCGCTTCGCCGGCTGTTGGTTTCAGATTCAAAATGGCCATGCCTTTCATGATGTGCACACCCACGGTAACTGCTCATGGTCGGGTGTTTACTATGTGCAGATTGATGATGCAGCCAAGCGTGCGACGCATCCCGGGCTAGCTGAATTAAATGGCGCTACCCGCTTTTATGGCCCGTATAGCCAGTTTCAGGCTGGGGCTTATATGGACATGGGTAATGCTTATCTGCAGAAAAACACTGTAGACATTCAGCCAGAAGAAGGCATGCTGGTGCTCTTTCCCTCCTACTTGCCGCACAAGGCCATGGCTTACGAAGGCGACAAGGACAGAGTCATTGTGTCTTTCAATGTGCAAATCAATTCACGGACGGGTAATCAGGTTTTTGATTATTCGGCGGCGTGATAGAGATTGAACACACGCCAAATTCCCCACTACGCTCCCGATGAAAATCGGGACCCAGCGTCTTTCGTTTTGATCCCGAAAAAATCTCGCTGGTAAACATTAAAAAATGACATTAAGAATCAAGCCTAGTCTAAAGTCATCCATATAAAAATATTAAGGCACAGTAGTGCCAATCCATGACTTACCAATTTGCTGCTACTTGCTGCGTAGTCATCACGCTATGACAAAACGTCGCGCGTCCTTAAGCAGCAGAATCAGTTGCTGTTCGTGCGCAGGCGTTGGCTCAAAACCGAATCGTCTATAAAACGCATCAGCTTCAGTATCGATGAGATGCGTTAGCAATGCCAGAAGACCCGCCCGTTCGGCAATGTCTACTGGGCGACTGATAGCGTCTTGAAGCAGGCTGAAACCCACCCCACCGCCTTTGGTACGCGAGATCAATAGCAAACCTGGCCAGAATGACCAGCGGGATAAGTTACTGCCCCATACCGCGACGCATCCGCTCGGGTCCCTCCAGCGTATCGATTTGACCAACGGTCAGCCTGAAGTACCCTGCAACTCGCTCCTCGTCGCAGACAACAAAGGTTCTTGCGGAACCACTGCTCTGGACTTGACGCGCATAACGCAGCAGCCAATCGGTGAGTGCCGGTTTTCCGCAGTCAAATTCTTCCAGTCGGTGCGATGCATCCAGCGGCTGTGGTGCCGATAGACTCATTTGTTAACCCAAACTGGACGCTGGGAAAATAGATCAGCCAAGCCTGGGTTGTCAGATCCTGGGCGGTCTAGCATCTCTGGTGCGAGGTGTATCAATTTCTAATTGCCGGCCTGTGTCAATTTACAAGTGCCGGTGACATGATCGAGCAAGGTCTGCTCAGCTGCTTGGTAAGCGGCGTCGAGAATGAAATCGGTCAGCGATTTGTGCATCACCAAGGCAGCACGGCGAAGAACAGTCTCTTGCTCGGGTGTTGCGCGTGATCCAAGACGTGCGGAACGCGCAGATGCGGATGCGGTGGACATCGTAGTCTCCTGAAGATCGTTGTCAGACTTAAAGTTAGTACAAGCGACGCAGATTGTCCAAAACTTCGCTTTCCACTGGGGTGGAGGAATTTAAATTTCAGGCTTGGAGAGTATTCCAAGTGAATTTGTCTGCTTGATCTGCAGCTCGAGGCAATGACTTACGAAGGCGACAAGGACAGAATCATTCTGTCGTTTAATGTACCAATCAATTCACGGGCAGGTAATCAGGTTTTTGATTATTTGGCAGCGTGAATCAGGTGTTATGTCGCAGCCTTTTTCACGCTGTTCAAAGCTGTTATGTTGAAAATAGCGATACTTATTAAGGCTTCGCTGTCTTGATTGATTTTTTCTTGGCAGGCTTTTGCGGCGGGTTGATTTTAACGGCATCAACAGTCGTGTTTCCCACGCCGCTTACCTGAATTAATCCGATCTTAGAGAGTCCGACTGTTGCTCAAGGCATTGCGTTAGCCGGGGTGGGCCGAAGGTGCCAATCCCAATTTGAAATTCAACCAGTAATCCCTGCAGCCCATCTTGAAGTTGGTGGTGCTTGACTAAAAGTTCGGTTAATTCTCCTTCATTAAGGTGCTATTCATCAGGCTATCTCCACGCTCTTTGTCGATAGCACCAAGGCTGAAGCCATCAAACTGGTTCCAAATACTTATCTCTACGCTAGTGGCATATATATTAAGGAACTATATATCTACGCCGCTACATATGTATCGGAAACGCGTCAAATCAACGACGACGTTTGCATGGATCTGCGCATTGGCAGGCACCACAACTAGCCCAGCACTTATTACGATGATTATTGTCTTCCGAAAGATAGAAAACAACTTCTTTACAATTACCGGGATATGCCACAAAACCTCAACTACGCGATTGTTGAGGCAAACATCAATCGCAAGGACTTCACTGCTGATGTAATCATTTGTAAGAAACCCACTGTGTTCAGTATCTATCGACTGATCATGAAGATCGGTTCGAACAATCTTCGTGTGTCCCGCATTCAGGGAATCATGAAGCGCATTAAGTCCAAGGCCGTCGAGCGATCTTTGAGCCGGATCTGAAGATCATTGCGTTTTACAACGCTCGTTTAGTCAAAGATCTTGATGTATTCAAGCTTAAGGCAAGCATACCTTTTATAACCAACAGCAATCGCGGAGTGGTATGTCAATAATTTGTAACCGGATTCGTCGTCATCTAAGCAACTCAGAATCTAACCACCGCCGCATTGCTGTCGGATTTTTGTGGATTGCGTTCTTTGTGCTCATCGGCAGGCTTGCTGGTGCAGCCAAGGAAATGGCAATTGCCTGGCGCTTTGGCGTTAGTGAATCCGTCGATGCCTATGTGTTTGTCGTTAACCTCATTGGCCTGCCTGTTTCCATCTTCTTTAGCGTGTTGAGCGTGTTGTTGCTACCTTTGATCGCCAGGGTTCGTAATGAGAACCCTGGCGATATGCCTCGCTTTAGACGTGAATTGCTTGGACTCACCCTTGCGGCAGGACTTGGGCTGGGTGGCTTGGTTTATGTGATTCTGCCTGTCTTGCTCAACACGGGCATGGCAGGGTTTTCTGGGGCGGCACTGGTCCAGGCACTGGCAATGTCCGGCCCTTTAAGTCTGCTTTTGCCTATGGGCGTGGTCATCAGTCTGTTTTCTGTTTCGTTGATGGCCAATGGTCATTACCGTAACACCTTGCTGGAAGCTTTACCTGCTTTGGCTATCCTGGCTGCACTGCTCATGCCCCCCGGCGGACTGCTTGATTCGCTTATTTGGGGCAGTGTGGCCGGCTTTGCGCTTCAACTGGCGGGCCTGGGTTGGTCACTACAGCGCTCGGGAGACTTACCGCTCCCGACTTTGGCATTTCAATCTCCAGCCTGGAAAGGCTTCCTGCGCAGCTTTAGCATCATTGCTGCCGGACAGACCTTGATGAGCGTTACGGGCGTCATCGACCAGTTTTTTGCCGCTCACCTTGGCGTAGGTGCGATATCTACACTGAGTTACGCCAACCGCATCGTCGGTTTAATTTTGTCATTGGGTGCTATGGCAATCAGCCGATCCACAATGCCGATTTTTTCAGAATTGGCGGGGCAAGGCAAAGAGAGTGAAGTCAGAGCATTAACCAGTTATTGGGCCAAATTAATGTTCGTATTTGGCCTGGTGGTGATGGGGCTTGCATGGTGCTTCGCACCTTGGATCGTTGAGTTGCTGTTTCAACGAGGTGCTTTCAAATCTGAAGATACCTTGATAGTTGCTGAACTGATGCGTTATTTGGTACTTCAATTGCCCTTTTATTTTTCGGGCATCATTTTTATTTCATTGCTTTCAGCACAAAAAAAATACGCTGCCATTCAGTGGGTGGCGATCTCAAATTTTTCCGTCAAGGTGCTTGCCATTGTCTTGTTAACACCTGTTTTGGGGATTCGGGCTATCGCATTGTCAACCTCATTGATGTACTTCGCATCGATGGCGATGCTGCTTGTTTATTCTTTCAAAAGGTCCCGCAATGCGTGAGATGTATTATTTTTTTCGTCAGCTTACTAAGCCAGCTTATCGAATAAAGGGTATCGGTTTTGGCCGTTTGTGTGAAATGGTGCGTCGTTATGCGGTTCAAAATGCTCCCGCTACAGCTTTGCAAATTGATGATTTCCGGGGAGGAGCCAAGTTTAATTGTTACCTGCGCGAGCACATGGGTGGGCAGATATTTTTTCGGGGTAGTTATTCCGGTGATCAACTTACCCTGCTGGAGTTATTGTTAAAAGAAGACAGCATATTTGTTGATGCAGGTGCCAACCATGGTGAATTTTCGATTGCCGCCGCTCGTATTGCCAGGCTCGGAAAAGTCATTGCGTTTGAACCAGTTGCTCAGTACCAGCAACGTTTGCTGGCAAATATTGCGCTCAATAATTTCAAGCAAGTTCAGGTAATGCCATTAGCCTTGGGCGACGTCGATGGCGAGTTGCCCATTTACGATCAGGAAGCGATCTATTCCGACGGGACGCGCCACGAAGGTCTGCCCACCTTGTTTGCATCAGTTTCAAGGGACACGGCACGTGAAGTTGTGGCAGTGCGCCGGCTTGACGATGTACTTATGGAAATCAAGATTGCGCGCGTCGATATCATGAAGTTCGATATCGAAGGCGCTGAATGGATCGCGCTTCGCGGCGCTATAAATACCTTAGTCAAATATCGGCCAATTTTGATTTTAGAAATTGGACGAGAAACCTGTCAGGCTGCCGGTTACGAACCGCAAGCGTTTGCGCAGTGGATTGTTGGACATGGCTATCGCATCGAAAAAATCTGCGATGGCGGTAAAACGGAAGTCATCACACCTGCGCAATTGGGAGATTTTCAAAATATCGTGGCCTATCCGGTGAACATAACCTGATGACTGCCAAAGTGCCACTTCAACTTCTTATCTTCATTTCCGCCCTGACCTCAGGCGGGGCAGAGCGTGTGGCTGCTAATTTGGCCAACTATTGGGCTAACAAAGGCTGGCAAGTCACGGTGGTAACTTTATCGGATGGGTCCAACGATTTTTACGAATTAGCGCCCACGGTTGAGCGTGTTTGCCTCGATTTACTGCGAGTGAGTGACAATTTCTTGATCGGTATTTTTAATAATCTGCGCCGAGTTTTAAGCTTGCACCGGGTTTTGCGCAAAGCCAAGCCGAACATAGCGTTAGCGATGATGGACGAAGCCAATATTGTGCTGGCTATTGCCGCCATCGGTTTGCCAGCCGTTATCGCTCTCGGTTCGGAGCACATTTATCCGCCACAAGTGCCACTGAGCTGGATGTGGACAGGCTTGCGTCGCACCTTATATAGTCATTTGGCAGCCGTCACCGCGCTCACTGCCGAGAGCCGTGATTGGCTGCAGCGACATACCAATGCCAAGAATGTTGTCGTCATTCCAAACGCTGCACCTTGGCCATTGTCCAGGAATGCGCCGCTATTAATGCCGAAAGCCTTTGTGCTTCCAAAGCGGAAAATGGCACTGACGGTAGGGCGATTGGTAGAGCAAAAAGGTTTTGACTTATTGATAGACGCCTTTGCGTGCGTGGCGCTTCAGCATCCTGATTGGGATCTCGTTATTGTTGGCGAAGGGCCACTAAGTCATGCACTGGCTGCACAGATTAGCCAAGCGGGCTTATCAGAACGCATCATCCTTGTCGGTCGCACGGGTAACGTGGGCGACTGGTACAACGCAGCCGACCTATATGTAATGAGTTCCCGTTTTGAGGGGTTTGGTAACACGCTGGCAGAAGCCTTGGCGCATGGTGTTCCTGCGCTTAGCTTTGATTGCAACTGTGGTCCACGAAATATCATTCGTCATGAGGTCGATGGATTGCTGGTAGAAAATGGTGATGTGGCAGCGATGGCAAGTGCGCTCAATAGAATGATGGGTGATGAGGTATTGCGGCGTCAATTCTCTGTGAAAGCAATCAATGCCCGAGAACGATTTTCGATAGAGAAAATCGCAGGAATGTGGGAAGTGTTATTTGGTGAATTAATGCGAATTAATGCGAATAAAAAATGAGCGCGCATCGGCAAAAAGTGGGGTGGGGAGCAGACTTCGAGTGAAACGCCTAGAAAAACGGACTTTGGGTGACTTCAACAATGAACGTATTGCACGGTCCAATGCGATTTCTGTCCGTAGTTATGTGGTTGATTTGGTATTGTGGTCTGCGTAAGGGCAATATCTTAAGGACGGAGCTAGTGTATTGCGGATTGTCGATCTAAAGTCCAGGAGGGCGATTAAGTCCAAATAGCGCTTATTTTGAAAGTCCTAAAGGATTCAGTGGATCTCTTCGCGGTGCCCAAAAAAATAAGGAAGCATCGCGATAATGCGCATCTCTTTTTGGCTCTCGATATATCGATCAATGATGTTGGTATCTGCATTGTGATTTTCTGGATCCCATTCGGAAATCCAATTGCAAGCAGTAGACGATTTCCTTGTCGTCTCGATGTCATCTGCCTTTGACAACAAAATGATTGTCACTACTTGGATAATTGGAAAAAGTGCAAAAACTGCCTGAAGTAATCAGGCTTTAATAGCCTTCAGTTGGTTTTGCAGGTCTGGAAGATCTTTATTAATCACGGTCCAGACCAATTCCTAATCGATAGCAATATAGCCGTGAATGGTACGGTTGCGCATATAGTAAATAGCTTCCCATGGGACTTCAGGATGGGAAGCTGCAAATTCAGGAAAACGCTTCATGATGTTATTGGAAGCTTCGCCCAGAATTTCAATGTTCCTAATGACCGCATCTTGCAACATCGGCGTATTGAGGAAATAAACTTCTGAGCGGTCTTCAATGTAAGCTTCAATGCGATGAATTGCCTGGATCATATGTCCTAAAAAATCATTAAGGCGCAATTCATTTAGTGCTGTCATATGGGAATCGCGTTCTTAAGGATTTGATCACGAAAGCTTTCTGGTAAAGCTTTAGGTGTGACCACATCGACATGGATGCCCAGTTTTTTTTCTAGGCAAAGCTGAAGTTTGGCAACGTCAAGTAGAGACGTGGTGGGTTGTGGGTCAACCAAAATGTCCAAGTCGCTTGCGGCCGTATCCTCATGCCTGCTCACGGAGCCAAATACGCGCGGGTTCAACATGCCGTGATCAGTCACCAGCGCACGGATGGCGGCTCTGTTATTGGCGAGGGCATCAGAAGGCTTCATAAATTCAATTTTACCTTGCTGAGAACTTTTTCCAAACAGGCGTTGAACTGACCCCAACCATACCGTCAATGCCCTTCTACAAAAACCGCACTAGACGCATTGCATGTTGTTCATGCATCATGACCACGAATAATCATTTTCTGATTAACTCCCGGGAGTTGTGGTGCTCAAAGACGAAACGATGTCGATGCAAGAGAAATTGTGGCGACTCGAGCAGGAAAATATCGCGCTTCTCTCTGAAGTCGAGCAACGTCAGTTAGCCGAAAAACTCGCTCGCGATCAATCCGCGATGCTGATTCAATCGCTGGATTTTCTGGCAACCGAATCGCATCTCGACACTTTTCTGGGGCACATTCTTAAAGCCACCGTCGATCAGCTCGAAGGCATTGGCGGCACGCTCTGGTTCCCCGATCAGGCCAGTGGCACGGTGCGGCTGCATCTGGAATACCTGGATAATAAAATCATCCCCGCCCGTGAGTCGCACCATCCGGCGGTGTTGATGCCGCCACCGATTGGCGGCTTGCCGCTGTCGACCTTTCCCGGGCAGCGGGCTGAAACCTACTTGCTTTGTTATGAAGTCTCGGGCATGCCCGAGCAAAACCGTGCCTACATCATGTCGCTTGGTGTTAAAACCCTGCTGACCGTGCCGATGATCCTGGGTCAGGAAACCGTGGGCTGGATCTGTATTCGCAGCACCCGTATCGATCACAATCAAATGCAAAGTCAGATTCGTGTTGCTGACGCACTGGCCAGTCAGGCCACGCTGGCCATGCAGATGGCCAGGCTGTCAGAAAAAGCCAGACAGACTGCGGTACTAGAAGAGCGTAACCGGATTGCGCGCGACATTCACGACACCTTAGCGCAAGGTTTTACCGGTGTTGTGGTCAATCTCGAAGCGTCGAGCCGCGCCCTGAAAAAAAATGATGCCGAGCTGGCCATCACCCATATCGAACATGCGCGCGAGTTGGCACAGGCCGGTCTGGAAGAGGCGCGCAATTCCGTGCGTGCCTTGCGTCCGACGTCGGCTTATCCGGGAATCGGCGCCGAGCTTGAAGCACTGGTGCGTACGCTGGAAGAAACCGGCGCCGTGCAGGCTCGCTATGCTTGTGTTGGCGAATCGCGTTTGCTGCCACCGGATATCCGCACCGAGATTTTGCGCATCGCGCAAGAGTCCACTACCAATATTCTCAAACACGCCAAAGCCCGCGCTGTCATGATTGAGCTGGTGTTCGAGCCCGATACGCTGCTCTTAACCATCAATGATGACGGTTCTGGTTTTGATTTTAATGCGCGCCATGACGGCTTTGGCTTGATTGGCATGCACGAGCGTGCTTCGCGTATTGGCGGCACCCTATCCATTCAAGGCGCGCCCGGTAAGGGTACGCGCATTTTCTTATCCGTTCCTATGGCTCATCATGCTTGATTCCCTTATTTACTCTGCACGTTCCTCTTCTGTTTTGCCGCGTACCGATGGACCAATTAAAGTCCTCATCGCTGACGATCAGTCGCTGGTTCGTCGCGGTCTGGTCGCAATTCTGAATATGGAAGAGGGCATTGAAGTCATTGGCGAAGCCGGTAATGGTCTGGAAGCCATTACGCTTTGGCGGGAATTAAAGCCGGATGTGGTGCTGATGGATTTGCGCATGCCCGAGCTGGGTGGTCTGGATGCGATTCGCCGTCTGCGGGTCGAGGAACCGAAGGTGGCTATTATTGTGCTGACCACGTTTGATCATGACGAAGACGTCTATGCCTGTCTGCGCGCCGGCGCTAAATCGTATTTGCTCAAAGACGTGCAGCCTGAAGAACTGTTTCGCTGCATCCGCGCCGTGCATGCCGGTGAAGGGTATTTACAAGCCAAAATTGCGGCCAAGCTGGTGCAACGCGTGGGCGAAGAAACGCCGACGGATCGCGAAATCCAGATTCTGCAATTACTGGCCGAAGGCAAAAGTAACAAGGCCATCGGACAGAGTTTGCACATTAGCGAAAGCACCGTTAAAAGCCATTTGAAAAGCTTGTTTGCCAAGCTCGATGTAACCAGCCGGGCTGAGGCCACAGCGCTGGCAGCCCGCCGCGGACTGGTTCATTTTTAGCGCGCAGTCTAAGTTACCTGCCAATGTGCTGCCTTTGCGCCTCGAATCATCTTCCAATCACCATCCAATCATTATTCAAATGATAAAAGTCCTCCCTCTTTTGGGGGAGGCGCGACTCCTGCCACTGTCCTACATAACTTCATCACTAAGCCTGATGCGTTGCCATGCGCAGCTGCGCATACTCAAGTCATCCAGCAAGCTTCCATGAACTATGTGAGCTGGTCCGCCTTATCAATTTTCAGGTCAAACTCAAAAGGGGAACTCTATGTCGCAGCTCTCGATCAACGGGCACAGCTATTTTGCTGATGCGCCGCCGGATACACCGCTACTCTGGGTGATTCGGGAAGATTTGCAATTAACCGGCACCCGCTTCGGTTGCGGCATGGGCTTGTGCGGTTCTTGTACCGTGCATATCAACGGTGAGCCAGTGCGCTCTTGCCAGATTCAACTCAAAGACGTTCCTGCTGATGCCTTGATCACCACCATCGAAGGCTTGCACCCTTCCCATACCCATGCGGTGCAGCAGGCGTGGATCGAGCATCAGGTGCCGCAGTGTGGTTACTGCCAGTCTGGTCAGATCATGCAGGCCGCCGCCTTCCTGTCACAAAACCCGAATCCGACCGACGCGCAAATCGTCGAAGGCATGAACGGCAATATCTGTCGTTGTGCGACTTACTCCCGCATTGTTGGCGCCGTCAAACGTGCAGCGGAAATCACGCGCGAGGGAAACAAAAATGTCTAAGCTTTCCGATAAAGGCGCATCACGCCGCGACTTTCTGGTCCGCTCCGCGACCACTGCAGCTGGTTCTTATTTTAGTATCAGTCTGGGCGCCGGACTGTTGACCGGTGCCGGTGCGGCAGAAGCGGCTGCCACTTCTGCTTACACGCCATCGATCTGGTTTTCGGTAACGCCGGATGGCAAGGTGACGATGCATATCGTCAAAGCCGAAATGGGCCAGCACATCGGCACCGGCTTAGCGCAAGTGATTGCAGAAGAACTCGAAGTCAAATGGGAAGATGTCCGTCTTGATTCCCCACTGGAGAGCGTAGAGAATTTCGCTATCTACGGTCTGGCTTACACCGTCAACAGCGGCAGCATGACCACCGAGTTTGACCGCATTGCCCGCGCTGGTGCAGCAGGTCGCATCGCGCTGACCGAAGCTGGCGCCAAGCTGTTGGGCGCGCAAGTGAAAAACTGCAGCGCTGCGAACAGCCGGATTACGGATTCTGTTTCGGGCCGCTCAGTCTCCTACGGTGAGATTTTGCAGAAGGTCAAAATCATTCGTCAGTTTGCCTACCCTGACGACTTCCGCGCGATTCCTCTGAAGCCGCGCGGCAGCTACAAAATTGTCGGTAAATCCATTCCTGCGCTCGACATTCCGGGCAAGACCAATGGCTCGGCCAAATACGGTATTGACGTGTTCCTGCCGAACATGGCTTACGGCGCACTGGTGATTCCGCGTACCCGCTATTCTTCCAAAGCGCTGAGTGTGGATGACACTGAAGCACGCAAGATTCCGGGCTTTATCAAAGCCGTCATCATCGACGATTCGTTTGGCAAATGTACCGGCTGGGTGGTGGCACTGGCAGACCGTTTCCCGACGGCGGTGAAAGCGGCCAAGGCACTCAAAGTGACTTGGGATGCAGGTCCTTATGCGAAGCTGGATTCAGCCACGCTGCGCACCGAGTACAAAGAATTGGCAACCAAGGAAAGTGAAGGCGCCAACTGGGTTCTGGAAGGCGATGTTGACAACGGCATGAAGATCGCCGAAAAAATCCTCGACGTGGAATACACCACCGAGATGGTTTGCCATGCCACGATGGAGCCCCTGAACGCAACGGCACAATTCGTCAATGGCGATTGCCATATTTACGTCGGCACCCAGAGTCAGTCCTTTGCGCGTATGACGCTCACAGGTTATCTGGCCAAGGTGTTGAATAAAAAGCCGGAAGAAACCAAGGTCTATATTCATCAGCATCTGGTGGGCGGCGGCTTCGGCGGCAAGCAAGACTTTGATGAAATTCTGGCTGCCGCTTATTGCGCTCACGCTGCCGGTCGTCCGGTGAAGCTGATTCACACCCGTGAATCCAACTTCGCCACCAGCTTTGCCCGCACGCCAACGTATCACCGCATGAAGGCCGGTATCAAGGACGGCCAGATGACGGCGTTGAATCACGACATCGTTTGCGGCTGGATGGGTGCGCGCTTCTCGGTCGGTAAAAAATTCGGCTCTGACTGGTTGCAGCAAGATTCCTGGGATAGCAAAAAACAGGACATCGACCAATGGTCGATCGGTGGCAGTGATCACTGGTATGACATGCCAAATCATCGCGTGCGTGCCTGGAATCATGAAGCGACAACCTGGGCTGTTCAGGCCAGCGCGCTGCGCACGGTGGCCAACTCGTACAACATCTTTGTCGTTGAGTCGATGCTGGATGAAGTCGCCCATGCAGCAGGGCGGGATCCGCTGGAATTCAGAATGTCGATGTTGAACGGCAAAGGCGGCAACCGCGGTATTCCCAACACCGGTTACCCACCAGGCACGCCTTCTGATTACTACATGGATCGTCTGTGGATTTCGCTGCCATGGACCAAAGAAGGCTCGTGGATTCCGTATGAATCGGCAACCGTTGGCGGTGCATTACGTCTGGCAAATTGCCTGCGTGTTGCAGCGGGTAAGGCAGGCTATGGTTCCAAAGTGCTGCCGCCGAATACCGGCATGGGCATTGCGGTGACTTCAGCAGAAGAACGGCAGAGCCCAACCTGGGTTGCCTGCGTGGCCGAAGTCCACGTTGATCCGGAAACCGGGCGTTTCAAAATCAAGCGCCTGACGATTGCCATGGACTGCGGCACGATCATTAACCCCGTTAACGTCGATGCACAAATTCGTGCTTCAGCCTTGTGGGGTGCGAGCCAGATCATGTCTGAGCAACTGACATTGAAAGACGGCGCCTTCGAGCAGAAAAATTTCCATGAATATTTGCCGATTCGTCTGGCTGATATCCCTGAAATTGATGTGCACCTGATCGCCTCCGAGCATCACCCGGTCGGTGTGGGCGAGCCTGCTTCGACAACGGTTGCGCCTGCTGTCGCCAACGCCATTTTCAACATCACAGGTGTTCGGGTACGGCATATGCCGATCCGGCCACAAGCGGTGCTGGAAGGCTTGCGCAACAAAAAAGCCTGAATGGTGCTGTCAATGTGATTGTGTCTGTTTGAGATTTCAACAAGGTTTTTTGTTGACTGACGAAAGTCGCCGGGCCCCAGCTTGGCGCCGGGGCCCAGTGACTTTTTAAACAAACAATCTCAACACCAGGCGAGGTAGCAGTACCTCGCCGTTTTTTTACCTGGAAACGGATCGTGTCAAAAGAACTGCTCTCTTTACCCGCTACGCGCTTGATTCAAATGTATAAAGCGCACACCGTATCACCCGTTGAAGTGACCACTGCAGTGCTGAAACGCATAGCGCAACTGGATCTGGTTTTTAATGCCTTTTGCGTCGTCGATGAAGAAAGCGCCCTAGCCAGTGCACGCGCTTCAGAGCAACGCTGGTTAGAAGGCAAACCAGCTGGTCTGGTTGACGGTATACCCACGACAGTTAAAGATTTAGTACTGGCCAAAGGCTGGCCAACCTTGCGCGGCTCGCGCACTATTGATCCGGATCAGCCATGGACCGAAGATGGCCCGCCGGTTGCCCGCCTGCGCGAGCAGGGCGCAGTCATTCTGGGCAAGACCACCACGCCCGAGTTCGGCTGGAAAGGCGTCACAGATAGTCCACTGACTGGCATTACCCGTAACCCCTGGAACAAAGACTTAACCCCCGGCGGCAGCAGTGGCGGTGCCGCGGTAGCCGCTGCATTGGGCATGGGACCCTTGCATGTGGCAACAGACGGTGGTGGCTCGATTCGCATTCCTGCGGCGTTTTGCGGCATCTTCGGTTTCAAATCTACCTGGGGTCTGGTGCCGGTGCATCCGCATTCGCCAGCGCTCAGTTTGTGGCATCAGGGGCCGCTGACCCGCACCGTGGGCGACGCTGCATTGATGCAAACCGTCATTGCGCAAGCCGACAAGCGGGACTGGTATCAGACGCCGATGCCGGCGCTCGATGTGCGCAAAAATCTGGAAGACGGTATCAAAGGCTGGCGCATTGGTTTTAGCGCCGACCTGGGTTACGCCAAAGTCGACCCTGCTGTTGCCGCAATGATTGCGCAGCAAATGAAACGTTTTACTGATCTGGGTGCCGAGGTTGAACTGCTCGACCTGAAACTGGACGACCCGATTGCGATCATGCGTCCGTTATGGGCCGTTGCACTGGCACTGGCAATTGCGCCGATGACAGCGGCCCAGCGCGCTCTGGTCGAACCCGCGATGCTGGAATTGGCAGAGCCCGGCTTTGCACTCAGTGCACTGGAATATCGCGGGCTTGAGCGTCAACGTGAAATTTTAGGGCGGCAGATGACGATGCTGCACCAAAAATATGATTTGATCATCACCCCGCAAATGCCGATTACGGCCTTTGCAGCAGGTCATGAAGTGCCGCCTGGCGGCGACTATCAGCGTTGGTGGGAATGGTCGCCGTTTACCTACCCGTTCAATTTGACGCAACAGCCAACGGCAACAGTACCCTGCGGCTTTGTCAATGGACTGCCGGTTGCGATGCAATTGATTGGCGCGAAATTTGCTGATGCCAAAGTACTGCAAGCGGCCCGTGCCTTTGAGTCGCTGCAGCCGTTTGTGATGCCAGACGCAGCAATCCTTGCGGCCGACGCCGAACATTGCAGCGCTTTGTCGACCTCACTTTAAGATTTGAAGGAAACACCATGTCGTCCACCTCCGCAAGCATTGAGACCCTGAGCACAAAGCCCTTGCCTAACCGCTGGCTGCAATTAGCCATCGGCGTTCTTTGCATGATCTCTATCGCCAGTCCGCAGTATGTGTGGGCATTATTAACCAAGCCCTTCATGGCCAAACTGGGCGTCAGTCTGGCAGAAGTTCAGGTGGTTTTTTCGATTGTGGTTGGTTTGCAGTGCTTTCTCTCGCCATTGGGCGGCTACTTGGTTGAACGCTTCGGCATTCGTCAGTTGCTGACAGCCGGTGCTGTACTGGTTGCGTCCAGCTGGATTGTCGGCTCTCAAGCGCAAAGCCTGACCGCGCTGTATCTGACCTATGGCTTATTTGCCGGTCTGGGTACGGGGATTGTTTATATTGGTGTGGTGGGTCTGATGGTCAAATGGTTTCCGGACCGCCGTGGTCTGGCTGCGGGTATTGCGGCTTCCGGCTACGGTATGGGCGCCTCACTGACCACCTTCCCGGTCTCGAACAGCCTGGCCGCAGTGGGACTCGAATCGACGCTTATCACCTTTGGTATTTTGTTTGGCCTGGTGTGTCTGGTCTGTGCGTGGCTGTTGAAAAACCCGCCGGATGATTATCAATCTTCGGTACATGCGTCACTGCCCGTTTCCCATGTGGCCGACCTGTCGCCGAAACAGATGTTGCAGCAACCGATATTCTGGGTCATGTTTTTGATGATGACGATGATGTCCACTTCCGGCCTGATGGTGGTGTCGCAAATGGGCGCGTTTGCCAAAGACTTCGGCATTATTGACGCCACCGTGTTTGGTCTGGCAGCCTTGCCGCTGGCGATGACCATTGACCGTATGATGAATGGCCTGACTCGTCCTTTCTTTGGCTGGGTATCCGATAAAATCGGCCGCGAAAATACGATGCTGATTGCGTTTGCGCTCGAAGGCGTGGCGATGACGGTCTGGTTCCTTTGCCGGGATAACGCGATGTTATTTGTGCTGCTGTCCGGAGTCGTGTTCTTTGGCTGGGGCGAAATTTTTTCCTTGTTCCCTTCCACCCTGACCGATACATTTGGTCCGCGCCATGCGTCGACTAACTATGGATTTTTATATGCCGGAGCCGGCGTCGGCGCGATTCTTGGTGGCCCATTGGCGGCACTGATGTTTCAATCAACAGGCAGCTGGACCAGTGTCTTTGTTACCGCCATTGCCGCGAATTTTATGACCGCTCTTGTTGCCATTGCGGTATTAAAACCGATGCGAGAGAAATATTTGCGCGCATAATTTTTTATAAGGCCTTGCGCTTGAGCGCAGGCCTCATCCGTTTGGCGTGAATCGTAAAGCTTGATATCGGATAAGTCTGGTTCTGCGAAGGACAGGAACTTCCCTTGCCGCTGACTTACCCATTCTGTTCAAATTTAATGAACAGACTATTCATGGCTCGCTCAACTTGTATTCAGCAACGCGCATTGCTCATCGAGAAAAATCTCAACGAACTCAGCGATCCGGCGCCGAAAAATATCAACCCTGCGCCAGCGATCACTATGCCTTACACCCTGCCGCGCATGAAAAGTAAAGCGCAGCCAAAAGCAAGCTGGGCGCAATATTATGTTGGCGAGCCTGACAGAAAAGCCATGCGAGAAAAACGCGAAGCGAGCTTGATGCGTGTGAGTCAATTGCCAAAGCTGAAGTCGCTCACACCAGCATCAACAGAATGCGCTGACCATGAACAGCAAATAGCTGCTTATGCTTATCAGGATTTTTCTGCGTTGATGTTTATCGCCATGCAATGGTCTAGCGCCTGTCTGAAATCTGTTGATGCCTATCTGCCGCAACTCTCCCTAGGCCCGGCGCTCGCTGATGCGCAAGAAATCAAAGAGCAGTGTGTGGCCAGCACGGCGAATCAAAAAATTAATGTCGGTGCCTTCATTAAACGATTTGATCAAGACTTCGAAATCCGCAAAAGTTCGCATCTGAAAGATACGGATGAATTGCATGGAGCCATGATTTTTATTGGCGAATTCCATAATGATGACGACATTCAAAAACTGATTTGGCAGGTGCTGCACTATCTGGACCCGGCTCGTGGTGACATGCTGGTCATGGAAGGTAACTTTTTTCAATGCGAGCGCTTCGCGCCTTTTTACGGCATTCCACTGAGCAGCTGCGAGTCGATTGAAGAGGATTCGCCCGAGTACCTAGCGCTGGCAAAATTATTGAACAGTGAAAAAAAGACTTTGTTTGAAGCAGTCAGGCTGCTGAAAAAAGATGCACCGTATCTGCCCTGGACATCAGAGCCCAGCAGCGCCGTTGAACATTGGAAAAAATTCCTCGACAAGTATGAAGAAAACCTGAAGCCAGCAACAAGGCCGCACTATGATCGCTTGCGTAAGCAGGCTAAAGCCATCAATGATCAATTCATGCAAGAGGTAATAGAGCGTAATCCTTCCCGTGAAAAATTCATGTTCGGAAAATTAAAATCTTTGAGTCATCCCGCGGTCAATAAATTTGCCATTCTCGGGCAGGCGCATCTGGTTAATCTGGAAAAGGATCTGTACCAAATCAAATGTCTGGTGATGGCGCCGCGCATCATACGCAACAGATATTCTGACTATGTATTGCCTGCCGAGTCGCGTCGGGAGCTTTGAGGTTAGCGAAATTGGATCTGCTCACTAGTTTCATACTTGTGTGCTTAAACAATTAGTTTCGGATTCCAGCGAGATTTTTTTCGGGGTCACAACGAAAGACGCTGGGTCCCGATTTTCATCGGGAGCGTAGTGGGTAATTCGGACTGCATGCAGTCTGCCCACGCAGCAGTCGTCACATGCAGGTGACGACGGTAGTGGTTGAGACGCTTTCAAAATTCCTACCGTCATCCCGGCGCAGGCCGGGACCCAGTGTCTTTTATTACAAACAGAAACATTTCCCCTCAACTGGCTGGCATTAGGCCTGTGCCAAAACGACGGTAGTAACCTTACCCTTGTTGGGATTATGGTGAAGATAGATTTCAGCTTTATGGAATGATAGATGAGCGACTATTTGTAGTCGTGTATACGGTTAGAAATTCAGTGACAAGAATTATCTCTGCACGTAAAGCTAATCAACGTGAGGTGACCCGATATGAAATCAATACAAATAAAGATGCGAAATGATGGCAAGCCAGTTCTGCCAAAAGGACGTGTTAATTTAGCGAAAATTGATGCGACGACTGAACAGGATATCGACCATCAGCAGAAATCAGATGATGCAGATGCACTCATGGATACGGCTAAGTTTGCGCGTCGCGTCAGAAGGCGTGTAGGGATGACGCAATCTGAATTTTCCCAAAAGATAGACGTTTCCATCGAAACCATCCGAAACTGGGAACAGGGGAAACGTTCGCCCACTGGTGCTGCGAAGGCATTGCTTAAGCTTCTTGATCGCTCACCTGAGCTGGCGCTCATTGCTATAAAGTAGGTCGGTCCCAAAATCAATCACAAGTGACGTCAAAGTATGCCGGACAACTGTGTAGGGGTTGGCAGGGCGCTTGCACTGGCTGGTGCCACAGTCACGCCCACATCCAGCACATGTTGCGCGCCACCCCGAATTACCCCGCGCACCGGCGACACATCGGCATAGTCGCGGCCCAGCGCCAGCGCAATATAGTCTTCGCCCGGTGAACCCAGACCCCAGCGGTTATTGGTCGGGTCCAGGTCTATCCACTGTCCGCGCAAACTGCCGTTTGTACTTTTCAAGTCCGGCATATACAAAGATACCCAGGCGTGTGAAGCATCGTTGCCAATCAGTCGCGGCTGGCCCGGTGGCGGCTCGGTCAGCAGATAGCCGCTGACATAGCGCGCCGCCAGTCCCAGACTGCGCACGCACGACAAAAAGATGTGGGCAAAATCCTGACACACGCCTTCGCGCCGTGCCAGCGCAACATGGGCCGGGGTATTGATGTCGGTGCTCTGGCTAACGTATTTCAGATCATGATGAATACGCTCCATCAGACTGATCGCGGCTTCCAGCAAAGGCCGGTTGGGTGTGAAAACAGGCCGCACAAATTCGGTAAATTCGGCATGCCGCACGATGTAAGGTGACGCAAAAGTATATTCGGTGGCCGGATCCCAGCTGGCACTGCTGTGATAGCGGAAATGTTCGCGCACCGCTTCCCAGGAGGTCGTGGCGCTGGCAGTGCGCCGGTCGAATTCCAGCGCACGGGTTTCGATCAGACTGTTGGCTGATACATGCAAGGCATCATGCCGGTGTTGTATCGAAAAAAACGAACGTACATTACCAAATACATCCTGATATTCATGTTTCCAGTCCGGTTCAGGCGACACCGTTAACGTGGAATGATGGACGCGCTGAGTCGCGCTGTCATGCGGTTTCAGATGCGCGATGTGCTGCGCAATTTCGACCAGCGGCGTGTAGCGATAGGTGGTGTCGTGGGTAACAGTGAGCAGCATGGTCAGGCCTGAATGCTGTGGTCGCGGGTATGGCTGAAATAGCGGGCACTGATCGATTCTGAAATGATGTGCACGGCCTTGCTGCAACTCGCCAGCCCTTCAAGTAAATCACCAAGCTTGCCATCAGCGTCAGGTGTAGCCAGAGCCTCTAACTGCCAGCTCGACAAATCCGGAATCGATTGCGTCAGTGCCTCGGCCTCTGGCGTGCCTGCGCCTGCCAGTTTGGACAGGCGCGTGCGTAAAGTGCGCGCCACCCAGGCCAGCGAGCGTGGATTCTCGTTATCCAGCACCAGCAAATCGAGTAAAGCGGCCAGCTCGCGGCTTTGCTGATTTTGCGCCTGATAAGTAATGGTACTGTCGAACAGCGCGAGCAAAGCAACGAAGCCAGAGCCATCTTCAGCAGGGCGATCCAGAACGCCGGCGCGCAGGCCGAGTTCCAGTGCCGACGTCAGAAAACCCAGCCGCTCCAGATAACGGCCCACAGTTAATAACTGCCAGCCATCGTCGCGCGTCATGCGGTCGGACTGCGCGCCGGTAATGGCAGCTAATGCGGTGCTGGCCCGGGTCAGGCCGGCCAGTGCCCGGGTTGGCGAATAATCATGGTGGGCAATGGTGTCGGTGCAGTCTTCATGGAAGTCTTGTACGCAGCTGCCGATGGTGCTCCACTGCTCGGTGGACAAGCGTTCTCTGACCGCCGAGGCCGCGCGTTTTACCGCGCGCAAGTTGTAGCCGACACTGGTGTGCTGTTCATGCTGGTCCAGACAATCAATCAGGGTGCGCTCAAAAATACGGCGCCGCATGCGGCCCGATGCGGAAGGCATGTCGGCATCGCTGTCCGACTGCGCATGGGTGGCCGGCACGCCGATGGGCACCAAGCCTTCTTTCTGGGCCAGCGCCTGCAGCCAGTTCCATAAGCGGCGCGAAGTCGGTGTTTCACCGTTGAGACTTTCCAGACAAAGCCGGGCTAGCCTTAAGGTGTTTTCGCTGCGCTCCGCATAGCGTCCCAGCCAGAACAGATTTTCTGCGGCGCGGCTGGTGACCAGGCGCTTTCTTTGATACAGCACCTTCGTTGCAGGCAGTACTGAGGCAGGCATGCGCAAGGGCAGTTGCGTGCTGCGCTTGACCCAGACATCGGCGCTACTGCCGCCACGCTGCATGGAAGCCACGCCATTTTGCGCCATGGCGATGCGGGCCAGACCGCCGGGCAGCACATACCAGGATTGCGGACCGTTACTGAGTGCGAACACCCGCAGCATGAAAGAGCGTGGCACAATCGAGCGCGCCGAGGCGGCTGCAGTCGCACTCTGCCAGGTGGGCAGCTGGGCCATCGTGATCGTGCTTTGTATGGTGTGGGCGTCAGGCTGGCGGGTAATGCGGCCCACCCATTCGTCGCGCTGCGACTGGCTTAATTCGCGACCCAGTGTGGGCTCGAAAGTGTCGTGCAAGAGCGAGCCCGGATAAGTGGGTTTGAAGGTGCTGTGGCGCAGTTGCGGCAGCGCCGCTTCCATGGCGGCACGCTCGCCACACCACCAGGTATTTAACGCAGGCAGTTTCAGCGGCTCGTTTAACAGCCGCTGACTCAGGGCCGGCATAAATCCGAGCAGGGCAGGCGACTCCAGAAATGCCGAGCCCGGTGCATTGGCCAGCACCACATTACCGGCGCGTACCGCTTGCAAGAGTCCCGGCACGCCCAGCGTAGAATCGGCGCGCAACTCCAGCGGATCAAGAAATTCATCGTCCAGCCGCTTGAGCAGTACATGCACGGGTTCCAGGCCACGCAGGGTACGCAGATACAAATGCTGATCTCTAACCGTCAGGTCGCTGCCTTCAGCCAGTGTCAGGCCCAGATGCCGCGCCAGATAGGCATGCTCGAAATAGGTTTCGTTATAAGGCCCCGGAGTCAGCAATGCAATGTGCGAATCATTGCCTGCGGGGCTGAGTTTTTTGAGGGCATCGATAAAGTCGCGATACACATCGGCCAGAGGTTCAACCTGCATTGCATCGTAAGCTTCGGGAAACTGGCGCGAGATCAGCGTGCGGTTTTCCAGCAGGTAGCCAAGGCCTGACGGTGCCTGCGTTCGTTGCGACACCACCGACCAGTTGCCGTCCGGGCCGCGTGCCAGATCGAGCGCTACGATGGGCAGGTACTTGCCGCCTGCGGGCACCACGCCATGCATCTCGCGCAGATAACCCGGGTGCCCTTGAACCAGTGCTGCCGGAATCATCGCTTCGCGCAGCAGTTGCTGCGAACCATAGACGTCGGCAATGATTTTTTCCAGCAGTTGGGCGCGTTGCACTACGCCGGCTTCAATTTTCTGCCACTCGCTGTGGCCAATAATGAGCGGGAACAAATCCACCGACCACGGCCGTTGCGGACCATCCTCATCCGCATAGATATTGTAGGTAATGCCGTTGTCGCGCACCTGACGGGCCAGCTCGCGCGTGCGACGGTTAAAGTCTTGCAGGCCGTTGACATCCAGCTGGGCAAAAAAATCTTGCCAGTCTTTGCTCAATGCATCGGACTTGTCGCCGGCTCCGGCAGGCGTTGCGCGCAATTCATCGAAATGACCATCGGCTGCCTTCGGTGCCAGCTGCGCGACATGCTCCGCCAGTGACAGGCCAGGGTCAGTCATGTCGGCATCTGGTTTGGAAGGCTCCACAGGGTCTTTTCGTTTTCGTTACGTGCGACGCAAATCCAGCGTGAACGGATGTTCACGACTGCCGGCTGTTGCAATGGTCGGCGGTAAATCAGGCATGGCCCCCGGCGTGTGTCCCATGCGGAAGAAGCGACCCAGACGACGTGCCTGCGCTTCGTAAGCATTAATCGGGAAGGATTCATACGCCAGTCCACCAGGATGAACCACATGATACTGGCATCCGCCGATGGAGCGCTTCATCCAGGTATCAACCAGATCAAAAGTCAGAGGTGCATGCATGTCTATGCTTGGGTGCAGGCTCGATGGCGGATTCCACGCTTTGTAGCGCACGCCGGCAACATATTCACCAGTCGTGCCGGTTGATTGCAGCGGCACCGGCACACCATTGCAGGTGACGACATAGCGGCTCTGATTCAAACCCTGTACCCGCACTTCAATGCGCTCTAACGAGGAATCGACATAACGTGCCGTACCACCAGCGGTGCTTTCTTCACCCATTACATGCCAGGGTTCGAGTGCGCTGCGCAGTGTCATTTCCATGCCCATGCTTTGCAGCGTGCCGATCAGCGGGAAACGGAATTCCAGGTGCGGTGCAAACCAGTCGGCCTTGAACGCAAAGCCGGCCTGCTGCATTTCTGTGATGACGTCGGCAAAATCTGTTTGCACGAAATGATGCAATAAAAAACGGTCATGCAGCTCGGTACCCCAGCGGGTTACCGGCGCAATATACGGTTGATCCCAGAAGCGGGCAATTAAAGCGCGCAGCAGCAGTTGCTGCACAATGCTCATGCGCGCATGCGGTGGCATTTCAAATGCGCGCAGCTCCAGCAAACCAAGCCGGCCAGTGCTGCTGTCTGGCGAATACAGTTTGTCGATACAGAATTCGCTGCGATGGGTGTTGCCTGTTACGTCGATCAGAATATTGCGTAGCGTGCGGTCGACAATCCACGGCGGCATGTCCTCTTGATATTTTTTGCGATGGGTGTGAATGGCATCCAGTGCAATTTCCAGTTCATATAACTGGTCATTGCGCGCTTCATCCACCCGCGGCGCCTGACTGGTCGGCCCGATGAACATGCCGCTGAACAGATAGGACAGGCTGGGGTGGTTATGCCAGTACAAAATCAGGCTGGCCAATAATTCGGGACGGCGCAGGAAAGGGCTGTCTGCCGGTGTGGCGCCGCCCATCACAAAGTGATTGCCGCCGCCGGTGCCGGTATGGCGACCGTCGGTCATGAATTTTTCTGCCGAGAGCCGGGTTTCGAATGCGGCCTGATACAAAAATTCGGTATGGTCGACAATCTCTTTCCAGTTGTGTGCCGGATGAATATTGACTTCGATCACGCCGGGGTCTGGCGTCACTTGCAAGATCTTCAGGCGCGGATCGCGTGGCGGTGGATAGCCTTCCAGCACAATTTTCAACTGACACTCTTCGGCCGTGGCCTCGATTGCGCCAAGCAGCGACAAGTAATCTTCCAGTTTTTCAACCGGTGGCATGAAGACATAGAGCGAGCCGGTTTTGCCGCCAAAGGCGTTTTCGGCTTTCGGGCCATTGGCGCGCATCGGGTCGCGGGTTTCAACGCAGAGCGCGGTGCGCGCCACGCTGGCATCGGATTCGAATTTTTTCGGGATCACCACGGCTGCTGCAGGCGCTGCAGCCGACTCGCGTGACTGACTGCGTAGTGCGAATGTAGCCGGCAGCGGTCCACGTGGTGCAAACGGGTCTTGTTCGATCAGATACGGATACTCGGCTTTTCTGACCCAAGGCAGCGCGTCCAGCGGCAAGCGATAACCCATAGGCGAATCGCCGGGCATCAGGTACATGGTGTTGTCGCGGAAGGTCCAGGGTCCGGTGATCCAGCCCGATTCGTCTTTGGCCATTTGCAAGGGCAGCACATAGCCGACCACGGATTCCATTTTTTTCTCGAACACGCGGCGCAGGCGGTTGCGCTCAAGCTCGTCATCCAGCTTGGAATCGGCGGTGTCGACATTGATCGGCAAACGTGCTTCGCGCCATTGGTAATACAGCGCGTCTTCATAACCGGGACGAATAAAATTATCGGTCAGGCCGAGCTTGTCAGTGAGCGTATGAATAAAACGGCGCGCATCCTCGCTGGTATAGATAACTGGTTCGCGTTCGTCGGCAAACAGCGCCGGATTTTGCCACACCGGCGTGCCATCGGCGCGCCAGCAAATCGACAAGGCCCAGCGCGGTAACTGTTCGCCCGGATACCACTTGCCCTGACCGTAATGCAAAAAGCCGCCGCGGCCATATTCATTGCGCAGTTTTTCTACCAGGTCGGTGGCAAAGCCGCGCTTGGTAGGCCCCAGCGCATCGGTGTTCCATTCGCCTTCGTCGCGGCCAGTGACCGCGACAAACGTCGGCTCGCCACCCATGGTCAGGCGCACATCGTTTTCTTTCAGTTGCACGTCAACCTGAGTGCCCAGCGCCAGCACTTCAGCCCATTGCTCTTCGGTGTAGGGCTTGGTGACGCGCGGCGATTCTAAAACACGGGTCACTGCCATGTGGTGCTTGAACACCACTTCGGATTTTTCTACGCCGCCTTCGATCGGTGCAGCGCCTGAAGGCTCAGGCGTGCAGGCCAGCGGAATATGGCCTTCACCTGCCATTAAGCCCGAAGTCGGGTCGAGCCCGATCCAGCCGGCACCCGGCAGATAAACCTCGCACCACGCATGCAGATCGGTGAAGTCGGCTTCGGCACCGCTTGGGCCATCGAGTGATTTGACGTCGGGTTTTAACTGAATCAGGTAACCCGACACAAAGCGGGCCGCCAGGCCGCAATGACGCAGCAGTTGCACCAGCAGCCAGCCGCTGTCGCGACACGAGCCGCTGCGCTTGGTCAGGGTTTCTTCGGGCGATTGCACACCCGGCTCCATGCGCACCAGATAGTTGATGTCTTGTTGCAGTTGCTGATTGATTTTCACCAGAAAATCAATCGTGCGCATGGTGCTGCGATCGATTTTCTTTAAATAATTTTTGACGCTCGGTGCCGGTGTGCCGACTTGCAGATACGGTCCGAGTTCTTTCTTCAGCAGCGAGCTGTAAGTAAACGGATAATTTTCCGCGTCGGGCTCAAGAAAGAAATCGAAGGGATTAAACACCGCCATCTCGGCCACCACATCAACCGTGACTTTGAAGTGCGTGGTCTTCTCATTGAAAACCAGTCGTGCCTGATAGTTGGCAAACGGGTCTTGCTGCCAATTGATGAAGTGGGCTTCCGGTTCGATTTTGAGCGAATAGGAAACGATCTGGTTACGACTATGCGGTGCGGGCCGCAGCCGGATTACCTGAGGACCAAGCTCGACCAGACGGTCGTATTCATATTCGGTGACATGGTTTAAGGCGATGTGAAGAGACATGGTCGATAAGCCGCAGCGTTGAATGCCTCGTCAGGTCACGCACTAAAAATGTGCATTCATCAATCGTCATCGATGAAGTCGTCGGAAAATCCCAGGCATGCGACAAATCCGTGGGAAGTCGCTGTGCAAAAAGTGTTTCAGTTCAGGCAAAGCACTTTGCATGCCCGGCAATTGCTGTTTGCGCAGCGACTTAACTTTTTCCTTCGTCTGCAATGCGTCCATGCAGATACGCCAGCGCTTCTTCAACCTGATCCACCAGTACCAGACATTGATCGCCGGGATTGAGCAATGCCAGCCCGCGGTCAATCGCCAGAAATTCGCCATACACTTCTTCGACGTGAACGGTGCGGCTCGCGCCATCGAGTCCTTGTCTCAATAAGCCAATGACTTCGCCTTCGGCGCGACCGCGCTGGCAGGCATCTTCATACAGCACCACGTTATCGAAGGCCGCGCCGAGGATGGTAGTTTGCTCGCGAATGTCCTGGTCGCGCCGGTCGCCTGCGCCGCTGATGACGACTGTGCGCTTGCTGCCTTCTGCTACTGGCAGTGCATTGAAGGCGGCGACCAGTGCGCGCATCGCATGCGGGTTGTGTCCATAGTCGGCGACGATGGTGGCATCGCGATAATGCATCACATTAAAGCGGCCCGGCGCATTTTTGCTGTCGTTATGAAAGCTCTTGATGCCTGCGCACAGCGCCTGCCATGACAGGTCCAGCGCCCAGCAGGCGCCGACTGCGGCTAAGGTATTTTCGATCTGAAAGCCAAGCAGGCCACCACGGGTCAGCGGCACTTCGCTCAGTGCCAGCTTGTGTTGCTGCTGTCCTTCGGCGGCAACGATCTGGCCCGCTTCAACAAACACCACACGCTTGCCGCGGGCGCGATGTGCCACCAACGTCGGGTGATGCGCGTCTTGTGCAAAGAAGATCACTTGTCCGGCGCAGTGCGCTGCCATGGCTGCCACCAGCGGGTCGGCGGCGTTGAGTACGGCAAAGCCGTTTGGCGCGACGTTTTGCACCACGATTTGTTTGACGCTGGCGACATCCTCGGGCGTGTGAATATGATTGAGACCCAGATGGTCGCCTTCGCCCACATTGGTCACCACCGCTACGGCGCAGCGATCAAAGCCCAGTCCTTCGCGCAATACACCGCCGCGTGCCGTTTCCAGCACCGCCGCCTGCACTTCCGGGTGCGCCAGCACATTGCGCGCGCTTTTCGGGCCGCTGCAGTCGCCACTGTCAGTCTGTCTGCCGCCGACATAGACGCCGTCGGTGTTGGTCATACCAACACACAGACCGGTGCTGGCCAGCACATGGCTGATCAGTCGGGTGGTGGTGGTTTTGCCATTGACGCCGGAGACAGCAACCAGGGGAATACGGCCATCGTCACCCGGTTCATACAGCTGCTTCATGATCGCGCCGCCTATCTTGCGGCCTTTGCCGTAAGAAGGGTTCAGGTGCATGCGTAGTCCCGGCGCGGCATTGACTTCAACAATGCCGCCGCTTTGTTCTTCAAGCGGAATTTGTACGCTCTCGCAGACCACATCGACCCCGCAGACATGCAGGCCTATCATGCGGGCAGCGTCAATCACGCGGGCAGCCACTTCGGGATGCACATCGTCGGTGACGTCGGTTGCGGTGCCACCGGTGCTGAGGTTGGCGTTGTTACGCAAGACCACACGGCGGCCGGATTCAGGAATCGATTCGGGCGTGAAGCCCTGAATGTCCAGACGGGCTTTGGCGATGTCGTCAAAGCGGATTTTGGTCAGCGAGGTGGCATGGCCGTCACCGCGGCGCGGGTCGGCATTGACGATGTCCACCAGTTCGCGCACGGTGTTTTTCCCGTCACCGATGACGAAAGGCGGGTCGCGGCGCGCTGCGGCAACCAATTGCTGACCGACGACCAGCAGACGAAAATCACCGCCGGGTAAATATTTTTCAACCAGCACGTCGCCACTTTCAGCGGCCGCTTTGAAGGCAATCTCAAGATGCTCGCGGCTGACGATGTTGACTGTCACCCCCCGTCCCTGACTGCCGCTTTGTGGTTTGACTACGACTGGCAAGCCTATGCGTTGCGCGACCGCCCAGGCCTGGTCTACCGTTTGCACCGGCGCGCCAATCGGCACCGGTACGCCTGAGGCGAGCAGTAAATGTTTGGTCAGGTCTTTGTCTTGCGCAATCGCTTCGGCTACAGCACTGGTGGCGTCGACTTCAGCGGCCTGAATGCGCCGCTGGCGGTGACCCCAGCCGAATTGCACCAGACTGCCTGCAGTCAGGCGGCGAAACGGAATGCCGCGGGCAACCGCTGCGGTGACGATAGCGCCGGTGCTGGGTCCCAGCCGCAGGTCTTCATCGAGTTCGCGCAACTGATTGATCATAGCGCTGGCTTCGGGTGTCTCCTGGCTTGTGGTGTCAGGCTTGGAAATGAGCGCGGCGTGTGAGACCAGACTCAGTGCCATTTTCAGCGCCAGCCGGCCGACTTCTTCTTCACTGTATTCGACAATGACGCGATAGACACCGGGCAGGGGAGTAGCGACCGTGGCACTGAAACTGAT
>CANGAW010000003.1 GCA_947451925.1 Burkholderiales bacterium | reverse complement strand
TAATGCGTAACCAAGGAAAGTTGGTGCCCTTGACATTGGGGCTTCGGTATTGGCTCCCTTTTCAAGTAACAAGCTTAACGCGCCCGTATAGCCAGTGAGCAGACAAGACCGCATTGCGCATTCAAGCGCAGTGCCACAACTACCATTGACTTGATTGATCTCTGCGCCATGATCGAGCAAAAGTCCGACGACAATTGCATCGCCCAAATACGCCGCCATGGATAAGGTCGTGTGCCGGTAATGGATGAGTTTGACGGGAACATTGACCTGGGCATGGTGGTCAAGCAAACATTTCACCATCTCGGCATTACCTTGCATAACAGCATAAGAAAGCGCGGTATTGCCTTGATCGTCTGCGACATCCAGACTGGCACCCATTTGCAGCAAATGCTCAATGCACTGGACACTCAAGTTGTCTGATACCGCCATCGCAATGTAGGGCACAGACGCCATTGATTGGGGAATTTTGATGTGCTGGCTTTTGGATGCAATCAATGCTTCCAATGGCGCCTTTTCCTTTAGCTCAGACCTGGCAAAAAAATTTAATACATCAACAAAAAAAGTTTCTGCCTCATGATTATCCGTGCCGACAGAAGGACTGCGGATGATGATTTCAGGATCCGAAGATTCCTTTTCCAGACGCAGTTTTTCGGTAGCGCCAGCTTGCCTGGTTAAAAGCTTGGCCTCTGGCTCCGGGATCGAACCGGGTTTCATACTGGGCTTGGCCTCGGCTGCTTCCAACTTTTCTTGCAGCGGCGATTCAGGTTGTCCAACGATGGACTTGTCGGGATTAGTGGAGAGTGGATTCATCGGATTACCGTCCTTTCACAGAGTTGAACTTTGAAAAATCTGTGGGTAACATTAATCTCTGATTGCTCCTGCAAGGACAGTCAATAAAGCAATATTACAAAAGTCACTGTTTTGATTTTCATCCGTGCGTGGGAAGATACACAGTCGATGTCGCTGTATGTTTCTTGCCGCTGTGAAGTCCTGTATTAGCAGTTAGCAGGCAAAAAATGATTCGATATGTTCCGTTGTCCATGTCGCTATCCCCACCCCAAAAAAATCTGCGTCTTGCGTCCACACAGGACAACGCAGTGCAAGCGCTGCCGCTAATACTGGCCAGTCGTCAAGATCACGCCTGCGCATTCTGGCTTTTGCCACTACTTCGTATTCCATAAGCCATTCATCTTCAAGCACCTGCACGTACTGCATCAGCAATGTAAAAACTGTCATGACAGGCGTAGTGTCAATTCCTCTGGCGTTTAATATTTCAGGTAAATATTTACTTGCATCAGCAACGCATATAGTGGGTGTATAAAAATGTGCGCGATCAGCGTATTCGTAAATTAAATTACGTACGCGTTTCCCCAGCACCGCACGAATCAAAATATTTGCATCCAGCACTAGGCTTCGTCGCGACGCCCTGATCATTTTTTGCGTCGTTTTGCACTAAATTCAGCCACTACTTCCTCCGTATCGATTTGCGCTGCTTTCAACATCACATCGAGTTTCGCTGCAGCCGCCTCGAGCGAGGCAAGGTCAGCACGCGGCTCTTTGTCACGGCTTGGAATGTAATAGCCAATGATTTCACCGTGACGCGTGATGACCACAGGCTGCCCGGCCTCCAATAAATAATGCGGGAGCTGACTGCGAAATTCTCTGATTCCAACTTTTAGGACATCCATGGCAAGCTCCAAATTGTGTACACATGAATACACAATAACTGAACTCAAAAAAATTAGAAAGTGGATAAAGTGTTTGAATCACGACTTTTAAACCCTGCCGCAAACCTTTTCCTGTACAATTCGCCCCGCACTGCACAAAACGCAGTGCACTTAGTCGCATCGCAGACCCTTAGCATCAACCTGAAGCCTTCCCGCCTCCCGGTGCCGCTCTACAGAGCACCTATCCGGCGCAAAGCTTTTGTGCCGAAATCTTCCCGTTAAGTTTTCGTCTGTTTCGTTGGTTGGCGTTGCATTTTTTCGCTGTCGCGTGGCATTTTCTATGCCCTGCGCGGTGACTCATCACGAAAGAAAACAATGACTTTTGAATCCCTAGGTTTGCATCCGTTCGTCCTTAAAGCACTCACCGACGCTGGCTACACCAAGCCAACAACCGTGCAAGAACAAGCAATCCCTGCCGCTATCGCTGGCCGTGACCTGTTAGTGTCATCGCAAACCGGTTCCGGTAAAACCGCTGCATTCATGCTGCCTGCATTGCACAAGTTTGCCGACCTGGCAAACGAGCCTGCAGCTGGCAAAACCCCGAATCAGGAAGCGCAAGCATCCCGCGCCAAAGGCGGCGACCGCACCCGTTTCCGCGCTGCCCAGCCTAAAATGCTGGTACTGACCCCAACCCGCGAACTGGCACTGCAAGTGACCACCGCGACTGACAAATACGGCAGCGGCATGCGCCGTGTGAAGGCAGTATCGATTTTGGGCGGCATGCCTTACCCAAAACAGATGCAACTGCTGGCACGCAATCCTGAAATTCTGGTTGCCACTCCTGGTCGTCTGATCGACCACATGGAATCGGGCAAGATCGATTTCTCCCAACTGGAAATTCTGGTGCTGGACGAAGCTGACCGCATGCTCGACATGGGCTTCATCGACGACATCGAACGCATCATCGGCAACACACCGGCTACGCGTCAGACCATGTTGTTCTCTGCCACGCTTGACGGCATGGTTGGCAATATGGCCCGCCGCATCACCAAAGACCCGATGGTGATTCAGATCGCCGGTTCGGCTTCCAAGCATGAAAACATTCAGCAGAAGGTGCACTTCGTTGACGATCTGTCGCACAAAAATCGTCTGCTCGACCACCTGCTGCGTGACACCGCCATTGACCAGGCTGTGATTTTCACCGCCACCAAACGCGATGCCGACACCATTGCCGACCGTCTGAACATTGCCGGTTTCGCAGCTGCTGCACTGCATGGCGACATGCATCAGGGCGCACGTAACCGCACCCTCGACAGCCTGCGTCGCGGCCAGGTCAAAGTGCTGGTTGCAACAGACGTTGCCGCTCGCGGTATCGACGTGCCAGCCATCACCCACGTGTTCAACTTCGACTTGCCGAAATTCCCTGAAGACTATGTGCACCGTATCGGTCGTACCGGTCGTGCCGGTCGTAACGGTATCGCCATCTCACTGGTGAACCACGCAGAAGGCATGAATGTGAAACGGATCGAGCGCTTCACCAAGCAACTGATTCCGGTTGATGTGGTTGAAGGTTTCGAGCCGAAGAAAACTTCGTCGGCCAGCCGTCCTTCACGTCCTAACGGCTGGCGTCCAGGCGACGGCCGCAATGCCGGCGCTGGTGCTGCCAAGCCAGGTCAGCGTACTTTCAGCAAGCCAGGTGCACCACGTAAAGAAGCAGGCAGCGGCGGCGGCTACAAAGGCAGCCGTCCTAGCGATGCACGCCGCGGTTAAACTTTAATCGCAGCAGGCACAGACACTGGCCCCCGGCATTGCCGGGGGCCAGTGTCGTTTTGTACCGCACAATATTGCATAATTGCGCATCAAAAAAATCGGAGTCAAGCATGAGCATCACACCAGAATCCAGTCTGAAACTCACGTCGTTCTCGCACGGCGGCGGCTGCGGCTGCAAGATCGCGCCCGGCGTACTAGCCGACATTCTCAAACAGTCACCCGGCTTTCCGGTACCGCCGCAATTATTGGTTGGCATCGAAACCGCAGACGATGCGGCGGTTTATTTGCTCAACGATGAACAGGCGCTGATTGCCACCACCGATTTTTTCATGCCCATCGTTGACGATCCGACTGACTTTGGCCGCATCGCCGCCACCAATGCCATCTCTGACGTGTATGCCATGGGCGGCACGCCGATCATGGCGCTGGCGCTGGTTGGCATGCCCATCGACAAACTACCGGTGGAAACCATAGGCAAAATTCTCGCCGGTGGCGCATCTATCTGCGCCGAGGCAGGCATTCCGATTGCCGGCGGCCACACCATTGATTCGGTCGAACCTATTTATGGCTTGGTGGTCATGGGCCTGGTTCATCCTTCGCGTATCAAGCGCAATGCCGATGCCCGTGCTGGCGACAAACTGATTTTGGGCAAACCACTGGGCGTAGGTATTTTGTCGGCGGCACTGAAAAAAAATGCGCTTAACGCTGCCGGTTACGCCAGCATGATCACCAGCACCACCCAACTCAATACGCCGGGCAAGGATATTGCCGCAATCCGTGGCGTGCATGCAATGACAGATGTGACTGGCTTCGGTTTATTGGGCCACGCACGGGAAATGGCACGCGGCGCCAGTTTGAAAATCACGCTGCAAATGTCCGCCGTGCCGATGTTGCCGCAAGTCGAAGCATTGGCTGAACTTGGCTTCATTACCGGTGCGTCCGGTCGCAACTGGGCAGGCTATCAGCAAGACATTGCACTCGACGCCGGCATCAGCGCCGTCCAACAGGCTTTGCTGTGTGATCCGCAAACCTCTGGTGGCTTACTGGTCGCCTGCGATGTTGAGTCGGTTGACGCGGTGCTGGCTGCTTTTGCTGAGCACGGCTTTGCGCATGCTGCCGTGGTTGGCGAAATCAGCGAAGGCAAAACCGGTGTAGAGGTAAAAACTTAAAAGGTTTTAAGCGCTGGCTTAATGGTAGCTTGTTAAGGGAAAATTTTTCCGTTTTCAATGAAAGACGCTGGGTCTTTGCTTAACTGACTGGCATCAGGCGCTGGCCAGATTGCGCGCCAGCCGCAAGCCGGTTAATTGCCAGCGGGCGTTGGTCGGGAAAAAATTGCGGTAACTGACCCGCGCATGACCAGGAGGAGTGGCCGCTGAAGATCCGCGCAATACCATCTGGTTAATCATGAACTTGCCGTTGTACTCGCCGACTGCGCCGGCAGCTTCTACAAAGCCCGGATAGGCGGTATAACTACTGGCAGTCCATTGCCAGCAGGTGCCAAACAAACCAGTTAACTGCGCTTCGTGCGAGCGGGCCGCACACTCCCACTCTGCTTCGGTAGGCAGTCGTGCGCCGGCCCAGCGCGCATAGGCATCTGCTTCAAAAAACGACAGATGCAAAACAGCCTGCCGCAAGGGCAAGGCTTGCCAGCCATGCAGTGAAAAATGCTGCCATTGGCCTGCCTCGTCGCATTGCCAGTACAAGGGCATCGCGACTTGTTCACGCTGCACCCATTGCCACGCTTCGGCCAGCCATAAGTGCGGCTTCTCATAACCGCCATCCTTGATAAAGGTCAGATAATCAGCGTTCGTGACCAGTTGCGAATCTATGGCGAAGGGCGCGACAAACACCACATGCGAAGGCAATTCATTATCAAAGCAAAAGCCCTCTCCCCGATGACCGATAGAGACCAGTCCCCCATCGCAAGCGATCCATTGTTTTTCTGCGCTGGCGGCCTCTTTCGCAACGGGCGCAGGCAGCAAAGCCGGCTGCAGCGGGTTCATCGCCAGCAAAGCTTTGATATCGGTGTGCATTAATTCCTGATGCTGCTGCTCATGCTGCAGGCCCAGCTCAAGCAGTTCATCCACATCGCTATCGCTGAGAATCAAAGCGGCCATCGCTGCATCGACATGCGCGCGATAATCCAGCACGTCAGCAAAGCCCGGGCGTGTCAGTAAGCCGCGCTGTAGTCGCGGATACTGCGGGCCGACACCGTTGTAATACGAATTGAACAGGGTGCGAAATGCCGGATTGAAGGGCTGATATTGTTCGTCCCGCGACAGAATGAAGGTCTCAAAAAACCAGCTGGTATGGGCCAGATGCCATTTCAATGGACTGGCGTCCGGCATCGCCTGCACACAGCAATCTTCTGCGCTCAGAAACGGCAACAGCGCGCAACTGGCCGCACGCACGGTTTGAAAACGCTGCAAGCGGGAATTCGTGTCACGCATCGCAGCTTCGGGCGTGGCATACCAAAAACGCCTGATTTTCATCCTGCCAGCATTGCACCGCATCGAAACCGGCTTCCTGCAGCAAGGCCAGAAAATCTTCCTTTTGATATTTGTAGCTATGCTCCGTCAGCAAGGCTTCTCCTTCGTCAAAATATCGTTCGCCGCCACGCCAGCGCACCTGTTGTGCAGTGCGCGCTACCAGTGACATTTCAATCCGGCTGGCTTCTGCATTAAAGATCGCGCGATGGCGAAATTGTCTGACATCGAAATCCGCATCAATGAGGCGGTTCAGATGCAGCAGCAGATTCAGATTAAAACAAGCCGTCACACCCAGCGCATCATCGTAGGCCGCTTCCAGTTGCGCTTTGGATTTAACGAGGTCGACACCAATCAGTAAATCACCCTGCCCGTCTGCAGAATGATGGCAAATATGCGCCAGCTGACGAATGAATTGCCTTGCCTCTGCTGGCGAGAAATTGCCGATGGATGAGCCGGGGTAAAAAAACAAAAGGCGGTTGGCTTGCAGCGACTGAGGCCAGTGCAGGCCGCTGGCAAAATCGGCAGCGACTGCGGTCACTTGCATGTCGGGGAAACGCTGTGCCAGCCCGGCTGCTGCTTTTTGTACATACCCGGCCGCGATATCGATCGCGACATAGTGCTGCGGCTGCAGATGCGGAATCAGTTGTGCCGCCTTGGCACAATCACCCGCGCCAAGATCCACAAGCGTTCGCGCCAGACCGGTTGATGCCGCAATTTGAGCACCATGCTCGCGGAAAATCGCGTGTTCAGCGCGAGTCAGGTAGTACTCAGGCAGCTCAGTTAACGCGGTAAACAAATGGGAACCGAGCGCATCGTACAAATAACGCGGCGACACCAAGGGCGGGTTCGCGTTGAGGCCGGAAATAATTTCTGCGGCGGCCGCATGGTGCCGGGATTGGTCGATGAAGGTCAGCAAAATAGAGTTTAGTAAAGACTGGACAATGTGGCTTCAGATGATAGTCGATCTGACATAAATGCATTAGAGGGAACGCATGAGCATCACGGAAAACACCAATCAGCCAGCATTGCTACACTGGTGTCCTTTTCTTTCTTGCCCACCCCATGTCTTCGCCTGCCACCCCCGCCTTGGAATGCCGTGCTTTATCGAAATCCTATGGCAAGCGTTGCGTCTTGCAGCAACTGGATTTTCAGCTTGCCCCCGGCGAATACGTGGCCATCATGGGCGACTCTGGCGTTGGCAAATCCAGTTTACTGAATCTGGTTGCCGGTCTGGATACGCCCGACAGTGGTGCTTTATTAATTGACGGCGTGGCCATGTCCAGCCTGGATGATGAAGCGGCGACGCTGTTGCGCCGGCAAAAACTGGGCTTTATTTTTCAGGCCTTTCATCTTCTGCCGCATCTGACGCTGACACAAAACATTGCACTGCCACTGGTGCTGAATCAATTGCCAATGACGCGCGCAGAAGAAATGCTCAATGCCGTCGGGCTGGCTGGACGGGGCGACGATTTTCCGCGTCAACTCTCTGGCGGCGAATTGCAGCGTGTGGCAATTGCACGGGCGCTGGTACATCAGCCGCGCTTGATTCTGGCCGATGAACCCACCGGCAATCTCGACCCCGATACTGCGCATGAGATTCTGCTTTTATTAAAAAACGAAATTCACGCCAATCAGGCCAGTGCCATTATCGTTACCCATTCGCCAGCAGCAGCAGCCACAGCTGACCGCGTCCTGATGTTGACTCGTACTGGCCTGACAGAAATCCCGGCACGGGAATGCGCAGCGCGATGAGGTCGAGCTTGCTGCGCAGCTTATTACAAGGTGAATGGCGCGCCCATCCGGTGCGCGCCATGGTTGCCATCGCCGCCATTGCCATGGGGGTTGCGCTTGGCTTTGGCATTCACCTGATTAACACGGCAGCCTTCAATGAATTTTCAGCTGCTGCACGCAGCCTGTCTGGCAGTGCCGATTTACAGTTGCGGGCCCAGACACCGCAATTTGACGAACAGTTTTATCCGCAAATCGCCCGCATGCAGGCTGTAGCGATTGCCAGTCCGGTGCTGGAAATGGACGTAGTTGTAGCCGGCCAGCGCAGCAGCTTGAAAGTGGTCGGCATTGACAGCTTTCAGGCCGCCGCCATTGCACCTGATTTATTGGGCATGCCTGATCCGCAACGACCCTTTGATGGCTTGATGGCCGACAGCGTTTTTTTATCGCCGGCTGCCATGCAATGGCTGCAACTCAAGCAAGGCGACACCCTGTATCTGCGCAACGGCACCCATGATGTCGCCCTGCGGATTGCAGGGTCCCTGGTTCGCGCACGCGCAGGCCAGCGGCTGGCGGTAATGGACATCGCCAGCGCGCAATGGCAATTCGGCAAACTCGGCCAGCTCTCGCGCATCGATATCAAACTGCTGGACGGTGTCAGCAAAGAGGCATTTCGCAGTGCACTGGCAACGCAATTTTCTCGACAGCTGATCGTCACCGAAACGGCAGACCAGGACCAGCGCAGCGCCAATATGTCCCGTGCCTATCGGGTCAACTTAAATGTATTGGCAATGGTGGCATTGTTCACCGGCGCCTTTCTGGTTTTTTCTACCCAGGCCTTGTCGGTGCTGCGCCGTCGTCCGCAATTTGCCCTGCTGCGCGTAATCGGCGTAACCCGCCACCAGTTGCTGAAACAGGTACTGGTGGAAGGCACGTTGTTAGGCATTGCCGGTTCATTGCTCGGCCTGGTTTTCGGCACACTGCTGGCCAGTGCTGCGTTATCTCTGTTTGGCGGCGACCTGGGCGGCGGTTATTTCCCCGGCGTGCAGCCCAGCTTGTCGTTTGATCCGCTGGCTGCGCTGGCTTTCTTTATCGGTGGCAGCGGTGTGGCGATGCTGGGCAGTCTGTCACCGGCAATGGAAGCAGCGCAAGCCAAACCGGCTACGGCCTTGAAAGCCGGCAGTGAAGATCTGGCACTCTCGCCACTAGCCACGCCTTGGCCCGCATTACTGGCACTGCTCATCGGTGCGCTTTGTACGCTGCTGCCGCCAGTGGCTGGTTTGCCCTTGTTTGGCTATCTGGCGATTGTGCTGCTGCTAATAGGCAGCATCGCGCTGATGCCACGGGCAGCGGGACTGGTGTTTGCCAAGCTGGCTGGCCGCTGGCGCGGCGTGATCACAGGTCTGACACTGGCGCGGCTGGCCAATGCACCGAATCAGGCATCGATTGCCTTAAGCGGCGTGCTGGCCAGTTTTGCGTTAATGGTGGCGATGGCCATCATGGTGGCCAGTTTTCGCGAATCCGTTGACGACTGGCTGCAGCAACTGTTGTCGGCCGATCTGTATGTGCGAACCGCTAACGGCGGTGAAAACGGTCTGTTGCTGCCCGCTGAGCAAACACAAATCGCCAACACGGCCGGCGTGGCCCGCGCCGAACGGTCGCGTAATTTGTCGTTAACGCTGGACGCAGCACGCCCACCAGTGGCGCTGATTGCGCGCTCACTTAACAGCGCTGACGTGACACGCGTGCTGCCCATGGTGGGCGAAGCGATACCTGATCTTGCACGACCAGTCTGGATTTCGGAAGCCATGGTCGACCTCTACGGCTGGCAGCCACAGCAGCAAGTCATGCTGGCCATCGCCGGCAAGGTCCATCCCTTTACGGTTGCCGGCGTGTGGCGCGACTATGCACGGCAGTCGGGCGCGCTGCAAATCCGGCTGACGGATTATCAATCGCTGTCGGGCGACCAGACTGTCAACGACATGGCCTTGTGGATGCAGACGGACAGCAACGCTGCTAGCGTGCGCCAGCAACTGCAGACCCTGCCCTTTGCACACGCGCTGGAATTTGCTGAACCGGGTGAGATCCGCGCCATCAGCCTGAAGATATTTGACCGCAGCTTTGCCGTCACTTACCTGCTCGAAGGGGTCGCCATCCTCATCGGCCTGTTCGGCATCGCTGCGACCTTCTCGGCGCAAACACTGTCACGTGCGCGCGAGTTCGGCATGCTGCGCCATGTCGGTGTCACGCGCCGGCAAATTTTGCTGCTGCTGGCTGGCGAAGGCAGTTTGCTGGCCGGGCTGGCAATTTGTGTGGGATTTTTGCTGGGCTGGTGCATCAGCCTGATTCTGGTTTTTATTGTGAACCCGCAGTCGTTTCACTGGACCATGCAATTGCATATGCCCTGGGGCTTGCTGGCGTCAGTAGCTGGTGTGCTGCTGCTGTCGGCTTCGCTGACAGCGCTGGTATCAGGCCGGCTGGCAGTGGCAGGTAGTGCGGTGCGTGCGGTAAGGGAGGATTGGTGAAAATTTTTATCTGGCTAAGGAAAACAAAGGTCATCCCAGCGAAGGCTGGGATACAGCGTCTTGGTTATTTGTTGTGCGTTTTACTCTGCATCGCATTCGCACCGCTGGCCCACAGCGCCCCGCCCCATTTTTCAACCGTTATCCCCGGCAAAAAGCTCAGCTTCCCTTGCGATTTCGGTGCCCACCCAGACTTCCGCACCGAATGGTGGTATGTCACCGGCTGGCTGCAAACACCCGAAGGCAAGCCGCTGGGATTCCAAGTCACTTTCTTTCGCTCGGCAACGGAGCATGACCGCGCCAACCCCAGCAAATTTGCACCGACCCAGTTACTGATTGCGCACGCCGCCCTGTCTGACCCTGCCGTCGGCCACTTGCAGCATGATCAGCGCATTGCCCGCGCCGGCATGGGACTGGCCTATGCCGCCGAAGGGCAAACCGATGTTCGCTTGAAAAACTGGCGGCTACAAGCGCAAGCCAATGGTCAATACAAGGTCGAGCTGCCGGCACGCGAGTTCAAGTTAAGCCTGACGCTGACACCAACCCAGCCTTTAATGCTGCAAGGCGAAAACGGATTTTCACGCAAAGGGCCCAGACCCGGGCAAGCCAGCTACTACTACAGCGAGCCGCAATTACAGGTCAGCGGGCAAATTGAACGCGCCGGAAAACCCAGCACGGTCAAGGGCACGGCCTGGCTCGATCATGAATGGTCAACGTCAGTGCTTGACGCCAGCGCCAGTGGCTGGGACTGGGTGGGCGCCAATCTGGACGATGGCTCAGCCCTGATGGCCTTTCAGATTCGCGCAAAAGATGGCAGCAGTTTGTGGCGGCATGCGACACTGCGGCTGGCCAACGGGCAAGTGACCCAATTCGCCGCAGACGATGTGCGCTTTACACCGCAACGTCAATGGCGCTCTCCCCGCACCGGCGCCAGTTATCCGGTTGCGATGGCTATTGATACCGGCAGCACCCGCTGGCTGTTAACCCCGCTGCAAGATGATCAGGAACTCGATTCTCGCCAGTCAACCGGCGCCGTGTACTGGGAAGGCGCAACAACTGTGGCACGTGACGGCAAACCGGCCGGACGGGCTTATTTTGAAATGACCGGTTATTTAAAACCCCTGAAGCTATGAAAACAAAAACTGACCGACCCGCCGCCAAGAGTGGCCTGAAAACCCTGGCCGGCCTGCTGCCTTTTCTGGCCCCTTACAAACGGCAATTTGTACTGGCCGGCATCGCCTTGATTGTGGCCGCCGGCGCCACGCTGGCCGTGCCTTATGCATTCAGACAAATGATTGATCTGGGCTTTGTCTCAAACGGCAGTGGCAACGCCGCCAACATCAACCAGTATTTTCTGGCCTTGTTTGGCGTAGCGCTGGTACTGGCGGTGTCTGTTGCAGCGCGTTTTTACATGGTCTCGTGGCTGGGCGAGCGGGTCACAGCGGACATTCGCAGCACCGTCTATGCGCATGTGGTGCAGCAAAGCCCGCAGTTTTTCGAGACCACGCAAACCGGCGAAGTGCTGTCACGTTTAACCACCGACACCACCCTGATTCAAGCCGTGGTCGGCACCAGCATTTCCATGGCCTTGCGTAATCTGCTGCTGTTTATTGGCGGTCTGGCGATGATGTTCGTCACCAGTGCCAAGCTCTCTGCCATCATTCTGGTGATGCTACTGGCTGTGGTGTTGCCCATTGTGTTTTTTGGCCGCCGCGTGCGCAAGCTCTCGCGTGATTCACAAGACCGGATTGCCGACGCCTCGGGCATGGCCGGTGAAATTTTGAATGCGATGCCAACCGTGCAGGCCTTCACCCACGAAAAAATTGAAGCCGACCGCTTCAGCGTCTCGGTACAGCAGGCATTTCAAACCGCGATTGAGCGCATCCGGGCGCGCTCTGTATTAACCGTGATGGCGATCTCGCTGATCTTTGGCGCGATTGTGTTTGTGTTGTGGCTGGGTGCGCATGCCGTGCTTGAAGGCCGGATGAGCGCCGGCGAACTCGGACAATTTGTGCTCTACACCGCCATTCTGGCCGGTGCGGTCGGCGCCCTAGCTGAAGTCATGGGCGAAGCCCAGCGCGCAGCCGGTGCCAGCGAACGACTGCTCGAACTGCTGGCTGAACGCTCGCCGATTACGCAACCGGCACAGCCGCTGAGCCTGCCTGCGCGCACCGCCAATGGTGCAGCGGTGCATATCGAAAATGTCAGTTTTCATTATCCTTCGCGGCCTGACAGTCCTTCCTTGTCGCAGCTCTCACTGGCTGTGACTGCCGGCGAAACAGTCGCCATTGTCGGGCCTTCCGGTGCAGGCAAGACCACGCTGTTTCAACTGCTGCTGCGCTTTTACGATCCGCAGCAGGGTTCGATTACGCTCGATGGGGTCGACATTCGCCAGCTTGATTTGCACACCTTGCGCAATGCCATTGGCATCGTGCCGCAAGACACCATCGTCTTTTCAGCCAACGCGATGGAAAACATTCGCTACGGCCGGCCCGACGCCAGTGATGAAGAAGTGATTGCAGCCGCCACCATGGCTGCTGCCCATGAATTTATCGAGCGGCTGCCAGAAGGCTATCAGTCGTTTTTAGGTGAGCGCGGTGTGCGACTCTCGGGTGGTCAGCGTCAGCGGATTGCGATTGCCCGCGCCTTGCTGAAAAACCCGCCCTTGTTATTGTTAGACGAAGCCACCAGCGCGCTCGACGCAGAATCCGAGCGGCTGGTACAAGGTGCATTGGAAGTGGCGATGCAGGGCAGAACAACCCTGGTGATTGCGCACCGGCTGGCTACGGTGCAAAAAGCCAACCGGATTATTGTTATCGAGCATGGGAAGATTGTTGAATCCGGCACCCATGCCGCACTGGTTGCGCAGGGCGGCTTGTATGCGAGCCTGGCCGCCTTGCAGTTTACCCAGTAAGACTTCGCTGATAACAAGACCCTGACTTAATGCAGGGCACGCAATCGTGCCTGAGCCAGACCTTGCAAGGCATGGTGTTGCGGCTCATTGCGGCCCTGCTCAATGACAGATTCATACATTTGCCGGGCTTGCTGGCGTTGTGCATTTTTCTCCAGACACTCGGCCAGCCTGAATACGGCGGGCGTGCAAGCCGGGTCCAGGATCAGGGTATAGCCATAAAAGGGAATCGCCGCCTCGATATCCCCGAGAAATTGCAGCGTCATCGCACTTAAGAAATGAAATCGCCAGTCGTCCGGTCGGGCCGCTGACAACTGCAGGGCCAAAGGCAAGGCCTGCTGATAACGCTGCTGTTGAAACAGATCGAAAGCCGTCTGGTACAGCGCCATGGTTTCGGCTTCAGTCAGGGTAGCAATCTTAGTCATGGTAAGCCTGACTGTTTTGCTGGGAGGCGACGAAGGCTTGCGATCCCAAGTAATTGACGACCGCAAAGATGGCGATGTTTAACTGGGCAGTCGACCTGCAGTAATCCTGATACTGAAAATCAGACATCAGGATTTGTTCGTTTTCAAAACAAACCAGCAAGATCACTGCACTGAATTGCTGATTGGTGCGCTCAATATCTTCTTTCACATAGCCTAGCGGATCCCACAGCAGACTTTCGCTCTGTTCAGCCGCAACAGGCGCAGCATGTTCAACATGTTCAACATGTTCATCAAGTTCGCGCAAAGCTGGTGAACTGGCCTTCATCCTTTCTTTCATCGCATTGGCAGCAGCGCAGATTTTTTGCGCCAGGCCCTGGAACGCGGCCCTTGCACTATTTTTAAGCTGCTGTGTTCGACTGATTTTTTCAATGCCCTCTTCGGACTGCATGCTCAGCCGCGACCCGGATAGGTTTTCTTCGATGCGACTAGCCTCTGGATGCAATCGCTTGGCCAGCTTTTTAAAGGCCGCTTTCACATCGTCTTTGACATTGTTTTTCTTGTTGTTCTCATCGATCTGCACGCCTTGCTGTTCCAGTCTTTTCAGCGCGTCGCCAGGCACGTTGTCCGCGTCATTGTCAAACGGGTTAGGCCATTCCATTTGACTATAAACAGCAGGCTCATATGCCGGTACTGGTAGAGGCGTCACAGATGGCGACGCAAACCCGTTTTGCTTATTGCGTGTTGATGAAGCCAAAGTGCTGGGGTTTACGGGCCGGTACGCAGGGTTAATGGGGTCCATGAGGGTCTCCTGGAAGAAAAATCAATGCGTTAAAGGGGGGAAGGATTTAGCAAAGAAAGTCGGCTCATGACTAGGGAACCAGCCCCTGCAGGGGGTTCCCGCAATAAAGGCAGCGTAAAATACGGCATTCACAGAGACTAATCGACCATGCGCCCCTACCTCGACTTCATGCGCCATGTCTATGAACATGGCACCACCAAGACCGACCGCACCGGCACCGGCACCCGCTCGGTATTTGGCTACCAGATGCGCTTCGATTTGCAGCAAGGTTTCCCCATGGTGACGAGCAAGAAGCTGCATTTGAAATCGATTGTGCATGAGCTGATCTGGTTTCTGGCCGGCTCGACCAATACCCAGTATTTGAAAGAAAACGGCGTATCGATCTGGGACGAATGGGCCGACACTAACGGCAATCTGGGCCCGATCTATGGCTATCAATGGCGCTCATGGCCGACACCGGACGGCGGCCATGTGGACCAGATTGCGCAACTAATTGCGCAAATCAAAAGCAATCCGGATTCGCGCCGACTCATCGTCTCGGCCTGGAACGTTGGCGACATTCCGCAAATGAAGCTGCCACCCTGCCATGCGTTTTTTCAGTTTTATGTGGCCGATGGCAAATTGTCTTGCCAGCTGTATCAGCGCAGCGCCGATATATTTCTTGGCGTGCCTTTCAATATTGCGTCTTATGCGTTGCTGACCCACATGGTGGCCGAGCAAACCGGTTTGGAAGTCGGCGATTTTGTCTGGACCGGTGGCGATTGCCACCTGTATGCGAATCATATGGATCAGGTACGCGAGCAATTGTCGCGCGAGCCACTGCCCTTGCCCAAGCTGGTGTTAAAGCGCAAGCCGGAGTCGATTTTTGATTATCGTTTTGACGATATTGAAGTCGTCGGCTATACCTCGCATGCAGCAATCAAGGCACCCGTTGCCATCTGATTGCAGTGTGAATACAGACTGCGGTTCAACTCAATTTATTCCATGACCACTAAGCTGTCCCTGATCGTCGCCACCGACCGCGCCAACGGTATCGGCATCAACAACACTTTGCCCTGGCGTTTGCCTGCCGATCTGGCTTTTTTCAAACGCACCACCACCGGCCACCCCATCATCATGGGCCGCAAAACCTTTGATTCGATAGGCCGCGCACTGCCTAACCGGCGCAACATCGTCGTCACTCGCAATCCCGACTGGTCGCATGCCGGGGTAGAAGCCGTCAATTCCTTGCAGGCTGCGGTGGCCTTGACAGGACCAGACGCAGCCTTTGTGATTGGCGGCGCGCAAATTTATGTCGAAGCGCTGCCGCTGGCTACCCGGCTGATCGTCACCGAGATTGCGGCCGACTTTGCCTGTGACGCTTTTTTCCCTGCGATTGATACAAGCCTCTGGTACGAAGTCTCACGCGAGTCGCATCACAGCGAAGAGAATCATTTTGATTACAGTTTTGTGACATACGAGCGTCGCTGAGCGCAGAGGAAAATCGTGGATTTCTCACCACGCCGCCACCATATCTGAGAAAATTCCGCTTTCGCATTTTTGACGCATCGCGCCAGGAGAACCCATGAAATTTCGCTTCCCCATCGTCATCATCGATGAAGACTTCCGCTCTGAAAACACCTCGGGGCTGGGCATCCGTGCATTGGCTGATGCGATGGAAAAAGAAGGCATGGAGGTGCTGGGGGTGACCAGCTATGGCGACCTGTCGCAGTTTGCGCAACAACAGTCGCGCGCTTCGGCTTTTATTTTGTCGATTGACGATGAAGAATTCGGCGGCGGCTCATTTGAAGAAATCGATCTGGCGCTGACTTCGCTGCGCGCCTTTGTCGAAGAAATCCGCTACAAGAACGCCGATATTCCAATTTACCTGTACGGCGAGACCCGCACCTCGCGCCATATTCCAAACGACATCCTGCGCGAGCTGCACGGCTTCATTCACATGTTTGAAGACACGCCTGAATTCGTTGCGCGTCACATCATCCGTGAAGCCAAGTCTTATCTCGACGGTCTGGCGCCGCCCTTCTTTCGCGCGCTGGTGCATTATGCGCAAGACGGTTCTTACTCCTGGCACTGCCCGGGCCACTCCGGTGGCGTGGCCTTTCTGAAGTCACCGATCGGGCAGATGTTCCATCAGTTTTTTGGTGAAAACATGCTGCGCGCCGACGTCTGCAATGCCGTCGAAGAACTCGGCCAGCTGCTTGACCATACCGGCCCGGTAGCGGCTTCCGAACGCAACGCGGCGCGCATCTTTAACGCCGACCACTGCTACTTTGTCACCAACGGCACGTCAACCTCGAACAAAATGGTCTGGCACTCCACGGTCGCGCCGGGCGACATTGTGGTGGTAGACCGCAACTGTCACAAATCGATTCTGCACTCGATCATTATGTGCGGCGCCATTCCGGTGTTCCTGATGCCAACGCGTAATCACTTGGGCATCATCGGCCCGATTCCGCTCGAAGAATTCAGGATGGAAAACATCATGAAAAAAATCGAGGCCAATCCCTTTGCCCGCGAAGCGGTCAATAAAAAGCCGCGCATTCTGACCATTACGCAATCGACCTATGACGGCGTGATCTACAACGTCGAAACCTTGAAAGAGATGCTGGATGGCGAAATCGACACCCTGCATTTTGATGAAGCCTGGCTGCCGCATGCGACCTTCCATGACTTTTACAAAGACATGCATGCCATCGGCAAAGACCGGCCGCGTGCAAAAAAATCGATGATTTTTTCTACCCAGTCCACGCATAAATTACTGGCTGGTTTGTCGCAGGCTTCGCAAATTCTGGTGCGTGAATCCGAGACGGTGAAGCTGGACCGCGACACCTTCAACGAAGCCTATCTGATGCACACCTCCACCTCGCCGCAATATTCCATCATTGCCTCCTGCGACGTTGCCGCAGCGATGATGGAGCCGCCAGGCGGCACAGCGCTGGTGGAAGAAAGCATTCTCGAAGCGCTGGACTTCCGCCGCGCAATGAAAAAGATCGATCAGGAATGGGGCAAGGACTGGTGGTTCCAGGTGTGGGGCCCGGACGAATTCGCCGAAGATGGCATAGGCTCGCGCGAAGACTGGATGATCCGCGCCGAAGACGACTGGCACGGCTTTGGCAATCTGGCACCAGGCTTCAATATGCTCGACCCGATCAAGGCCACCATTGTCACGCCCGGCTTGTCGATACAAGGACACTTCAGCGAGACCGGCATACCGGCTTCCATCGTCACCAAATATCTGGCTGAGCACGGCGTCATCGTTGAGAAAGCCGGTCTGTATTCTTTCTTCATCATGTTCACCATCGGCATTACCAAAGGCCGCTGGAATACCTTGTTAACTGCGCTGCAGCAGTTCAAGGATGACTATGACAAAAACCAGCCGGTGTGGCGCATCCTGCCGGAATTTGCGGCCGCCAATCCGGCCTACGACCGCATCGGATTGCGCGATTTGTGCCAGCAGATTCACAGCATGTACAAATCCTATGATGTGGCGCGACTGACTACGGAGATGTATCTGTCCGACATGCAGCCGGCGATGAAACCTTCGGATGCCTTTGCCAAAATGGCCCACCGCGATATTGATCGCGTGCCTATCGAAGAACTGGAAGGCCGCATTACTGCGATTTTATTGACTCCATACCCACCCGGTATTCCGCTGTTGATTCCCGGCGAAATTTTCAATAAAACCATTGTCGATTATCTGAAATTTGCACGCGACTTCAATGAGAAGTTTCCGGGCTTCGAGACCGATGTGCATGGCTTGGTGACGTCGGGTAAAGATGGGACTAAGGGATATTTTGTCGATTGTGTGCGGCAGTAATTCTGAATCACTGTGAACTAAAGGGAGCTTCGGCTCCCTTTTTTGTTGCAGCTTCGAACATTCTCAGATTACATCGACAAATGACAGTATCCAAAGCCGACCACACTAATCTGACTTGACCACATCGGACGCTATCTTCCTTGCACATTCAGTCATGGAGGAAAAATACCAATGCGCTCATCACAAGCCTGTCAATATCCTGAAAAATCAGCTTGCAATGCTGTAGCCTGCTGACTACAATTCATGTTCACGATCATCCAGACGGAAGCGTTTGCAGCCTGGCTTAAAAGTCTGCGGGATGGCAACACGCGCATACGACTGGTCAAACGACTCAGGCGCGCGTCATTCGGCAATCTCGGCGACATCAAGCCGGTTGGAGGTGGGGTGTGGGAAATGCGCGAGTTCTTTGGCCCGGGCTGGCGCATGTATTACACAGAGCGCTCGGGCGCACTCGTGTTCATGCTCTCAGGTGGCGACAAGTCGAGCCAGGAAGACGATATCATTCGCGCGCAAGTCCTGGCTAAGGAGATTTAAATGGCTAAACCAAAACTGATACCCTTCGACGCTGCGGACTATCTTGAATCCGAAGAAGACATGGCACTCTATCTGAGCGCCATTCTGGAAGACGGCAGTCCCGAAGAAATTGCAGCCGCATTGGGTGACATTGCGCGTGCCCGAGGCATGTCCAAGGTCGCAGCCGATGCCGGATTGTCCAGGGAAAGCTTATACCGGGGCCTCTCCGGCGAACGCGTTCCCTCCGCCGATACGCTGCTACGCGTTATCCGGGCACTGGGGCTAAAACTGACAGTACAGCCTCACTAAGCGTGGGAATTGGCAATGCTGGTCCAGGAAGAAAGGATCAGCCTATCGATGGATGTCGAGCAATGGCTGGACACTGACTGGGTCCCGGCCTGCGCCGGGACGACGTTAACAGGGCTAACAGACTATCAATCGTCATCCCGGCGAAGGCCGGGATCCAGCGACTTTAATCAATCACGGAAAACGTCATCAGGTCTTAGGCAACGTCACACCGCGCTGCCCCTGATACTTGCCGCCGCGGTCCTTGTACGAGGTTTCGCAGATTTCATCGCTCTCGAAGAACAGCACTTGCGCGCAACCCTCGCCCGCATAAATTTTTGCCGGCAGCGGTGTGGTGTTGGAAAACTCCAGCGTCACATAGCCTTCCCATTCAGGCTCGAACGGCGTCACATTGACGATGATGCCGCAGCGCGCATAAGTTGATTTACCCAGACAAATGGTGAGCACGCTGCGTGGTATGCGGAAGTATTCAATCGTGCGCGCCAGCGCAAAGGAATTCGGCGGAATGATGCAGACGTCACTTTTGATATCGACAAATGAGTTTTCGTCAAAATTTTTCGGATCAACGATGGTGCTGTTGATATTGGTGAAAATCTTGAATTCGTCAGCGCAGCGAATATCGTAGCCATACGATGAAGTGCCATAAGAAACAATCTTCTGGCCATTTGCCTCGCGCACCTGGCCGGGCTCGAATGGCTCGATCATGCCGGTCTGTTCGGCCATGCGGCGGATCCATTTGTCGGATTTAATAGTCATGTTGGCAATTTGGCTGGGTGAAGGTAAGCCCGAATTTTACGCTATCGCAAGCTTTTTTACGGCCTGAAAACAAGTCAGCGCTGCATCGACTCCCAGACTTTTTGCAGGCGCTTGACCGACACCGGCATCGGTGTTTTCAGTTCCTGCGCAAACAGCGACACCCTCAGCTCTTCCAGCAGCCAGCGATATTCATCCTGCTTGGGATCACTATGCCGGGCCGCTTTTTGTGCGCGCTGCCAGGGTGCTGCTGCCAGCTGCCAATCGGCCAGCATTTTGGCGTCCCGCGCCGGATCGGCCCGCAGCTTGTCGAGTCGGACCTGCATCGCTTTGAGGTAACGCGGGAAATGCGACAACTGGGCGTAGTCTTGCTCGGCGATGAAATGCTTATGAATCAGCGCTTGCAGCTGCGCCTGCATGTCAGCGTGCGCAGCAGCATGGGCCTTGATGCCCTGCAGCTTTTTCGGCAGTGCGTGATATTCGGCAAGGATTTGTCCAAGCAGTCGCGCAATTTCATTGACCAGCAAATTGAGTCGCGCCTTGCCTTCGTCACGACGCAAGGTAAAAGCAGCGGCGTTAGTCGGCAGCGGCAATTGCAAGCAGGCACGCTCCAGACCGGCGTTAATGATTTGATCGCGCAACTCTTCTTGCGAACCCAGCGCCATGAATTGCATGCCCATTTGCTGCAAGCCGGGGACGTTTTTTTCCAGGTACTTGAGCTGCTCCTTCAATTGCAGCGAGAACAGGCGGCGCAGGCCCGCGAAATGAATCTGCGCGGCTTCATTGGGGTCATCGAACACCTCCAGATCGCAATGCCCTCCCTTGTCGACCAATGCCGGAAAACCGATCAGGGTTTGTTTACCTTGCTGAATTTCCAGCAGCTCGGGCAATTCGCCAAAAGTCCAGCTGCTCAGGTTTTGATAGCTCGATGCTGTACTTGACGTTGCCGGTTTGCGGCTTTCGCCGGAGCCAGCTGCCTTATTGACCGCTGGCGCTTCATGAACAGGCGCGGTTTGCTCGGCGATTTTTTGAAACTGTTCTCTGGCCTGCCCGCCAAATTCGGCTTGCAAAGTATTGAGGTTGCGTCCCATCTCCAATTGACGGCCGTGTTCATCGACGATCTTGAAGTTCATGAAATGATGGGCGGGCAAGGTCTCGATCTTGAAGTCAGTCGTTTTCACCATCAGCGTGGTTTGCGCACGGATATCGGCAATCAAGGCATCGAGCAGTTCACCCAGACCGAATTTTTTTGCCTCGTGCGTGCGTTCGCAAAAACCCGCTGCATAATCCGGCAAGGGTACGCAATGACGACGCAATTTTTGCGGCAGCGACTTCAACAGCAAATGGGTTTTTTCCTTCAGCATGCCCGGCACCAGCCACTCGCAGCGCGCGACCGACACCTGATTGAGCGCATACAAGGGCACTGCCAGAGTGACGCCATCGCGCAATGAGCCGGGTTCGAAATGGTAGCTGAGCGCCATTTCAATACCGGCGTTGCGCATCACTTTGGGAAACAACTCGGTGGTCACGCCTGCGGCTTCATGTCGCATCAAATCATCACGATTGAGATACAACAGTTTGGGCTCTTTCAAGCTGGCTGCGCGCAGCCATTTTTCAAAATCGACCGCATTGCAAATATCGGCCGGCACCAGCTTGTCGTAGAAGGCCGCAATCAGTTCATCATCAACCAGCACATCGAGACGGCGTGATTTGTGTTCGAGGTTTTCAATCTCGCGTATCAGTTTCTGGTTGTGCGCAAAAAATGGGGCGCGGGTATCGAAGTCGCCACCGGCTAAGGCATCGCGAATAAAAATTTCCCGCGCTTCTTCGGGATTGAAATTGCCGTAGTTAATGCGGCGCTGGCTATAGACCACCAGTCCATACAAGGTCGCCCGCTCGTAGGCTGAAACCTGCCCGCTCTTTTTTTCCCAGCGCGGCTCGCCATAGGTTTTTTTCAGCAAATGGCCGCCGACTTTTTCCAGCCACTCTGGCTGTATCTGCGCAATCGTGCGCGCATACAAGCGCGAGGTATCAACCAGCTCGGCAGCCAGCACCCATTTACCCGCTTTTTTCGACAGTGCCGAGCCGGGCCAGATATGAAACTTGATCCCGCGCGCGCCCAGATAATGCGGCTCGTCATCAGCCTTGAAACCAATATTGCCCAACAGGCCAGTCAACAGTGCCGTGTGCAGTTGCTCATAGGTGGCCGGCGCTTCATTGAGGCGCCAGCCCTGTTCGCGCACAATGGTCAGCAATTGCACATGCACGTCGCGCCATTCGCGCAGGCGCAGCTGCGAGAGAAAATTTTCGCGACAATGTTCTTGCAACTGGCGATTGGATTTTTTATGCGCGATGGCGTCTTCAAACCAGGCCCAGATTTTCAGGTAAGCCGGAAATTCGGATTTTTCATCAGCGAATTTTTTATGCGCTGCATCCGCTGCGCCCTGCGCTTCAACCGGCCTGTCACGCGGGTCTTGCACCGACAAGGCCGAGGCAATGATCAGCATCTCGGTCAGGCATACATTGTCGCGCCCGGCTAAAATCATGCGCCCCACCCGCGGGTCCAGCGGCAGCTTGGCCAGTTGCCGGCCCAGAGCGGTCAGGTGGCGGTCATCATCGACCGCACCCAGTTCTTGCAGCAGCTGATAGCCGTCCGCAATCGCGCGGCCCAGCGGCGGTTCAATGAAGGGAAAGTCTTCCACATCACCAAGCCGCAAAGCCTTCATGCGCAAAATGACCGCAGCCAGTGAAGAGCGCAAAATTTCAGGCTCGGTAAACTTTGGCCGCTGCAAAAAATCCTGTTCTTCATACAAACGAATACACACGCCTGCAGCGACCCGGCCGCAGCGACCGGCGCGCTGGTTTGCCGCTGATTGGGCAATCGCTTCAATCTGCAACTGTTCAACCTTGTTGCGGTAGCTGTAGCGCTTGACGCGGGCGGTGCCGGCGTCAACCACATAGCGAATACCCGGCACGGTCAAAGAAGTCTCGGCGACATTGGTCGCTAAAACAACGCGGCGCGCATTGCTGGTTTTGAAAACCCGTTCCTGCTCTTGCGCCGAGAGCCGCGCATACAGCGGCAAAATTTCAACATGCGGCGGATGATGTTTGCGCAGTGCTTCGGCGGCATCGCGAATTTCGCGCTCGCCGGGCAAAAACACCAGCACATCGCCCGAGCCTATCAGGGCCAGTTCATCAACGGCGTCCACAATGGCTTCCATCAGGTCGCGCTGATCGCGGGCTTTTTGCACCGCGCCGGTTTTGATGGCGACATCGGCCTGCACAGGCCGATAGCGCACTTCTACCGGATACATGCGACCCGACACTTCAATCACCGGCGCAGGCTTGTCTGCGCTGCCAAAATGACGGGCAAAGCGGTCGGCATCAATGGTCGCTGAAGTAATGATCACCTTCAAATCCGGCCGCTTGGGCAGCAGTTGCTTCAGATAGCCCAGCAAAAAATCAATATTGAGGCTGCGCTCGTGGGCCTCGTCAATAATCAGGGTGTCATATTGTTTTAATAAAGGATCGCCCTGCGTCTCGGCCAACAGAATGCCATCGGTCATCAGCTTGACCCAGGCACCGGCGCTCAGCGTGTCATTGAAGCGCACCTTGTAGCCGACATGCATACCGGCCGGCGAGCCGAGTTCCTGCGCAATCCGCTTGGCTGTCGATGAGGCGGCAATGCGCCGCGGCTGGGTATGGCCAATCAGACCCCGTTCACCCCGCCCGAGAGCCAGACAGATTTTCGGCAGCTGGGTGGTCTTGCCGGAGCCGGTCTCACCACACACGATGATGACCTGATGGGCCTGCAAAGCCGCGGCAATTTCCTCCCGGCGGCCGGACACGGGCAGCTCTTCAGGAAAACTGACTGGCGGCAGGGGATTGCGTAGCGGTAGCGCTTTGGCAGGGGATGCAGGCGCGGGCCCGGCTTTTTTAGGGGAATCAGGTGCGGACATGGCGGAGCGAATTATAATGCCGCACATGGAAAACCCCATCGCCTTCGTTGAATGGTTGCGCTCGGTCGCACCGTATATCCACGCGTTTCGTGGCAAAACCTTTGTCGTCGCCTTTCCGGGCGAACTGGTGATGGCGGGTGCGCTGCCTGTGCTGGCCCATGATCTGTCGCTCTTGCATGCGATGGGGATCAAGGTTGTCATCGTTTACGGCTCCAGACCGCAAGTGCAGGAACAGCTGGCGTTGCGCAATAAGGAAACCCGGTTTCATAACGGCTTGCGCATCACGGACGCCACCGCACTGGAATGCGCCAAAGAAGCCGCCGGTGAACTGCGCCTCGATATCGAAGCCGCGTTCAGCCAGGGTCTGCCTAACACGCCCATGGCCAATGCAGCCATTCGCGTCATTTCGGGTAACTTCGTCGTCGCCCGGCCCATGGGTATTATTGATGGCGTCGATCTGGAACACACCGGCATTACCCGCAAAATCGCCTTTGAAACTATTCATCCGATTTTGAACAACGGCAGTCTGGTCTTGCTCTCGCCGCTGGGCTTCTCACCCACTGGCGAAGTCTTCAATCTGGCGATGGAGGATGTGGCGGTGGCCGCCGCCACCGCACTGCGCGCCGACAAACTGATTTTTATCAGCGAAACGCCGATGATGATGGACGCCGGCGGCGCTGAAATTCACGAACTCTCTGCCCATCAGGCGCAAGCGGTGCTGGCTGCCGAATGCCTGCCTTCGGACTCGGCGTTTTATCTTGAGCACGCAATGAAGGCCTGCAAAGGCGGCGTGCCGCGCGCGCATATCGTGCCCTTTGCCACCGATGGCTCGGTGCTGCTGGAAATTTTTACCCACGATGGTGTGGGCACCATGGTCTCTTCAGAAAATCTGGAAAGCCTGCGCGAAGCCAGCATTGAAGACGTTGGCGGTGTGCTGCAGTTAATCGAGCCGCTGGAGGCCGACGGCACGCTGGTCAAACGCGGCCGCGAACTGATCGAGCGTGAAATTAATTATTTTTCCGTCATCGAGCATGACGGCGTGATCTTCGGTTGTGCTGCGCTCTACCCTTTCCCGGCCGAGAAAATGGCCGAGATGGCCTGTTTAACCGTCAACCCCGAAGTGCAGGCGCAAGGCGATGGCGAGCGTTTGCTCAAGCATCTGGAAAACCGGGCGCGCGCTGCCGGCTTCAAAAAATTATTTGTCCTGACCACCCGCACCGCGCACTGGTTTTTAAAGCGCGGCTTTATCAACGCAAGCTTCGATGATTTGCCGAAAGACCGGCAGAACATGTACAACTGGCAGCGCAAGTCGCTCGTCCTGATCAAGCAACTATAGTTTTTGGAGATTACGATGGCACGCATGGTTCATTGCATCAAAATGGAAAAAGAACTCGAAGGCCTGGACTTCCCGCCTTACCCGGGCGAGCTGGGCAAAAAAATCTGGGAGAGCGTCTCCAAGGAAGCCTGGGCCGCCTGGCTCAAGCATCAGACCATGCTGGTCAATGAAAACCGGCTGAACCTGGCTGACGTGCGGGCCCGTAAATATCTGGCTGCGCAAATGGAAAAGCATTTCTTTGGCGAAGGCGCCGATGCCGCACAGGGCTATGTGCCGCCAACAGCATAAAGGCTGAGCACTCAGTGAATGCCTGCCCTCGCAAGAGGGTGGGCATTTTTTTTGAACCGGTAATCGCCAATACGACTACAAAAAAGTCATGGCTCGCCTGCTTACAAAAGCGATGACTGACCTGGAAATGTCATTGTTCTGACACCACCGGCCATGCCCAGCAAGCAGACATCGGCGCCCTTGCGCGCAAACAGCCCTGAAGTGACGACGCCGACGATATTGTTGATGGTCTGCTCCAGTGCGACTGGATCGCTGATGCGCATATTTGCTGCGTCAATGATGTAGCAACCATTATCAGTGACCAGCGGCTTGCCGTCTTTCATGCGCATTACCGGCGTGGCGCCGAGTGCGGCCAGTTTGCGGCTGACAACGGCAACCGCCATCGGAATGACTTCAATCGGCAGCGGAAATTTACCGAGCACATCGACCAGTTTTGATCCGTCGGCAATACAGACAAATTGTGTGGCAACGGATGCGACGATTTTTTCACGGGTCAGCGCCGCGCCACCGCCCTTGATCATCGCACCGCTGGCGTCGATTTCGTCTGCGCCGTCAATGTAGACCGGCATGCTGTCAACCTCATTGAGATCCCACACCCGTATGCCATGCGATTGCAGACGCGCTGCAGTGGATTCTGAAGAAGCGACTGCGCCTTTGATACGGTCTTTGATTGTGCCCAGTTCATCGATGAAGAAATTGGCAGTGGAGCCGGTGCCCACGCCGATAATGGCGCCATCCACTACATAAGCTATCGCCGCGCGCGCGACTGCCTGCTTGAGTTCGTCTTGTGTCATTGCCTGTCACCTGTAAAAATCGCCGGGTAAAAACCAGGCCACATTTTAACGGATCAGCCAGGCGCGGCGTTCACAATCAGGTATTGGGCCAGCGATGCTTTGTCATGCAAATTGAGCTTGCGATATAAATGCGCCAGCTGGTTGCGCACCGTGTGATGCGAAACGCCAAGTTCACGGGCAATCTGTTTGTGGCTCATGCCTGAGGCGAAACGGCGGGCAACGACAAATTCGCGCGGGGTCAGTATTTCCATCGCATCGATGGGCCGGATGCGGCACATGTTGAAACCTTGCTGACGTACCAGACTGATTTCGATATGGGCACCACGATAAGCTTTGCCTTCGAGCAGGCATTCCAGTGCCACTTCGGGCACGCTCTGCGGCGCTAAGTCCGGCCACTCGCGTTCGAGCAAATCAAAAAACCGCGGGTCGGCAATATCAACCGTACCTTCCATGTTGATAAAGCCTGATACCGATTCATCACTTTTCCGGGTTTGCCGCTCAAGTGTGCGGCTGCGATTAATGACAAGGGCGCGTGACAGATGCACCCACAATCCATGCAGGCAGGCCGCATCGGTCTGGGCAAAGCGCACATCATGACGCCGGTACAACATGATCCAGCGCGCCGGATGAACCTGCTTGGGATCGTCGCCATGCACCATCAGATGACAAAGGTTGAGTTCTTCGGCAAGGCTGCGCGGCACCGGCCGTTCTTTGCCTTTGCCTGCTTCAGGATAACTGTGACCCTTGCGGTAAATTTCACGAATTCCGCCGCGCGCCGGCGAAGCGGGCGCATTACGAAAACCATGGGCTACCGGATCATTGCTGAATGCTGATCGGGACAATAATGATTCTGGCACCGTCATTTCGGGTGCGTTGCCAGATGTTTGTATGGCCATCGGCCCGCCCTGCTGGGGTAGTTCACCGGTACCAAATATTGCGCCGTCAAAGCGTATCCAGGTTTGCAGCAAACTGATGGCCTGCTGTAAAAATTGGTCGGGCGATGCGTATTCGGCTAGTGCGTATAAGTCTCTGACAGTGCTTGAAAATGCTTGCAAGAGAACCTCCTCTTCCGCCATTTTGATTTTATTACCCGGCGCTGAAGCACTCATCTGCTTCAATGTTTATTGGTAAACCTATTGGATAGGCATCAAAACTATAGCATTCTTTAAACACATTTGTTGTTAATCGAACATTATTTATTTTTATTACCTTATAGAAAAGGTATCAGTATTGAATCAAAATCAGCGTCGCGATGCATCAAGCCACCTGCGCTCAGATTTCTGCGCTCAGGTTTGCTGCTGCATAGGCCAGTGCGGTAATGCCGGCCCAATCTTCCTGATCCATTACCGCTTTGGGCGTCAGCCACGAGCCGCCTACACAGGCTACATTGGGACAAGCCAAAAATTCTGGCGCAGTTTGCTGGCTAATGCCGCCGGTGGGGCAAAAGCACAATTCCGGAAAAGGACCACCAAGTGCCTTGAGCATGTTGATGCCGCCAGCGGCAATGGCAGGGAACAGTTTTAACTGCAAAAATCCTGCTTCGCGCGCCGCCATTACTTCCGATGGCGTCATCACCCCGGGCAGCAAAGGCAGGCCGCTGTCCTTTGCCGCGCTAATTAACGCTGCGCTCAAACCGGGGGATACACCAAATGTGGCGCCGGCGTCGCGCGCCTGCCAAAACTCTTCGGGCCGGGTCAGCGTGCCGACACCGACGATGGCCTCAGGCACAGCGCTGGCAATGGCGCGGATGGCCGCTAAGCCATGAACGCTGCGCAGCGTAATTTCAAGCACGCGTATGCCACCTGCGACCAGCGCTCTGGCCAGCGGCACAGCCTGCTCAATTTGGTCGATCACAATCACTGGCATCACGGGTGAACTGCGCATGATGTCCTGCATGGTCTCGGCTTTGTTCATCATTATTCTCCGGTCGCGGTATCTTCATCACTGAAAGGTTCTGCATCAGCGTGAGGCAGGTTCAATGCAGGCTCGGGCTGCGTGGGTAGCGGCGGCAAAGCAAAGCTCGTGGCGCCCTGCTCTGCGTTACAGACGTTGGCGCGAAACAAGGCAAATAATTCTCTGCCCATGCTTACGCCGTTTTCGAACAAGTCAGCACTGACAGGCAAGCGTGCGTCCCATTCGGTGGCATTGACTTCGGCCTGCAGCAAACCGATGACGGCATCAAGCCGGATCATATCGCCGTCACGGACCCGGCTCAGCGGACCACCATCGAGTACTTCAGGCGAAACATGAATCGCCGCCGGCACTTTGCCGGAGGCACCGGACATGCGGCCGTCTGTGACCAGCGCGACCTGAAAGCCGGCATCTTGCAAACTGCCCAGCGCCGGCGTCATCGCATGCAGCTCGGGCATGCCGTTGGCACGCGGCCCCTGAAACATCAGCACAGCAACAAAGTCGCGCTGCAAAAGTCCATCATGAAAGGCTTGCATGAAGGCTTCCTGCGAAAAGAACACCAGCGCAGGCGCGCATACCGTCTGGTGCTGCAGGGCGACGGCTGAAACCTTGATCACTGCACGACCCAGATTGCCATGCAGCAGACGCAGACCGCCATCGACGGAAAAGGGTGCTGCCACCGTGCGCAAAATATCAAGGCTGGCGCTGTGCAAAGCTGCGTCACGCCAGTGCAAAGTGCCATCGTCGGCCAGCATGGGCTCGGCGCAATGTGCATGCAAGCCCTGCCCCATGACGGTGGTCACTTCATCATGCAGCAGGCCGGCATCAAGCAATTCGCGCAATACAAAGCCGCAACCGCCGGCAGCATGAAAGGCATTGATATCGGCGTCGCCATTAGGATAAATTCGCGCCAGTAGCGGCACGACCGTGGAGAGGGCATCAAAGTCATCCCAGTCGATCACGATGCCGGCGGCTTTGGCAATGGCGACCAGATGGATGGTGTGATTGGTCGAGCCGCCCGTGGCTAATAGCGCAACGATGGCATTGACGATGGATTGTTCATCCACCACCTGACCGACCGGAATCGGCATGGCCGACAAGGCGCTGATTTCAACTGCACGCCGTGAAGCTGCTGCCGTCAGAGCGTCGCGCATCTGCGTGTCGGGATGAATAAAAGCTGCGCCCGGAAGATGCAGGCCCATGACTTCCATTAATAACTGATTGCTATTGGCCGTACCATAAAAAGTGCAAGTGCCGGCAGCGTGATAAGACTGGGATTCTGCTTCGAGCAAGTCTTCGCGATCTATTTTTCCTTGTGCATAGAGTTGCCTGATGCGCGACTTTTCCGGATTTGACAGACCGCTTTGCATCGGTCCGGCAGGAATAAACACCGCTGGCAAATGGCCAAAATGCAGCGCACCGATCAACAGCCCCGGCACGATCTTGTCGCAGACCCCGAGGTAGACCGCCGCATCAAACATATTGTGCGAGAGTGCAACCGCCGTTGCCATGGCAATGGTGTCGCGCGAAAACAGCGACAGCTCCATGCCGGGCTGACCTTGGGTAATGCCGTCGCACATCGCAGGCACACCGCCGGCAAATTGCGCAACACCACCGGCGTTGCGCACCGCTTCGCGTATCACGGCAGGAAATGTGGCAAACGGCTGATGGGCCGACAGCATGTCGTTGTAGGCCGAGACAATCGCTACCGACGGCACGCGCAATGCGCGCAATTTCAATTTATCGCCGGGCTCGAAGGCAGCAAAGCCGTGGGCCAGATTGGTACAGGACAGTGCGGCGCGCTGCGCGCCCTGATGCTGGGCCTTGTGCAGACGAGAAAGGTAAGCGTTGCGACTTGGTTTGCTGCGAGTGACGACGCGTTTTGTTACGGCTGCAACTGTGGAATGAACGGCCATGACGAAGACCCTTTCGATGATGCTGATTAGTGTCTGATTGAAAATTTAATTTTTGTTGATTGACGAGAGACACTGGCACCACAACCGCAGCCCCAGCGCAGGCTGGGGCCCAGTGACTTTCCATGAATCCCAAAGCCATCAACAAGGCCGACTCATCTTCAAAAGGACTCTGAAAAATAGTCTACTCGCCAGAGATCAAACTCCGTAAAAATTTACCTTAAGCAGAATCAAACAAACGCATTTTTATCTCTTTTTACAATGTTTTATTTTTAAACTGAGATAATCGCGGCTAGTCAGAGTTTTAGACAGCAAGGCGCAGCAGTTACTTTCATTACAGGCCAGTGTTTGGGCTGTGATAAAACATAGGCATAAATTTACCTCGCAACGCCTGATTCGCTTATATTTCAAAATTCAAATCGATTCGTTACTTGAACACGCACCCTGCTATGCCCGAGAACCTTCTTCCATCCAGCTCAATGCCAACCGAATTCACACCGTTGTTGCAACATGCTGGTGAAGCCAGGCAATGGAAGTTGCGTCAGTTATTTGATGATGACCATCAGCGTTTTGATCACTACTCGGTAGAGGCAGCAGGCCTGTTTCTGGATTTTTCAAAAAATCATATCTCCGGGCACACGCTGCAACTGCTGACCGATCTGGCCAGAGCCTGCCATCTTGAACAGCAACGCGATGCCATGTTTAGCGGAGAGCGTATCAATGTCACGGAAGATCGCCCTGTTTTACACACGGCTCTCAGATTGCCGGCCCAGGCCAAGTTGTACGTCGATGAAAAAGACATTGTCAGCGACATTCAGGCTGTCTTGTCGCGCATTGGCACTTTCAGCGAGCGCGTGCGCAAAGGAAGCTGGCGCGGCTTTGCCAATGATGTGATTACCGATATTGTCAATATCGGCATAGGCGGCTCCGACCTCGGTCCGGCCATGACTTGCGCGGCCATGCGTACTTTTACCCAGGATGGTCTGCGCCTGCATTTTTTGTCCAACGTCGACGGCCATGATATCGATGCCACCCTGTCTGGGCTGAACCCGCGAAGCACACTCTTCATCGTCGCATCCAAATCATTCACTACGCCGGAAACCATGTTGAACGCCCATGCGGCGCGGCGCTGGTTTCTGCAGCAGGGACAAGAAAAAGATTTGCCCAAACATTTTGTTGCGGTCTCAACCAATGCGGCAGCGGTTCAGCAGTTCGGCATCGATACGGACAATATGTTCCCCTTCTGGGATTGGGTAGGCGGCAGATTTTCCATCTGGTCCGCCATCGGCTTGCCGCTGGCACTGGCCATCGGTATTGAACGTTTCCGTGAATTTCTTGACGGCGCGCATGCGATGGACACGCATTTTCAGTCAGCACCGCTGGAGCGCAACATGCCGGTGCTGCTGGCGTTAATGGGATTCTGGTATCGCCAGTTTTTTGGCAGCAGCTCGCACCTGATCGCGCCTTATCATCATGATCTGGCCTTGTTTCCTTCCTACTTGCAGCAACTGGAAATGGAAAGCAACGGCAAAGGCACCAGCCGCGACGGACAAGCACTGACAACGCCCAGCGCACCCGTAATATGGGGCAGTGTCGGCAGTAATGGTCAGCACGCTTATTTTCAGCTGCTGCATCAGGGCTCGGATCTGATACCGATTGATTTCATCGCTGCCCTGAAACCTGCGCACCCGCATCTGGAACAGCACAAAGTATTACTGGCAAATTGCTTTGCCCAGTCCGAAGCGCTGATGCGTGGCAAAAGCCAGGCTGAGGCCACAACCGATATGCAGGCACAAGGCATGTCGGCAGAAAAAATCCAGGCACTACTGCCGCACCGTATCTTCCCCGGCAACCGCCCCAGCAATACCTTGCTGATGGAGAGCTTAACGCCGGCCACGCTTGGTGCACTAGTGGCGCTGTACGAGCACAAAGTGTTTGTGCAAGGCGTGCTGTGGAATATCAACAGCTTTGATCAGTGGGGTGTGGAACTGGGCAAAGTTCTGGCAGGTCGCATTCTGACTGAACTCGATACCGGCAAAACCGAATTGCATGACAGCTCGACAGCCGGCTTGATCGCCCGCACCCGCAACGCAATGTAAGGAGCGTGTTCCCATCGTGGCCATCGCTGATTTTGAACTGGTGCTATTTGGCGGCAGTGGCGATCTGGCGATGCGCAAGTTATTGCCTGCCTTGTACGCGTTGTGTCATGACCGGCACTTGCCGGCAAGCGCGCGCATCCTCTGCGTTGGCAGACATTCCTGGGATACACCGCAATTTCTCGCTGCAGTCGATAAAGAATCCAAACCCCATGTCACAGCCGATGCATTAGACGAGGCAGAATGGCGCGCGTTTTGCACCCGCATCCACTACCTGGCCTTCGATGTCAGCGAAGCCGGATGCTACGGCCAACTGGCCACCTGCCTGCGTCCCGATGCAGGGCTGACTCGGGTTTTTTATCTGGCTACGCCGCCAGCTTTATTTGCCCGCATCTGCCACAACCTTGCACTGTGCGGGCTGACCAATGCCAATTCACGTGTGGTACTGGAAAAGCCACTGGGACGTGACCTCGCCAGCGCGCGCCAGATCAATACCGAAGTCGGTGCTGTGTTTATCGAGTCGCAGATTTTCCGGATCGATCATTATCTGGGCAAGGAAGCGGTACAAAATTTACTCGCGCTACGCTTTGGCAATATATTGTTTGAGCCGCTATGGCGACGTGAGTGGATCTCGGATGTTCAGATCACCATTGCCGAAGAAATCGGCGTTGGCACCCGCATGGGCTTCTATGACAGCGCCGGCGCCTTGCGCGACATGCTGCAAAATCATCTGCTGCAATTACTCTGCATTGTCGCCATGGAGCCTCCCGTCTCAGCCACGCCAGACGCGGTGCGCGATGAAAAACTCAAGGTGCTGCGCTCACTGCGCCGCTTTACCCCCACCACGTTAAGCCAGCATATCGTGCGCGGACAATATCGCAACGGGTATATCGAAGGCCAGGCCGTTCCCGGCTACCGCAATGAAGCCGATGCCAATCCGCAATCGCGTACCGAAACCTTTGTGGCGGTCAAAGCCGAAATCGACAGCTGGCGCTGGGCCGGCGTGCCCTTTTATCTGCGTACCGGCAAGCGCATGGCCGACCAGCTGGCTGAAATTGCCGTGCGTTTCAAACCTTTGCCGCATTCCATCTTCGCGCAGCAGTCCGGCAGCTTTCAGGCCAACTCGCTAGTGATTCGTTTGCAGCCCGATGAAGGGCTGAACCTGAATCTGATGGCCAAGACACCGGGCGACGGCATGCGCTTGAAACCCGTTGATCTGGAGCTGGACTTCCGCGAGAGTTTCAAAATGCCGCGCATGGATGCTTACGAGAGGCTGCTGCTTGATATCCTGCGCGGACAGCTCACCTTGTTCATGCGCAGCGACGAACTGGAAGCGGCCTGGGAATGGGTAGAGCCCATATTGGATTACTGGGAACAGGAAGGCAGCATGCCGGCACCCTACGCCGCCGGCAGCTGGGGACCGGCAGCAGCCAGCGCACTGGTTGGCCGCGACGGGCTGCAATGGCGCGAGGAAGCCTTGCCCGAAATCTGAAGCCAGTGAGCCGATTGCGTACAATGACAGCCCTGTTCTTCACAAACACACCTGACCATCATGAGCCAGCTGCAGCAGTTAAAGCAATTCACCACCGTCGTCGCCGACACCGGCGACTTTCAGTCGATGAAAGAATTTGCGCCGCAAGACGCCACCACCAATCCTTCGCTGATTCTGAAGGCAGTACAAAAGCCGCAGTACCAGCCTTTGCTGGCACAAGCAGTGCGCGAGCATCATGGCAAACCGGCAACCGAGATCATCGACCATCTGCTGGTAGCCTTTGGCTTGCAAATTCTGGAACTGATCCCGGGTCGCGTCTCGACTGAAACCGATGCCCGTCTGTCTTTCGACACCGAAGGCACCATCGCCAAGGGTCGGGCCCTGATTGCACTGTATGAAGCCGCAGGCGTGCCACGGCAGCGGGTTTTGATCAAAATCGCCTCAACCTGGGAAGGTATACGCGCAGCCGAAGTGCTGGAAAAAGAAGGCATACGCTGCAACATGACCTTGCTGTTTTCAATTACACAGGCGATTGCCTGCGCCGAGGCTGGTGCCCAGCTGATCTCACCTTTTGTCGGCCGCATTTATGATTGGTATAAAAAATCAAGCGGCATCGAATACACAGGAGCAGAAGATCCCGGCGTGCAGTCCGTGCAGCGCATATATGAGTACTACAAAAAGTTTGGCTACACGACCGAAGTCATGGGTGCGAGTTTTCGCAACACCGCACAAATCATTGAACTGGCTGGCTGCGATTTGCTGACCATTAGCCCCGAGCTATTGCAAAAGCTGGCTGAAAATGATGCACCCGTTGTGCGCAAACTGTCACCGGAAAGCGCGAAGAATGCGGACATCAAGAAAATCTCGCTCGACGAAAAAGACTTTCGCCTGATGTTGAACGAAGACGCGATGGCAACCGAAAAACTGGCCGAAGGCATACGCCTGTTTTGTGCAGACATCGTCAAGCTCGAAGGCCTGATCCATTAATTCGGTTCAAAGTGCTTGAGTAAAGCCTGGGCAGCGTCGAGAATTTGCGCATCTGCAGGTACCCTGTCCTTGAGCGGCAATAACGACAGTGTTTTGGCGTAGTGTCGCGCAACCGCCAGACAGGGTGCTTTGCCGTAGGCTGAGCCTTCGACAAAGCGGATAGTTCGCCCAGTATTTTTCGCATTGAAAAAACTTTCGCGATATTTATTGAAGCTTGCCTGACCCGCACTCAGCTCTGCCTCAGTTAAGTCTGCGATATCAACAGGCGCAGATTGCAGAACTTTGGCAGAGGCTTTTTCTTGCACTTTATTCGGTTTGAGTTCGAGAATTTTTTTCTCTATCGCTTGCCTGATTTGCTTCAGATTTGAATCCAGCAAATCAGCAAACGTCAGATTTTCCATCTCGCCCTTTCGCTCGTCTTTTCCAGCCGCCTCCCAGCGTGCAAGCCATAAAAGAGCAGCCTGTGCGTCATCCATCAACGCGCCCTTCTGCTGCTCTTCATTTGCTTGTTGCTGCATTTTTTGCAGTGGATCACTGACCGCAGATCTGGCACCCTGCTGCTCTAACATCCGCTTGAAATGCCGCATTGCGCCTTCAAAATCTTGCGGGTTTAGTACAAATAGCGATTGCATGATTTGCCGCTCAGTTGCACTTGACGCGTTGATCTGTTTCACCGCGCTATGCCAGCGAAATGGCGTCGGTGGCGGTGGCGGAGCACTGCTTGCGCTGAACTCTGCAAACAGTATTGCGTTTTCGGGTGCAGAAAATTTCTCAATTTCGTTCAGCAACCAGTTCGCTGCTTCTTTTTTTTGCCGCAAAATCTCATGCTCTTCGCTCAGCGTCCCTGTTGAAATATCCAGCTCTTTCATTGTTTTAGCAAAAGCGATGCACTCGGCATCATTAAACTTTCCTTCTTTGAGAATTTTTAATGTTGAAATATTGTCGAGAGCGGCAGATTTATTCGCCATATACAGATCAAAAAAATCGGCAAATAGTTTTTCACCGGCCGGCAGTTTTGGCGAAGCATTTTGCGCCGCCATTTTTTCTGCATTACGTTGATTGTCCACAGAGCACTTGATTAAAAATTTCGCTGCTGCAAACTGTTTTGTGTCATTTTCAGTCATGGACTTTAAATGCGTGGCATAGGTATTGAATTGATCTTTCAGAACCTGAGCATGTTCAACACATTCCTTTTGCAGAAAAACAGAACCGGAATCCAAATTTTCAGGCAATGTATCGGCATGGGCTTTGACAAATTGCCCAAATAATTTTTCACCAGGAGACGGTTCGACTGAAATTTCTTCTGAAGAAAAATCCAAATCCAAAATAGTTGGCGTATTCAATAAGCTGGAATTTTTTACATTTTCTGCCAAAATCGGTTTTAATTTTTCTTTCAGCTCTTGAATTTCTTTGGAAGGCAATAGCCCTTTACGTTTTAAAAATTGATGGGCAGCGTCGTAGCTGCGCATCCTTACTTCCTGAATTTCCTCTTTATTTTCCAAACCTTCATATTCTTGAATCAGACTCTCCGCATAATTTTGACAAGCTGTATTGTCTAAAAAATTATCCGATATTGGATCATCCGGATATTGCGTCAGACTGGAAATCACGCCATTAAAAGCAATTTTTCCACTGTGATGAAAATCATTTTTTACTGAAGAAGTACTATCGTTATCAGATGCTTTTAACGAAGAGGCTTTGTCTTGTGGCTTCTTTTTGGCAGACGAATGCGTTGGCGCTACCGGCGCCAAAATATGGCGAATCGCTTCCCATGGATTGGAAAAAAAGTAGGCCAAATGCGCCCAAATACTATTGGACACTTTCGATGATTGAGCCTTACGCGCAGTCGCTAACGGTTTTACAGACGCACTTTTGACATAAATCTGCTTTGTTCCAGACTCAGTATTTTTGGTTTCTTCTGAAGGTTTATACCCTGCCAAAGCCATCATAATTCGAACGAAGCCCATACCATTCCTCGCTTTCTATCTGACTCAGACATTGATTACATACTGGGATTATTTTTCATTTCCCTTAAACGCGCTTCATACCCAGCCAGTAAAAATTCGGCCGCTTCGCATTGATCTATTCTTTCCCGCGGATTGTCATCGGTTGTTAATATTGTATTTTTCTTATTTACAATTTCGTCTGCAACTTTTAAACAATCAGATGAATAAGCAAAATAATTCACATCATAAAATTCACTGTTTTCATTCATTGAACTTTCTTGATACTGCTTGAAATACGCATTAAATTGTTCCTTGCCGGACTGGGGTTTTTTATCAATCTCCTGGTTGATGGCAGTCGGAAATTTTGATTCATTTTTTTTAAGCTTTTCTTCTTTGATTGGTTTTATTGCATCAAAAAAATAATTAGAAAAATACGCCAGCTTTGACAGAAATGAAAAACTGGCCTGCTGTTGCATTTTTAATTTTTCCGCAGTCATGCGTTTTTTTTGACTATCAGTTTCTGTTTTTTTATTCGCCCGCTGACCTTCCGATGGTGACGCAGGTTCAGTAAAAATTATTCTGAGCATTTCTCCGAGTTTCATCGTCTGACTCCTGTTGCAAGTTTGTTTATGCTGGCACTCTCTGTACCTGTATAAAAAATTTAAAAACCCGCTTTAGTCAGCTCAGAACAGATATCCCTTGCCATATCAGTGACAACAGGCTCCCAGCTTTTCCCCAGCCGGCTGCCATCGTCACCAACAGGCATAGCCAGCCAGCTTTGCGCAAAATGTTTGGCACTCAATATCGTTTCAGTTGAATAGTTGCGTTTGATATTTTGCATAGTTCCTGCACGACTCACGCCACGAAAAGCCTGCAGCGATTTGACGGTGATTTCAGGCGAAGCTTCGTCCCGACACGCATTCATTTCCACGACCAGGGCATTCGCTTCCTTCTTGCCTAGCTGTTGAAACTGCATGTATTGATTGTCGAGCGCCATAAAGACTTTGCCTGCTTGCTCGAAGGCGGCTTTCTGCTCTTTTCTGGATAATTTGGCGGGAGCAGTTTCTGGTATCAGCGCAGTGGCTGGCGATTGCAGTGGCTGCTTTAGCTTGTTGAGCAATAAGGGCGACTTCGGTAAGGGTTTCGGTGCGGTCTTTTTTTTCGCCTGGCTGGCCGGGATGCTGATATTGGCGGTGGCGTCTGCTGGCAATGCTAATTTAGCGCTCTGCAGGTGTGAACGAGCTGCTGATCGTGCCTGTGTAAATGCCGTAATTCTGCGTTGCACAACCAGGGGCGCGCTTTTCGATCTGACTAATAAGGCTTGCTCAATATGTCGCTGCTCACCACTGGACTGCGACTTTTTGTTGAGATTTTTGTCAACATCATGACGCGGGATCATGTCTTCGCCAAGAGAAGCGCCGGGGCTCCGTTTAACATCCATGCTGGCTGCTCCTTTGGGAAGAGAACGACAATTTTCCATCTATAAAATCATCTGACACTGCCTATTTCCACTCCGGGTTTTTTATTCGTTTCAGTTTCAGACTGGGGGAAAAGAAAATTAAAAACGAAATCCAAGTGTTTGATCCCAACGTCAGGCACCTCACTTAATTGTTCCTTGATATCACCCGCTACATACTCACGATATTTTTTAGCGAATAGTGTTATTTTTTCAAAATTACCTATCGGCTTTTCAAGGCTGCCCAAAGTCGCCACAAATTTTTTTAATTCGGCAATACATTCAGCGCCCGTATATTTTTCACCATGCATGATGGTGTTAAACAAGGACAGCGTTATTGTTGATTGAGTACGAATGAAAAATGCGCGCGTTTCAGCAGGCGGATTGAACATCCCAGTACGAAATTGTTGGCGGGTGTTTACGTCATCAGAAACAGGGGGCTGTGAAACTGACTTGTGAATTTTTGCAGCTTCGATACGGTGATGATTGATATAGACTCGCTCTTTATATTTGCGCAACAGGGTTTGAAAAGATTTTACGTAGTCAGGCACAGGCCGATTATGAGTATTGCAAAGTATTGCATCCATATCTTCGTTAAAAGAAGAGGAACTTAACAATGTAGGTAATATTTCCATTCCCTTATTTAAATCTTCCGCATTGACCAACTCTACCGTCCTCCCATCGTTACTGCACATTCCTGCATACAGAAAAATAGCGTGTATCTCAGCGGTCGATAACCCAAAATTATTATTGGTGAATTTCTCTTTTAATTTAATTTGGTCTTTTTTGCCAAACATCAATAGAGGCAATAGCGCTGCTTTCTCATCGCGAGAAACTGGTTTTACTGATACTGAAGCTTTAATCGGCGCAGTCTCTTTGATATTCCATAAAGCCCGCCATGGAATAACGAAACAATTGACCATGTAATCCAAAAAGGAAGTCGAAGCTTTTCTTGCAGACTGGGTGGTAGCAGATTTTATTTTGATGTGGCTTGGTGTTTTTTCATGAACAATGCTGTCTGCAGCTTTCGTGTTGCTACTATTTTCTGCCGGCGCACTAGAAAACAAAGCTCTCACCATATCGACGAACAGCATGATTTTCACCCTCAGATTTGGTGCTGAGTTATTTACGCAAAGAAACTAATAGAAAAAAACGGATTGTTATTGCGTCTTTTTTGCTACGGTTTGAGTGCCAATTTCTCGAATTTAGTTCGATAAATAGATTTTCAAAACCATAAACGCGCAAAACTTGAAAAAGCATGCTTGTCAGGGTCTTGCCCGGCAAGCTTGCCGGAGCGCCTGAAAGAGGGTGAAGCGGACTTAGCCGAAGAATTTCCCGCCAAAGCTCAGATAACCGAGCAAGAACAGACCTATGGCAATAGCGAATTGTTTCCAGTCAAATTTCATTGTGTGCGACTTTCTTTGTTGTGATTTACAGCACGCCATCGTTTTGCAGGGCAGCGATGTCTGAATCGCTGTAACCAAGGCTGCGCAGCACTTCCAAATTATGTTCACCCAGCTCCGGCCCCAGCCAGCGCGTGCCTCCGGGTGTTGCGGAAAACTTTGGTGTTACGGCCGGCAGTTTGATCGGCGTGCCGTCTTTGAATTGATGCTGCTCTATCATGGCCCGCGCCATAAATTGCGGGTCAGTCAGCATATCGCGCACCGAGTAAATTTTTGATACCGGAACGTCGGCCGCTTTTAATATTTGCAGTGCGCTATCAATCTCTTGCGTGCTGCACCAGCTGGCTATAGCTTCATCAATTTGATGCACTTGCGTAACTCGCCCCGCATTGTTTTCAAGCGCAGGATCGTCGGCCATGTCGTGTCGGCCAATGGCGTGCATTAAACGTTTGAAGATCGCGTCGCCATTGCCGGCAATAACAATATTTTCACCGTCACCGGTGGTGTAGGTGTTGGAAGGGACAATGCCAGGCAAGGCACCACCGGTGCGTTCACGCACAACGCCAGCATGGTCATATTCAGGTACCAGCGACTCCATCAGATTGAAGACGGATTCGTACAGCGCGACATCGACCATCTGGCCCTGTCCAGCTTGCAACGCATCGCCGGTCTTGCCGTTCCAGCGACCACCGGTGGCGTCACGATGGCGCAAGGCCATCAAGGCGCCAATTGCTCCGTGCAGTGCGGCGACCGAGTCACCGATCGACATGCCGATGCGAACAGGCGGGCGATCCGGATAACCCGATACATAGCGCATGCCGCCCATGGATTCGCCGATGGCACCAAAACCAGGTGAATCACGCATGGGCCCGCTCTGGCCGTAGCCGGACAGACGCACCATGATCAGAGCCGGATTGATGGCTTTGAGCTGCTCGTAACCGAGTTGCCATTTTTCCAGCACGCCGGGACGATAATTTTCAATAATGATGTCGGCGTCCAGCGCCAGCTGGCGCGCGATGTCCTGCGCGCGCGGATCTTTCATGTTGAGGGTGACGCTTTTTTTATTCCGGCTTTGCACCGACCACCAAAGCGAAGTGCCGTCCTTGAGTACGCGCCACTGCCGAATAGGATCGCCGCCATCGGGAGACTCGATCTTGATCACGTCGGCACCAAATTCGCCCAGTATGCGTGAACAGAAAGGCCCGGCAATCAGGGTGCCCAGTTCCAATACTTTGATGCCGGACATCGGGCCAGCAGAGGGTAATGTGTCAGACATGCTCAGCTTCAGGTTGAACGCCGGTCCAGCATGGCGCGGGCGATGGTGCCGGCGTCAACATATTCCAGCTCGCCACCAACGGGCACACCACGCGCCAGGCGACTAACCTTTAAGCCGCGTGCTTTCATGGTTTCGCTGATGTAGTGCGCAGTGGCTTCGCCTTCATTGGTGAAATTGGTCGCCAGCACAACTTCGGCAACGATGCCGTCGGTGGCGCGGGAGACCAGTTTTTCCAGATGAATGTCTTTCGGGCCTATGCCATCGAGTGGCGACAATCTGCCCATCAAAACAAAATACAAACCTTTGTAGGTCAGTGTTTGCTCGATCATCAACTGGTCGGCCGGTGTCTCGACCACACACAGCAAACTTTTGTCACGCTCTGCGTCCAGACAGGTGTCGCAGGTAGTGTTTTCGGTGAAGGTATTGCAGCTCTCGCAGTGATGAATTTTTTCCACCGCTTGCGACAACGCGTGGCTAAGCAAAGCCGCTCCATCGCGGTCATGCTGCATCAGATGGTAGGCCATCCGTTGTGCCGACTTCGGGCCGATACCAGGCAGGCGGCGCAAGGCTTCCGTCAGGAAGTCCAGTGTCGAAGGCGCCTTCACGTTGTGCAGCTCTGGAAAAGTGGCATCAGAACGGCAGCTTGAAGCCCGGTGGCAAAGGCAGACCAGCGGTCATGCCGGACATTTTTTCGGCCGAAGTGGCCTCGGCCTTGCGCACGGCGTCGTTAAAGGCGGCAGCCACCAGATCTTCGAGCATGTCTTTGTCGTCGCCCAGCAAAGACGGGTCAATGCTGACGCGCTTGACGTCGTTTTTGCAGGTCATGACAACCTTCACCAGACCGGCACCGGACTGACCTTCAACTTCAATATTGGCCAGCTGGTCCTGCATTTTTTTCATGTTGTCTTGCATTGCCTGAGCTTGCTTCATCAGCCCGGCGAGTTGGCCCTTCATCATCGCGACCTCCTTATATAAATTTGTTTAAATGGGTTTGATCGAACCCGGCACGATGGTGGCGCCGAATTCACGAATTAAGCTTTGTACGAAAGGATCACTTTGCATGGTCTGCTCGGCCGCCTGCTGGCGCTCGGCCTGATCGGCTTGCGACTGCGCAAAGGCGGTGTGACTGACAGCGCCTATTTCCGTTGCCAGCCGTATGGTTTTACCAAAATGTTCTGACAAGGCGGCGCTGAGTTTGTCGGCGCTGCCGGCAGAGAGCAAGGTCTCCAGCGGCAAGCGCAGGCGCATCACCAAAACATCACCTTCGATCTCGCAAGCCTGCAGCTCGCTTTGTATCGCCAGTTGATGGGCAACACCGCGTACTGGCAATTGGGTAACAAGCGCCGGCCAGTTGCCGTCCCAGTCAGGCAAAGCAGCGCTGGTTTGCATCACTGGCGCGGGCGCGGCCACAACATGGATTACCGGCGCCGGTGCAGGCGCGACTGGTGCCGCTTCTTGAGACCGCTCTGGTGCGAGAGCATGCACTGCTACTCCAGCAATTTTTACTTCAGCCGGCTTGGGCTGGTTCTCGAATGGCTCGTCTTCCCAAGGCGGCACAGCCGCTGGCGCTTTGATGCCATTCTTGCCGCTGCGAGCGGCCGCCAGCGCGGCCATCGCCGGACTTGGTCCTTTGACGGGAGGCGCTGCTACAGTGCGCGCAACGCTTTGGGCAACGCTGGCCGGCAAACTTTTGGCGGCGGGTGCAGCTGCGGCAGCGGGCAGGCGTGGTGCTGATGATGCAGGCTGCGCTGTTGGTGCTGATGATGCTGATGATGCTGATGTTCGTGCTGCACCCTGTGCAGTACTCCACAGCGGCGTAAACGCCAGCATGCGTAGCAAGGTCATGGTAAAGCCGGCGTATTCATCGGGTGCCAAGCCCAGCTCATGCCGGCCGTGCGCCGTGATCTGATAAAACAACTGAATATCTTCAGCACTGAACAAGCCCGCCAGACGCAATATTTCGGCGCGCTCGGGCAAATCGTCGGCAATTGCTTGCGGTACCGTTTGCGCAATCGCGATCCGGTTCAACAAGGTGCCCAGATCTTGCAGCGCGGCCGAATAGGACAGGCTGCGCGCGGCCATGTCGTCGGCCACGGCCAAGAGGCTGGCGCCATTTTGAGCGGCCAGCGCGTCAAGCAAACTGATCAGATAAGACTGGTCCAGCGCACCCAGCATGCCTTGCACGGCATCCAGTGTGACTTTGCCCGCAGCATAGGCAATGGCCTGATCGGTCAGCGAGAGCGCGTCGCGCATGGACCCTTGCGCGCCTTGCGCCAGCAAACGCAGTGCCGGCGTCTCGAACGCAATCTGTTCCTGACCCAGAATATTTTCCAGGTGGCTGACGATATGCCCGGGCGGCATTTGCTTCAAATTAAATTGCAGGCAGCGCGACAACACCGTGACCGGAATTTTTTGCGGGTCGGTTGTCGCCAGAATGAATTTCACATGCGCCGGCGGCTCTTCCAGTGTCTTCAACATCGAATTAAACGCGTGACTGGTCAGCATGTGCACTTCGTCGATCATGTAGACCTTGAAGCGGGCATTCGACGGCGCGTAGACGGCTTGCTCCAGCAATTGCGCCATTTCATCGACGCCGCGGTTCGACGCGGCATCCATTTCAATATAGTCAACGAAGCGGCCGGCATCAATCGCAGTGCAGGCATCGCACACGCCGCAAGGATGAGCGGTAATGTCACCACTGCCATCTGTGCCCTGACAATTCAGGGCTTTGGCCAGGATGCGCGAGAGCGTGGTCTTGCCCACACCGCGGGTACCGGTAAACAGGTAGGCATGATGCAGGCGCTTTTGTTCCAGTGCATGCGTCAAGGCGCGCACGACGTGTTCCTGCCCGACTAGCGTATCGAAATTTTTCGGGCGGTATTTGCGGGCAAGAACCTGATAGGACATGAGTCGCCGGATTGTTCAAAGAGAAGCGCATTTTACCCGATGCGAAATCTGACCCGATCAGCGCAATCTGTTTTTTGTTTTGCGCTCTCTTATTCCTGACATAAGATGCTTTCTTGTTATCAGATTATTTTCCGGAGCAGCCTCATGCCCACTAACCAGCCGCCTCTGCTTGCCAATATCAATCTGTTGTCGACCGATGCTGCGCTGCTTGATGGCATACGGCGCGAAGGCGCGCTCACTGCTGTGCCGGCCTTGCTTGAACTCGGCCAACAGTTAGGCCGCACTGAAGTGCAGCAACTGGCGGACCAGGCCAATCGTCATGCGCCAGAGTTGAAAACACACGACCGCTTTAGCAATCGCATTGACGCCATCGAATTTCATCCGGCATGGCACAGCTTGCTGACGATGCTCAGAAAAAGCGGCATGCAGGCATTGCCCGCACAATGCTCGGACCAGGGCGCCCATGTGGCGCGTGCTGCCGGATTTTTTCTGCATTCGCAAATCGAGGCCGGCTCGCTGTGCCCGATCACGATGAGCTTTGCGGCAATCCCCCTGCTGCGGCAAGAACCTGCGCTATTTCAAAGCCTGCAAGAAAAATTGTATTGCGGCCAGCATGACCCGACGGACAGGCCCATCGCAGAAAAATCAGCGATCCTGATTGGCATGGGCATGACCGAAAAACAGGGTGGCTCGGATTTGCGCAGCAACCAGACCACTGCCCGCGCGCTGACCGGCGAAGGACGCGGCGCTGCTTATTTACTTAATGGTCATAAGTGGTTTTTTTCGGCGCCAATGTGCGACGCACATTTGGTACTGGCGCGCGCCGAGGGCGGGCTTTCGGCCTTTTTTGTACCGCGCTGGCGCTTCGATGGCAGTAAAAATACCGTGCAAATCCAGCGCCTGAAAGACAAATGCGGCAACCGTTCCAACGCCAGCGCAGAAGTCGAGTTTGTCGATGCCCTGGGCGTGATGATAGGACCAGAAGGGCGCGGAATCCAGACCCTGGTCGAGATGGCCAATACCACCCGCCTTGATTGCGTCATTGCCAGTAGTGCGCTGATGCGACAGGCCCTGGTGCAGGGCTTGCATCATGCGCGGCACCGCATGGCGTTTGGCCGGCTGCTGTCTGAACAGCCCTTGATGCAAAACGTACTGGCTGATCTGGCGCTCGAAAGTGAAGCTGCCACGCTGCTGATGCTGCGACTGGCGCGCAGCGTTGATCATGCAGAGTCAACACTTGAGCGCGCATGGCGCAGGATAGTCACGCCGGCGGCAAAATTCTGGGTCTGTAAACGGGCACTGGCTTTTACCGGCGAATGCATGGAAGTTTTGGGCGGCAATGGCTATGTCGAAGAGTCGCCGCTGGCGCGTTTGTATAGGGAAGCGCCGGTCAATTCAATCTGGGAAGGTTCGGGCAATGTCATGTGCCTCGATATGCTGCGCGCAATTCAGCGTGACCCGGACGGATTTGACTTGATGCTGGCTGAGCTTGAAACGATGGCTAACGGTGAACCAGCATTACTCAGCATGCTGGTCGCGCTGCGCCATGATATGGCCGGCCCGGCAGAAGAATCCGAACGACTGGCAAGACGCATTGCGCAAAGACTGGTGGTATTCGTGCAAGGCTGTCTGATGCGGCAATATGCACCGGCATTCATGGCCGAGGCGTTTATTGCCAGCCGCGCTGATGCACAAAATGGATGGGTGTTTGGTACGCTGGTAACCGGCATGAACAGCGCAATATTAGAGCGCGCATGGCCGTCATGAGGCAATGAAGGAAAAAGGGAAAGACAAAGAAGGCGAGCCTTGTCTGCGGCACTCGTGGGATACGGCTGTGGCTGCTTCGTTCCCGACCTGACCAGGTTAACCATGCCACAATGCGCAGGGGCCCGCCGGCTGCGATTCTATCAGCAATCACCACCGACGGACTACGTCTCTGAGCAAATAGGCGTTTAATCAGAGCCCCAGCTCTTGCCAGATTTGATCCACCCGGGCTTTCACATCTGCATCCATTTCAATGGTGCGTCCCCATTCGCGACTGGTTTCACCGGGCCATTTATTGGTTGCATCAATCCCCATCTTGCTGCCCAGACCGCTGACGGGTGAAGCAAAATCCAGATAATCAATCGGCGTGTTGTCCACTAGCGTAGTGTCGCGCATCGGATCAACGCGAGTCGTGATGGCCCAGATCACTTCTTTCCAGTCACGGATGTTGACGTCCTCATCGACGACGATAATGAACTTGGTATACATGAACTGGCGCAGAAAACTCCAGACCCCAAACATCACGCGCTTGGCATGACCGGGGTAAGACTTTTTCATCTGCACCACAGCCATACGGTAACTGCAGCCTTCGGGTGGCAAATAGAAATCGGTGATTTCGGAAAATTGTTTTTGCAGCAGCGGCACAAAGACTTCGTTTAATGCCACGCCCAGCACCGCCGGTTCATCCGGCGGTTTGCCGGTATAGGTCGAGTGGTAAATCGGGTCGCGGCGCATGGTGATGCGGTCTACTGTAAATACCGGAAACCAGTCCTGCTCATTATAGTAACCAGTGTGGTCGCCGAACGGGCCTTCCAGCGCCATCTCGTAGCCCGTGTCAGGACAAGCGGCAACACCTGCGGGCGCCACCGGCCGGTTTTTCGGATCTTGCGGATAGATATGCCCCTCCAGCACGATCTCGGCCGAGGCCGGCACCCGCAACTCGCTGCCGATGGCCTTGACCAGTTCGGTACGGCTGCCACGTAACAGACCGGCAAACTGGTATTCGGACAGACTATCCGGCACCGGCGTCACGGCTCCTAATATAGTGGCCGGATCGGCACCGAGTGCGACCGCAATCGGATAAGGCTCGCCCGGCCTTGTCAGACAATGCTCACGAAAGTCCAGTGCGCCACCCCGGTGGGCGAGCCAGCGCATGATAAGTTTGTTACGACCGGCGACTTGTTGACGATAGATACCGAGGTTCTGCCGTTTTTTATGCGGTCCCTTGGTAATCACCAGACCCCAGGTAATCAGGGGGGCGACGTCGCCCGGCCAGCAGTGCTGAATCGGCAAGCGCGAAAGGTCAACATCATTCCCCTCCCAGACGATGTCCTGACAAGGGGCCGAACGCAGTTCGCGTGGCGCCATGTCCCATACCGCTTTGACCAGCGAACCCAGACCAAGCACATCCTTGAAACCCTTGGGCGGCTCCGGCTCTTTCAGCATGGCCAGCAGCTGGCCAATTTTGCGCAGCTCGCCAACGTTCTCGGCGCCCATGCCCAGGGCCACCCGATGCGGCGTGCCAAACAAATTACCCAGCACCGGCATGGTGTGACCGGTGGGCTGGGTAAACAACAAGGCCGGACCACCTGCACGCAGCGTACGGTCACAAAGCTCGGTCATCTCCAGCATCGGTGAAACGGGCAATGAAACTTCTTTTAACTCACCAGATTGTTTTAATTTGGCAATGAAATCACGTAAATCTGAATATTTCATGGGGTTTTGATTTTATTCAATACACAAGGTTGAAGCTTCAAACATCATTGCAACACACTGATTTTATGAAAAAGTAATGTCACACCAGCTTATTTTCAGACATAAAAGTTATAGAAAATAATTTTTCTAGTATTGACTCGATATAAACAGCCCCCTACAATCCGCTCAACTTTTTACCAAGGGCTGTTTGTTTGTTAATGCAGACCCAGGCAGAGCAACGAGACACGCTCTGCCAACCGAGGTTCGGGGCCTCATGCAATTGTAAACATTGTTCCACGAAGGCTGATGCCTTTAATCCCCCGCAACAAGATTGCTCAGGTCACCCGATGAACGGGGACTACAAAGCAGCACCGACGTTTGCCCGCCGTGCAGTGTGGCAGCAAACGATGTTTTTTGTTTCGCGGTGAATTCAAGCAATACGAAACACGCTTGCAATTGGCCTTATCTCAGAGTACCTGACAAAGCTTGCATGGATACTCGCCATGATCGTCACCAGCGGTGCGACGCGGCGGGACATAAAAGTCATGCTGGTTTTATCAGTTACTTTGAGGGCCGCGATAATTCAGGAGGTAGCATGAATAATCGAATGAAATTGGCAGCGGTGGTCGGCACGCAAAAACTGACTCTGCAATCTGAACCCTTTAGCAGCACACCAAATGCTGTACCTATGGCTTTGCGCGAGACTTTGCAGCGCGGCCTGATGGGCCTGGGTCTGGCATCCATTGCCGCCCTGGTTTTAATGTTTTTCAAACCGGACCTGACTGACAGAATCAAGCAACTGTCTCCGTTCGCAACGACGTATCCGGCCGCTAATGATGCCAAAGCAATGGCGTTTGCCGAGTTGCTGGATTTGCACCGCGCAAGCGATGCCGGCAGCAACGCATTAATCGATCAGCCTGCCGTACTGGTCGAGTCTTCCGCGCTGGTGCCCAGCAAGGAACAGCAGCGCGTCACAGACTGGCTGGCACGGCGTTACCGTATTGCCGGCAGCGCCAGTCAAATGCTGGTGGAAGCGGCCTTTACGTCTGCCCATGATGTGCGGGTTGATCCGCTGCTGGTGCTGGCCGTAATGGCCATTGAATCGCGCTTCAATCCCTTTGCCGAGAGCGCAGTCGGGGCGCAGGGACTGATGCAAGTGATGGCTAATGTGCACCATGAAAAATTCATCGGTCACGGCGGCGTCAAATCGGTGTTAAATCCGGTTGCCAACATTCGTGTCGGTGCGCTGATCCTGAAAGACTACGTCCACCGCGGCGGATCAGTCGAAGCCGGACTGAAGCTCTATGTCGGTGCCGGCAATATGGATGGCGACGGTGGCTATAGCGGCAAAGTTTTGGCCGAGTACCAGCGCCTGCAGGCCGTATCGAGTGGCAAGCGTGTTCCTATCTATACGCCGCAACTCGCTGTTCCGGCCAGTGGTGAGGTCAACGAAGCGAAAGCCGAAGCCAGCCCAGCAAACAGCAAGCTGGAAGCAGCAGAACCAGCCTGATCTGCAAAGCAGACCCCATGCAGATACAAAAAAGGAGCCGCGGCTCCTTTTTTCTTTGTGACGCAAATAACCGGCAGCAGTGAGCTTAACGATCCCTGAAATACACCTGCAAGCGCCTTACCGCCTCGTGCAAATTTTCCATTGAAGTCGCATACGACACCCGGATGTAATTGTGCGCAGTATGCGGCCCGAAATCCAGACCCGGTACCAGCACCACGCCAGCCTGATGCAGAATGTCTCTGGTCAGCGCGTCCGCGTCTTCAGACAAAGCGCTGCAATCCGCATAGACATAAAAAGCACCGTCTGGCGTAACCGGCACTGAAAAACCCAATTCCCGCAAAGCCGGCACAATAAAATCGCGACGACGGCGAAATTCCTGTTTGCGCTCTTCAAAAATCTGGGTAGCTTCTGGCGTGAAACAGGCCAGCGCCGCATGCTGGGCAATACTGGACGCGCAGATGAACATGTTTTGCGCCAGCTTTTCAACGGCAGCGACCATTGCCGGAGGCACCACCAGCCAGCCAAGCCGCCAGCCGGTCATGTTGAAGTACTTGGAAAAGCTGTTAATCGCAATCACGTCCTCTCCCATCGTCAGCGCCGTAAAAGGCGGCGCATCATAGGTGAGGCCCTGATAAATTTCATCGACCACTGCAAAGCCCTGATGCGCGCGCACATGCGCAAGGATGGCGGCCAGCTCAGCCGGATCGATCGAGGTACCGGTCGGGTTCGATGGCGAAGCCAGCAAGACACCGCGTGTGTTGGGCCCCCAATGCGCGTTCACCATCGCCGCCGACAACTGAAAACTTTCATCCGGACCGGAAGCCAATAATTTGGCAACCCCTTCAAAGGCGGCAACGAAATGGCGGTTGCAGGGATAGCAGGGGTCCGGCATCAGGATTTCACTGCCCGGCTCAACCAAGGCAGCACAGGCCAGCAGCAAGGCGGCAGAGGCACCGGCCGTAATGATGATGCGCTCGGGCGCAACATCAACAGCAAAATGGTCGCGGTAGTGCTGAGAAATCGCTTGCCGCAGCTCAGGCAAGCCGGTCGCTGGTGTATAGCGGGTCTTGCCCTGTGCCAGCGCGACAGCGGCCGCATCCAGCACCGGCTGGGCGGTTGGAAAATCGGGCTCGCCTATACCCATGTGGATAATCGAGCGACCGGCCTGTTCAAGCTCGGCCGCCATCTTGATCAGCTCCATCACATGGAAAGGTGCAATCTGCGAAAGCCTGGAGGCAAGCGGAAAATTCATGACGTAGCGCGCCTCTTCAAGGCCGGACCAAAGCCTTAGCGACCCGCGGCAATTTCGGTCGGCCGCAAGCTGGCAGCGAGTTTGTCGAGTACACCGTTGACGTATTTGTGGCCGTCGATACCACCGAAGGATTTGGTCAGCTCAACGGCTTCATTAATGACCACTTTGTAGGGGATTTCGATATGGTGCTTGAGTTCAAACGTACCAATCAAGAGCACCGCATGTTCGATCGGAGACAGCTGATCAATGGTCCGGTCAATCAGCGGCGTGATTGCCGCGCGCAGATCGGCGACGTCACGGATTGCACCGTGCAGCAGCAGATTAAAGTGTTCGGCATCGGCCTTGTCAAAGCCATGGGCGCCACGAATATGGGCGTCGATCACACCGGCATCTTCCTGACTCAATAGCCATTGGTACAGTCCCTGCAGCGCAAATTCGCGCGCCCGGTGACGTGGCGTGCGGTTCTTGCTGGGATTGGCATGCTCGGATTTCTGGTTCATTGCGACGTAGTCCTATTCTTCTTCAGCCGCTTCGGCCAGTTCTTCCATTGCGCTGGCCAGGTTGGCCATTTCAATCGCTACTCTTGCCGCGTCGGTGCCTTTTTCAGCCATGCGCACTTCAGCCTGCTCATCGGTTTCAGTGGTCAGCACGGCGTTGGCAATCGGAATGCCGAAATCCAGTGATACGCGCGTAATGCCGGCACCGGACTCATTCGATACCAGTTCAAAGTGATAGGTTTCGCCGCGAATCACTGCCCCGATCGCAATCAGCGCATCGAACTGCGTGGTCTGCGCCATTTTCTGCAAGGCCAGTGGAATTTCCAGTGCGCCCGGCACCGTTACGTGCAGCACATCTTCGTCTTCCACACCAAGATGCTTCAATTCAGCCAGACAGGCCGATACCAGCCCGTGACAAATGTCTTCGTTGAAGCGCGCCTGCACGATCCCGACACGCACACCACGGCCATCCAGATCTGATTCATAGGTTCCTACGGTCATAGCGTCTCCTGCTTCAATGGTTGGGGCTTGCCTGATAACCCACGACTTCGAGATCAAACCCGGTCATGGATGGCATTTTGCGGGGATTGGACAACAGCTTCATTTTGCCCACGCCAAGGTCGCGCAGAATCTGGGCGCCAATGCCGTAGGTGCGCAAATCCATGCGCGCACCACGCGCCGGCACGGTCGTTGCGGGCGGCGAAGACAACGCGCCAAACTGGGCAAACATCTGTTCGGCAGATTCTTCGCAGTTGAGCAGCACAATCACGCCACGTTCGGCGGCCTTGACAGCGGCCATGGCCGAACTCAGGTTCCAGGAATGGGTCGTGCCTTCCGTTTCCAGCAAGTCCAGAATCGATACCGGCTGATGCACCCGCACCAGCGTTTCCAGATCGGCGCTGATTTCACCTTGCACCAGTGCCAGATGGGCACCGCTGCTTGGCTTGTCGCGAAAGGCAATGGCGCGAAATGCACCGTGCGAAGTCTGCATCACGCGCTCGGCCACGCGCTCGATGATGCTTTCGTTCTGGCTACGGTAATGGATCAGGTCGGCGATGGTGCCGATCTTGAGCTGATGTTCACGGGCAAATTCGATCAGGTCAGGCAGACGGGCCATCGTGCCATCATCCTTCAGGATTTCGCAAATGACGGACGCTGGCGTCAAACCGGCGAGATCGGTCAGATCGCAACCGGCTTCCGTATGCCCTGCCCGCATCAGTACTCCGCCGCGCTGCGCACGCAGTGGAAAAATATGGCCGGGCTGAACGATATCGGTCGGTTTGGCATGCCGTGCAACGGCAACTTCGATGGTTCGCGAACGGTCTGCGGCTGAAATGCCGGTAGTGACCCCCTCTGCCGCTTCAATCGATACCGTGAAATTGGTACCGTAGGAAGTGCCGTTACGGGTCGTCATCATCGGCAGATTGAGCTGTTCGCAACGCTCTTCTGTCAAAGTCAGACAAATCAGACCACGACCGAACTTGGCCATGAAATTGATCGCCTCGGGCGTGACAAACTCGGCAGCCAGCACCAGATCGCCTTCGTTTTCGCGGTCTTCCTCATCAACCAGGATGACCATGCGGCCGGCGCGTAGCTCGGCAATAATTTCTTTTGTGCTTGACAGTGACATGTATGAATCCTGAGTAGCCTGCTATTTTAATGGATTTCACTGTCTCAACGACGCAATACCGGATCAAAGACTAAGGGTGTCTTTCAAAACAGGGCTGGCAAAGCGAAGAACACTGACAGCATCTTTTTAATAGACGCTCTATTGGTTTTTAACCCAGTTCTCGACGATCAGTTCGGGGTAAACAACAAAGTCGGCTTCGTTGTTCGTCACCAGGGTGACGCCCAGTGCAATGGCATGAGAGGCAATCAGCTTGTCCAGCGCATCACGATTGCGCTCGCGATTGGCGAAACGCGTTGGACCGTACACTTTGGCTGCCACTGCATCAAATGGCGCGACTTGAATTTCTTGCAAAAACCCTTTTAATGCATTGCGGTTTTGTGTTTCTGAACTGCCAGAGCAAACAACGCCATATTCAAGCTCGGCCAGGGTGATGGCCGAAATAATCACATCTCCAACAAAGCATTGTTCAAAACGCTGTCTGACCTCAACAGGCTGGTGCTTCATCAGATAAATGCAAATATTCGTATCGAGCATGAATTTGGCACTCATAAAGCCTCGCGTTCACCTTCTTCGTTGTGGCCGCGGCCATCAACCATGAAGTCCGGCGAAAACTTGGCAAGCTGACCAAGCACATCACCCATGCGGCGCTGGGCTGGACGAATACGCAATTCATCGCCTTCGCGCTCAATAGTCAGCTCAATGTCCCACGCGTTGTAGGCAAGCTCGGCCGGGATGCGAACCGCCTGCGAGTTTCCATTTTTGAAGATTTTGGTGATGGCCATGGTGCCTCCTTTACCTCGAATGCATTCATTTTAGCATGTGTACATACATGGATGTACACATGCTAAACCGGCAGAGCAAACCGCTGAGACATTAAGCGACGACTTGTTTGCCGAGCATACGCTCCACATAACGCGCAATCAGATCTATCTCCAGATTGACCTTGCTGCCCGCCCGCAGGTGTTTCAACGTAGTGGCTTCTATCGTGTGCGGAATCAGGTTGATCGACACCGCACAAGCATCCTCACCGTCTGTGACGCGATTAACTGTCAGCGACACGCCATTGACGACAATCGATCCCTTATAAGCCAGGTACTTGGCCAAAGACAGCGGCGCCTCAATCACCAGCTCCCATGATTCGCCGACCGGCTCGAAGCGCTGCACACGTCCCAGACCGTCAACATGACCAGAGACCAGATGCCCGCCCAGCCTGTCAGCCAGCGTCAGCGCTTTTTCCAGATTGACTTCACCGACCGCATCCAGACCGGCCGTGCAGTTCAGGCTTTCGCGGGAGACGTCAACGGTAAAACTGTCTGCCGTTTTTTGCGTGACCGTCATGCAGGCGCCGTTTAAGGCGATGGAATCGCCAATGGCAACATCTGCCAGCGGCAAGCCGCCCGCAGCAACGTTCAAGCGCACACCGGCGTTGGCATCCGCCGCTAGGGGCGTAATGGAAGTAATGCGGCCAATTGCCGCGACAATGCCAGTGAACATACGTGACTCTTTCTGAAGGAAGGCTAATTAAAACGTGCAAGTATGCGCAAGTCCGGACCAATTTGCCGGACATCATGAAAACGCAGCTGCTGGCGCAGACTCAAGTCGCTTAGTTCCGGCAGCTTGGCCATGCCCTGCGCAGGCCCGAGCAGGCTGGGCGCCAAGTAGAGTAATAACTCATCCACACAGGATGCACGCAGCAGCGAGCCATTGAGTTTAAAACCGGCTTCGACGTGTAATTCGTTAATCTGGCGCCGTCCCAGCTCGTTGAGCAATTCAGCCAGATCGACTTTGCCAGCGGGGTTGGGCAAGACAATCACTTCAGCGCCCTGCTCACGCAGCACGGCTTCGCGCTCGGGATACGATTGTGCAGCGAAGATCCAGGTGCCGCCACCTTTCAGCACCCTGGCCTGTGGACTGATTTGCAGCTGGCTATCAACCACAATGCGGCGCGGCTGACGGCTGGTTTCAACAGCACGCACATTCAATTGCGGATCGTCCTGCATCACCGTGCCAATGCCGGTCAGGATTGCGCAGGCCTGTGCGCGCCATGCATGGCCGTCGTCGCGGGCTGGCGCTGAGGTGATCCACTGGCTGCTGCCATTGTTGAGTGCGGTGCCGCCATCCAGACTGGCAGCAATCTTCATGCGCACCCAAGGCCGGCCACGCTCCATACGCGAAAAAAATCCACTATTCATTTCGCGTGCTTCCTGCTCCAGTACACCACACTCAACGGTAATGCCAGCGGCCCGCAAACGAGCCAGGCCCTGACCGGCCACCAAAGGATTAGGGTCGCCTATAGCCACAACGACACGACTGATACCGGCTGCAATCAAAGCATCGGCACAAGGTGGTGTGCGGCCCTGATGACTGCACGGCTCCAGGCTCACATAAGCGGTTGCGCCGTGTACCGCCACGCCACGCGCTGCCGCGTCTTGCAAGGCAGCGGCTTCGGCATGGGCAAAACCGGCGGGTTGCGTGTGGCCGACTGCCAGCACCTGCCCTTCGCGAACAATCACGCAGCCCACCCGGGGGTTGGGCGAGGTGATGAACAAGCCTTTGCCTGCCTGCGCCAATACGTAGTGCATGGCGTCGATGTCATTGGTGATGTGCACGGAAGTTTGCAACCTGATTTTCAGATTCTGCTTAAGCAGCAAGACCAGCATTCTAGCAAGCCGCGCCCTCTTTCACGGGGTCACAGACTCTGACCCTTCCTAAAAATCCGATAACGATCTTGCTCTGGTGTGGACCCACGCTTAACAAAAAGGAGCCAAACTGGGGTACCGCACTGCTGGCTGCGCTGCGCGGTCTGCCGCTGGGATCAAAGGCAAGATAGGTTTTTTTGGCATCACGCAAACTGCCAACGATGCGCAAACCTTCAGGCTGCGCACCGCTGGCATGCAAGCTCGTTTCTCCAATATCGCGTTGCTGATTATTGTTGGCATCCATGATCACCAGCCAGCCGCGGCTCCAGTCATGATTCGTGGCTGGTACCAGATCCACCCTTACGCCACGTCTGATCGCTTCGGACCGCGCCAGTGAAATGGCAGAAACCAGAGTGCGGCTGGCGGTGGCCAGCCTGAAGCGGTCAAGCAGATTACCAAAGTGGGGCAAAGCGATCGATAACAATAGACTGCCCAGCGTGACCACCACCAGCAGTTCTGTCAGGCTGAAGCCTTTATTAATTTTTTTAATGAAAAATTCAGGGTTGCGCATCAATACCTTCCATCTCTGCAGGCAAAGCCGGTAATTCGCGCCAGCCAACACGCTTCAAGCCCTCTGTTACGCATGGTGGCTGTGCGACTGCGGCGCACTGTGAATGAATGAAATCTGCCTGCAACACAACCCGGGTTGTCGCATGCAAGCCCACACCCAGCGCAGTGACCCGATAACTATGCATATCTGCAACGGCTGCAGTTGGCTCCTGCAATGGATGCAGCGTGACAAAATAAACAGGTAAATGCAGCGTTTGCCGCTGGCCACCATGAGGCATCAGATTGCCGGTCAGGCTGCCATAGACCAGCATTTTTCCCTGCACAAAAGAACTTTGATACGAAGGACTTTGAAACAAGGGACTCTGCACTGGTGGCTTATCGATTCCTTCATCGGGATTGGTTTCGGCCATTTGCCTGATCGCTTGTTCGGCGTCCATCAATGCGGCTTCCGCAGACTGCAAGGCCAGCTCACGATCGGTCGTATTCCATGCCATCGCCAGCGATTCCCGCATCAGCCGCTGCATGGTCAGGGCCAGTAGCACCACGACCGTCAGAATCGCTGTGCAACACAGCAAAGCCATGCCCGATGAGGCCGCGGGTCTGGCGACGTTCACGGCAAGTCCTGTTGCGTGCACACAGTGCAGGGTGTCGTCGGCTGCAGACTATTGCGCAGGTAGATGACGGACTGCGTCATGCGTCTGACGCGCTTGCGGCTGTTAAGCGGCAAATCATGCAGAAAAATCCGGGTACCGGGATCATCAGAACTATGCTCGGCAGCATAGCGAGAACCAAATAATTCAAACCGGCTCAGGCCGGATTCCCGTGCCAGAGAATGCGGCGAGCGCAAGAGCAAGGCAATCCGGATGACAACCACCTGGGTCCAGTGCGAATATTTTGTGGCTTCTTTCGCGTCGAGTGCAGATACGCCGCTGGCATTCAGAAAGCGGTTGGCAAAACCATCGCCATCGGTATCGACGCCATACAAGACTTGAAACGATTCCACGCCAGCGACGATGGCTTGTGTGTCCCATTGCTGCGCACCGCGATAGGCACAACGCAGCTCGGGCTCGCCAGTGCCGCTCGCTGCCAGGTAAAAAATGCTCCAGCCCAGATCCTCACTGTCAGGCTGCAGCGCGGGCACGGCAAATCCGGCGCAATTAAGGACACTGCCGTAGGTGTCGGCAGCACTGCTACCGGCAGCGCTATCGCCTGCGCCGGCGAAGCGGACAACAAGCACATCACTGCCATTAATCACCGGCGCGTTCACAAGGCTAAAACCGGCACCAGAAAATTTGACGCTACGGGCATCTGCACCACGCACTGCGCCATCAGGCGGGACTGTGTAGCGCTGCGCTATGGGCTGCGTAATATCAAGCAGCGCAGTCTGTCTTAAAGCACGGCCAACAAGTTCAATCGCATAGCGTCCATTTTCTTGCAACAGCGCCGACTGCTCCAGCCAGATAAAACTGCTATTGGCACTTTGCAGCAGCAGGATGGCAATCAGCACCACGCCCAATGACAAGGCCGCAGCAATCAATAGTTCGATCAGGCCTGTTCCGTGCTGAGCCTGCTGAGCCAGGAGGCAAAGGGAACGCCGGCTCATGGCTGCATCGGGCCCACCGGCACAATCATTTCAGACCTTATGCCGTATGCCGCCGCTGGCCAGCTGATTTTAATCAGCAAGGGCTGCGCGGATGCTTGCACATCATGACTGACCGTCACCTGCACACCGGACGCCAGCCGCGCTATGCGCTGCTGCCACTCGGACCAGTCGAAGCGCAGCATCTGCTCGGTCGTACATTCGTCGACAAAGCAAGAAATCAAGGCTGGCTCAGAACTGTCGTTGAGTACTTCCAGCATCAACGGCAAATGGATATTTGCCTGCGTCCCTGCCCTGATCGCATCAGCCAGTTCGGTGGCAAGTTGCATCGCAGCGCCTTGGATCGTCGCCTCGCGCATCGCTTGCACACTTGCCTGTTGCACTCGCAGCGCTGCCATCAGGCCGACGACCAATATCGCGATCGTGATCAGTATCTCTGGCAGCGAAAAACCGGCAGCGGTTTTGTCGGGCATGAAGACCTCTTAACAAAGAAGTAAAAAGACCGGACAGCTTGCGGATGCACAGCAGATGCTGCCGGTGAAGTCTGCATACTCGAAGAATATGAATGCCATCGCAGCAAACGTTAGTGCCTCACTAACAATTGAATCGAAATTGAAGAAACCCTGATTACATCAGCCGTTGACAGAAACTTATGAGGGTAATTTTTGACAAGTTCAGACGCGCACAGGCCTGCTGCCCATGCTCAGTGAAAGAAAAACGGAATAAGTTTTACTGTGACCGTACGCAGCGCTTCATGCGCCAGGCAGGATGAGAACTAGCTTAGCGAAGGCTTCGCGCCGGCCTTGCTGGTTTTGCGTTCGAGATCAATTTCGTCAATGGCGTCGCGAAACTCGGCCACATCTTCAAAGCTGCGATAAACGGAAGCAAAGCGGATGTAGGCGATTTTATCGAGCCGCTTTAGCTCGCGCATGACCAATTCGCCAATCTGCCCAGACATAATTTCACGCTCACCAGAGGACCGCAGCTTTTCTTCGATGCGTAAAATTGCGCCATCGACCGCGTCTGCCGAGACGGGTCGCTTGCGCAAGGCCAGCATCAGGCTGGCGCGTAATTTTGCAGGTTCGAATTCGGTACGACTGCCATTTTTCTTGACGATGACCGGCATCGCCAGTTCGATGCGTTCATAGGTTGTGAAGCGCTTGTCGCATTGACTGCAACGACGACGGCGACGAACACTGTCGCCTTCGTCCGAGGCACGCGTGTCCAGTACTTGCGTTTCTTCATGCTGACAAAATGGACATCGCATCTTCTGGCTCCTGCCTGATTAAATCAGCGTTCGTAGACCGGGAAGGCAGAGGTTAATTTCTTCACTTCTGCTTTGACCCGTTCAATGTTGGCTGCGTCATGCGGATTATCGAGCACGTCAGCAATCAGATTACCGACTTTCGTGGCTTCGGCTTCGCCAAAGCCGCGGGTGGTCATCGCCGGGCTGCCCAGACGAATACCCGAGGTCACGAAAGGTTTTTCCGGATCATTCGGGATACCATTTTTATTGCAGGTGATGTGGGCCGAACCAAGAATGGCTTCGGCTTCTTTACCGGTCATTTTTTTGGCGCGCAGATCAACCAGCATCACATGGGATTCGGTGCGGCCAGACACAATGCGCAAACCGCGAGCAATCAGCGCACGGGCCAGCGCATCAGCGTTCTTCACCACCTGCTGCTGATAGGTTTTGAATTCCGGCTCCAGCGCTTCTTTGAACGCCACGGCTTTGGCGGCGATGACATGCATCAGCGGGCCACCCTGAATACCGGGGAAAATCGCCGAGTTGATGGCCTTTTCATGCTCGGCCTTCATCAGGATGATGCCGCCACGCGGGCCGCGCAGCGACTTGTGCGTGGTCGAGGTAACAAAGTCAGCGAAAGGCACGGGATTGGGATAAACACCGGCAGCAATCAGTCCGGAGTAATGCGCCATATCGACCATAAAATATGCGCCGACATCACGCGCCACTTTGGCAAAGCGTTCGAAATCGATACGCAGCGAATAGGCCGACGCACCGGCAATGATCAGTTTCGGTTTTTTCTCGTGTGCCAGACGTTCCATCTCGTCGTAATCAATCGCTTCGTTTGCATCCAGTCCATAAGAGACGACCTTGAACCATTTGCCCGACATATTGAGCGGCATGCCATGCGTCAGGTGACCGCCTTCGGCCAGCGACATACCCATGATGGTGTCACCGGGATTGAGCATGGCAAAAAATACGGCCTGATTAGCCTGCGAGCCTGAATTTGCCTGTACGTTCGCCGCTTCGGCACCATACAACTGCTTCAAGCGGTTGATCGCCAGCGTCTCGGCCATGTCAACAAATTCGCAACCACCGTAATAGCGCTTGCCCGGATAGCCTTCGGCGTATTTATTCGTCAGCTGCGAGCCCTGGGCTTCCATAACCGCAGGCGAGGTGTAGTTTTCGGAAGCGATCAGTTCGATATGGTCTTGCTGGCGCTGGTTTTCCAGTTGGATGGCCGCCCACAATTCAGGGTCAAGCTTGGCAAGGGTTTGGTCTTTAGCAAACATGAAATACTCCAATCGATGTGGAAGTCTGATGATTTAATCGAATGAGGGGGGCAAGAATTGACCATGCGCAGCCTCAAACGTCATCCATCTTGGCTGCCCAGGCGCACGGCTAATGAAATCCCACGCTTCCCGGTGGATACCCACCTTTCAGGTCACTGTAAAACCCTGAATTTCGCCAGTTACGTGGGACGAAATGGTCGTTGATTGTAGTTTATGGGGCAATTTTGGGCAATATGCCAATCACTTTGCTTAATCAGGCTTTAGCCCAAAAGAAGTGGCAATATCGAACGCTGTCTCTGGCTGGTGCCGGACAGAATATCCTGTCCGGCACCAGCCAACACGCAGTTTTACAGCTGCGGGTTCAGTTTTTCTGTCTTCGAATGCAGTTTATTCAACGCCGACAAATACGCTTTGGCTGACGCCACCACGATGTCGAGATCGGCACCCACGCCGTTGACGATACGCCCGGCCTTTGACAAGCGCATGGTGACTTCACCCTGAGACTGAGTGCCGGTCGTAATCGCATTGACCGAAAATAACAGCAACTCGGCACCGCTGGCGGCCTTGGATTCAATGGCGTTGACAATCGCATCGACCGGACCATTGCCCTCTCCGTCGCAACTGACTTCTTTGCCTTCAATCGAAAAGGTCACTTTAGCCGAAGGCTTTTCGCCGGTTTCCGAGTGCTGCGACAGCGACACGAAATTGTAGTGTTCCTTTTCATGCGACTGCTGCTCGTCAGATACCAGCGCCATGATGTCTTCATCGAAGATCTCGGATTTGCGGTCGGCGAGTTCCTTGAAGCGGGTAAAGGCGGCGTTGACTTCGTGTTCCGAGTCGAGCTTGATGCCCAGTTCCTCCAGACGCTGTTTGAACGCGTTGCGTCCTGAGAGCTTACCCAACACAATCTTGTTGGCTGCCCAGCCTACGTCTTCGGCGCGCATGATCTCGTAGGTATCGCGCGCTTTCAGGATGCCGTCCTGATGAATACCAGACGCATGGGCGAAAGCATTGGCGCCGACCACGGCCTTGTTCGGCTGTACGGCAAAACCGGTAATCTGCGACACCAGCTTGGAGGTCGGCACAATTTGCGTGGCATCGATGCCGATTTCAAGCTTGTAATGATCCTTGCGGGTGCGAACAGCCATGACGATTTCTTCCAGCGCCGTATTGCCTGCACGCTCGCCTAAACCGTTGATGGTGCATTCAACCTGACGCGCGCCGCCAATCATCACACCGGCCAGAGAATTGGCGACGCCCATGCCCAGGTCGTTATGGCAGTGCACCGACCAGACAGCCTTGTCAGAATTGGGAATGCGTTCGCGCAGCGTGCGCAGCATGGTGCCGTACAGCTCAGGCACCGCATATCCGACGGTATCAGCGAAGTTGATGGTGGTGGCACCCTCGTTAATCACGGTTTCGATCACGCGGCAGAGGAAATCCATTTCCGAGCGGCTGCCGTCTTCCGGGCTGAATTCCACATCATCGGTAAATTTGCGCGCAAAGCGCACGGCCTGCTTCGCTTGCTCCAGCACCTGATCCGGCGACATGCGCAGCTTTTTTTCCATATGCAGCGGCGAAGTCGCAATGAAGGTGTGAATGCGTTTTCTGGCCGCAGGCTCAAGTGCTTCGGCCGCACGCGAAATGTCGCGATCATTGGCGCGCGACAGCGAGCAGATGATGGAATCTTTGATGGTACCGGCAATCGCCTTGATCGATTCAAAGTCTCCCTGGGAAGAAGCGGCAAAACCGGCTTCAATGACATCGACTTTCAGTCGTTCCAGCTGGCGTGCAATGCGGACTTTTTCGTCACGCGTCATCGACGCGCCAGGCGACTGCTCGCCATCGCGCAAGGTGGTGTCAAAAATGATGAGCTTGTTTGAATCGGCCATGCTGGGCTCCTTGGAAAAGGTCGGTGAATCTGGTCTGAATAATTTCCCGCCTGCCCCAGGTATTACAGCCAGGAGCGGGGCAGAAAGCGAATTGTGGAGGAGGTAGTTGTCTGCGCGTTAACGCAGTAGGTATAGCATCAGCAGGCCTGAGGCGCTGCTGTAGAGGGCAAAAGCGAGAGAAGATGGATGACTTGACATGAAAAAGAGCATAAGCGGAAACAATAAAAAGCGCAACCGTCCCCGTCATGTCTAACGATCTTCCGCTACCTCATCGCTGGTTTGCACAATGCTGACCGGCTTGCCTTTAAACCAGCGCCAGAAAAAGACCACATAACCCGACAAGCCATAAATGACGAACAAACCAAACAAGACCTTAGGCGGGTCGCTCGATACGGCGACAAAGATCAGCACAATCAGAAAGATCGCAATGAAGGGTACCGACTTGCGAAAGTTCACGTCCTTGAAACTATAGAAGGGCACATTGGTGACCATCGTCAGTCCCGCGCACAGCGTGATCGCCCACGACAACCAGGGGAATTCGGTGCCGGCAATGTGCAGGTCGTCCATCAGCCAGATCAGGCCGGCGACCAGTGCCGCAGCGGCAGGACTGGGCAAGCCCTGAAAAAAGCGCTTGTCGACGACAGCAATATTGGTGTTGAAGCGCGCCAGACGCAAGGCCGCACCAGCGCAGTAGACAAAGGCTGCCAGCCAGCCAAGCTTGCCCATGCCGCGCAAGGACCATTCGTAAACGATCAACGCGGGCGCTGCACCAAAGGACACCATGTCGGACAGGCTGTCATATTGGGCGCCAAATTCGCTTTGGGTATTGGTCAGCCGGGCAACGCGGCCGTCGACGGCGTCTAGCACCATGGCTGCAAAAATCGCCACCGCCGCATTGGAAAACTGCTGGTTCATCGCCATGACGATGGCGTAAAAACCGCAGAACAGGGCCGCCGTGGTGAATGCGTTAGGCAGCAAATAAATGCCACGGCTGCGCACCGGCGCGGTGACTTCGGCCACATCATCAACCCGCGGCAAACGACGCAACGGCAAGCGATGTAGTCGCGAAGGCTTGCTGTGGCCGGCCTTGGCCTTCACTTTACGGCTATTGAAAATTGACATAGAGGCTATGGTAACCGACGGCAGGCGCGCGCCGGATCAGAATTGCGCCAGAATCGTTTCGGTGGCCGACACCTTGTCGCCAACGGTCACCAGCGGACGAGCCGTCAGCGGCAGGTAAACGTCCACCCGCGAGCCAAAACGGATAAAGCCATAACGCTGGCCACGAGACAGCACATCAGAGGCTTGGACGTAGCACAAAATGCGGCGGGCAACCAGGCCGGCGACCTGCACGCAAGTGACGGTCTGGCCATTGGCTGCCGTAATCACCAGCGCATTGCGTTCGTTTTCAATCGAGGCCTTGTCGAGGTCAGCGTTGACAAATTTGCCGGGGAAATAGGTGACGTTCTCAATTTTTCCATCGACTGGCGCGCGATTGGAGTGGACGTTGAACACATTCATGAACACGCTGATTTTCAGCGCCTCGCGATTGGCGTAAGGATCATGGGCCTTGCCGACGACAACAATACGGCCATCGGCCGGGGACAGCACCGCATTGGCATCCTGCGGGATGACGCGCGCCGGATCACGGAAAAACTGCAATACGAAGACTGCGATAATCCAGAACGGAATCGACCACAGGCCAAGGAATTGCGTAGCCAGCAGCGCAGCAATGATGGCAAGTGTCAGGAAAGGCCAGCCTTCGCGGGCAATGATGGGGTGAGGATAATTATTCAATACAGCTCCGATAAATGATCTTTACAGACAATCCCTGGGATTTGCCGCAAAACCGGGTAAGAGGTTGAGAATTGTACATTCTGCAGGAGCAGGATGGTATCAGCAGTCCGACAACAGCGCGCGAATCTGCTACCTTTCGGTCTGTTCGGGCGGCAAACTTGCCGCCAATGCCGGAATTTACTTTTTACTATCGGAGCCCCTGCGATGGCTTTTTTAAAACCTTGTCTTGCTCTGTTTGCCCTGCTAGCTGGCATCGCCCTGCCTTGCACCAGCGTCTTTGCTGCGACCATCAAAACCAATGACCCTGACTTCGTGGTCAAAGAACTTTCCTGTATTGATACCGGCGTCAGCGGCGTCCTGGTCAACAAGGGAGAGAAAGCTTTTGCCGGTATTTTGCATATCGCCGTCAAAGACACGGAAGGCGATGTCATTGGCCGCAACCAGATGCGCATACGGGTCAGTGCGGAAAATGCGGCAAAGTTTTCTTTTTATTACATCAACACCTTAAACTGCCTTAAACATAAATTCGATTTTGAGGTGGACTAAGCGGCGCAGAATGTATCCCTGACGGTACCTAATGCCTGTCAGTTAAGCAAAGACGCTGTATCCCGGCCTGCGCCGGGATGACTATTGATTGTCACCTTGCCCCGTTAACGTCGTCCCGGCGCAGGCCAGGACCCAGTGTCTTTCATTACAAACGAAAAAATTTCCCCGTAACTGAATGGCATTATGTCAAGACGGGTGTTTTATTTGCCAACCGCGGCTTTGTTTCTATCTGCCTGCATCCATTTTTCAAAAGCAGCACTGCTTAAAGCTCCATACTCTTCCCAGACTTTTTGCGGAATGATTTTGGGAATGATGGGAACATAAGTGATGTTCTCGCCTTGCAGCAAAAAACCCTCGCCCCACGCGCCACATAACACCGCTTCCTGCAGCAAAGCCGGCTGGTTGTCGCGATATGCAGCCTCTAATTCTTTGAGCACGGTTTCACGTCGCGTCAGCATGTCTGCGTCGCTGGCATGAGTGTTTTTTTCGTCATGCGCCTTGACATAGGCATCCGCAAAATTGCCGGCGAGTTGTTGCAAGCTTTTCACGCGGCTGTTATCTGCTGCGTCGGCAAAGACCATAAAAAAAGCCGAGCAGCGAATCGCTTGCGATTCCATTTTGGATTCTTGCGCAAAGCCCGGAATCAGCGCCGACAACAAGGCCACCACCACACTGCACTGCGCTACCGTTTTTGTCAGCGGCATCGTCACAGCCCGGAGGACACCAGAGGTTTGCGGCCCACCAGATATTTCACACCAGCGGGTCCGTAACGCTCGGCATGTTCGACTTCGGCATTCAAATGAAAAATATGGCCGACTGCGCACTTCTGTTCCTGCTCCTCGACCCAGATCTGGATTTCGCCTTCAATGATCAAAGCCTTGGCTTCGAAAGGATGACTGTGCAGCCCCAGAAAACCATTGGCTTCGCGCTCAATCGTCACCACTTGTTCATAGCCTTCGTCGGCCAGCATGCGCGTGAATTCTTCCTGATTCATGGTGTCTCCTGTTTTTTTTCTGCTAATAATTTCACCAGACAAGTCAGTGCATGATTGACCGGTGTGCTAATTCCCAGCGCTTGGGCTTGCCGGCAAACATAGCCGTTCAAATGATCAATTTCATTGGGCTTGCCACGTGCCAGATCTTGCGCCGTGGACGAAAACTGTCCTGCCATCGTCTGCGCAATACGACGCACTTCCTGCATGCTATCACCAGGGACATGAATGCCCGCAGCGTCAGAGACAGCGCGGCATTCATCAACCACAGATTGCATCAACGCCTCAATACCCTCGCCCTGCATCAGTCTGCCATACGGCATTTGCGTAATCGCCGAAATGGCGTTGTAGGCGCAATTGATAATCAGCTTGGCCCACTGCGCACCCACAACGTTGGCAGACACCTGCACCGGAATTGCGGCAGCCGTAAACAGGGAAGCAATACGTTCGCTTTCTGCCGACGCACCAATGGTCAGCTCACCGCGACCATGATGGCGCAGATGACCCGGGCCGGCCATTTCAGTGGCCACATACACCACGGCCGCTATCACATGCTGCGGCAATGCCGCTTTCAACAGTTCAGCGTTTTCAACCCCGTTTTGCAAACTCAACACAATCGCTGCCGGATCAAGATGTGGCGCTATCTGTGCTGCTGCACTGACGGTATCGGTCGACTTCACGCAGAACAGCACAATCTGCGCATCACGGACAGCGGCCACGTCGGTGGTAGCTGTGACGTGCAGGGTTTCATCAAACGTTTGCGTATCAAGCCGCAAGCCTTGCTGCCGGATCGCTTGCACATGCGCGCCACGACCAATGAGGGTGACCTGATGGCCGGCGCGGGCCAGCATGCCGCCAAAATAACAACCCACTGCACCGGCTCCCATGATGGCAAACCGAAGTCCTTGTTCCCCTTGTTTGTTCATTGACTCTCCCAGAACGCAAACTGTTAAACATTCACTACAGTATGATGGCAAACCAAAGGCGGCCCGACAAGACTGCCGGTCATTATCAATTGGAGAACAGACATGAAAAAAATAATCTTGCGTCTGCTGCTGGCATGCTCAGGCATGATTGGCATGGCCCAGGTTGAAGCGCTCAACTTGCAAGGCAGTCATGACATCGTGCTCTCAAACGCTGCCGGCGAACGTCATCGTATTGGTTCGGTCATTTTCTCCGATGGCGGCAACGGCAAGACGGCTTTTCAGGTTGAGATGGCAGCCAATATGGAAGATTATTTTCTGGCGATGCGGCCGTTTCGTTGCCTGACCGGCGAGAAACAAAGACTGTGCTGGTTTCCGGTAAAAAACGAAGCCGCACTAATCAGCGCCGACGATTTGCTGCCGCTGGAATACGCATTGATGTTCATGCGCACCAAGGCCAAGGATTTGCACGTCAATCCGTTCAATGGCTTGTATTACAAACTGCGGTGGACAGAAAAAGGCATTAGCGGCACGCTGTTTGAAGTCGACATGGCGCCCTTCATTGCACCCGACACGGTACCCATCGAACGCCGCCAGCGGCCGCTGCAAGACAAAGATTTTTTTGATGCCGATGCCAATTCAAACTGGCTGCCTGTACTCAGCATCGAATAAAAGAATTATTTTTTCTGTTCCGATTCGCGGCGATAGCGCTCTTCCAGTTGTGCCTGCCGCAGCGCATCTGCCGCTGCTGCCGGTACAGCCGAAGCATTCACGGCCGCTGCGCGCCGGCGCCAACCGCGCACGATCACCACGACTAAAAACACCAGCAACAAAAACGGGCCCGCCCACAATGCAGCGTTGGCTGTGGAGTAAGCGGGTTTATATAAAATGAATTCGCCATAACGCTCGACCATGTAAGTGCGGATCGCGGCATCACTTTTACCCGCCTGAATTTGCTCCAGCGCCTGCTGTTTCAAGTCCAGCGCCAGACCGGCGCTTGATTCGGCAATGCTCTGGTTCTGGCAGACCAGGCAACGCAAATCAGACGACAGGCGTTGCAGTCTTTCGAGTTCTTCGGGGGTCGCGTTCATTTTGTACCGCCTGCAGCGAGCAAAGGCTCAACCTGTTGTGCAAAAAATGTGTCGTCAATCGGGCCCGCATGGCGCAGCCTGACAATGCCTTCGGCATCAATGACAAAAGTTTCAGGCACGCCGTATACACCGTATTCAATACCCACCCGGCCATCGGTGTCGAGCGCCACCTGCTGATACGGATTGCCATGCTGTTGCAGCCAGGCTGACGTATCGCTGGACTTGTCTTTGTAGGCCAGACCCATCAGTGGCACACGATCTTGCTTACCTATTTGCAGCAGTCGCGGATGTTCGATGACACAGGCGCTGCACCAGGAAGCAAAAACATTCAAAACCCAGACCCGGCCCTTCAGGGCTTCGCTGTCGAACTGATGTCCGTCCAGTGTTTGCAGCAGCATATGCGGTGCCGGCTTGCCGATGCGTACCGACTCCAGTTTGTGCGGATCGAGTTGCAAACCACGACCGAGCAGCACCGCCAACAACAGCAGCACCATAATCGGCAGGATCAGAAACAGTTTGCGTTTCATGCAGACACCTTGCGACGATAACGGCGATCAAACAACGCCAGCGCACCACCCAGGGCCATCAGCATGCAACCCCACCAGATCCAGCCGATGAAGGGTTTCAGGTAAATGCGCGCAGACCAGACTTCCGGCTGATTGCCTTCAACCGGCATCGGCTCACCCAGCGACAAGTAAATGTCGCCGAACACGCCATAATCAATCGCCGCTTCGCTCATGGTCTGGCCACTGGCAGCATAGCGCCGTTTTTCCGGCAACAGTTCACGCATGTCGCTGCCATCTTTATCAGCGAGCTGGAAAATGGCCTGCCAAGCGCTGTAATTTTGACCGGGTACCATTTTGACGCCATCAAAACGCAGGGTCCAGTTGGCGATGGTTTCAGTCTGCCCGACACGCATGACCAGATCTTTTTCAATCTCATAAGTCTTGACCAGAGTCACGCCGGCAATAAACACCGCCACACCCATGTGCGCCAGCACCATTGCCCAATACGACGCGCCCAGTGAACGCATGCGCTTGAACACATTGTCCTGACCACGCAGACGCTGCACCGCATGGCTCAGGGTGGCAATGGCCAGCAACGCCGCCGAGATGATACCGAGCGCCATCATCACGCCGCCTTTGCCGCGCAAGATAATGAAGCCCGCAGCGACCGCAACTGCAGCCAGCAGTGGCCACAACATCTGCCGCAGCATGACCAAGGGATCGGTGCTCTTCCAGGTGCTCCAGGGAGCCGAAGCCATGAACCAGGCCGCCGGCAACAACAGGGGCGCAATCACCGCTTCAAAGTAAGGTGGGCCAACTGACATTTTGGTGCCACCAATGGCTTCCATAATCAGTGGATAGAGCGTACCCAGCAGCACCGCAGACAAGGCGCAAGCCAGCAGCAGGTTATTGATCAGCAGTAGCGACTCGCGCGAGACTGGACTAAAGCTGCCGCCCAGACCGACTTCACGGGTGCGCCATGCATACAGCACGAAGGCCACGCCAACGACTACGGTCAACAAAGACAAAATCAGAATGCCACGGGTCGGGTCAGTCGCAAACGCATGCACCGAAGTCAGCACGCCCGAGCGCACCAGAAAGGTTCCCAGCAAGGACAGCGCAAAGGCAATCAGTGCTAACAGCACGGTCCAGCTTTTGAGCGCATCGCGCTTGTCGGTAACAGCCAGCGAATGGATTAACGCGGTGCCGGCAAACCACGGCAGGATAGACGCGTTTTCAACCGGATCCCAGAACCACCAGCCGCCCCAGCCCAGCTCGGTATAAGCCCACCAGCTGCCCAGCAAAATACCCACAGTTAAAAACACCCAGGCCGCATTGGCCCAAGGCCGCGACCAGCGCGCCCAGATCGGGTCAAGCCGGCCTTCAAGCAAAGCTGCAACGGCAAAGGCGAAGGTCACCGCAAAACCGACATAACCCATGTAGAGCATAGGCGGATGGATCACCATCACCGGATCTTGCAGCAAGGGGTTCAGGTCACGCCCTTCGATGGCCGCAGGCAGCAAGCGCAAAAAAGGGTTTGAGCTGGCCAGAAGCAGACCCACAAATGCCACTTGCAGCAGCAATAAGGTGGCGATCACGCGTGCGCGAAAACCAGGTGCCAGATGCGCCGAGCGGCCGGCGACAGCGGCGGTCCAGCCTGACAGCATCAGTACCCACAACAGTAAGGAGCCTTCATGCGAACCCCAGGAGGCTGCAAAGCGATATGCCATCGGCAACAGGCTGTTTGAATTTTCGGCCACATTGCGAACTGAAAAATCGCTGGTAATGAAACTCCAGATCAGCGCACCGAAAGCAGCTGCAGTCAGTGCAAAAGTCAGCCAGGCCGAACCGGCCAGCGCCCGCCCCAGATAAGAAAAACTCAAACTCTGACGACTGATGTGCCAGAAGCCGAACACTGAGGCCACCAGCGCAATAGCGAGGGCAAATGCCAGACAGAATTGACCGAGTTCAGCGATCATGGTGCTACCTCCATTTGCAAGACCACGCCGCTGGTGCCGGGCTTGATGCCCTTGACCGTGAATCGAATATCGCTTGCCTGCTTTTGTACGCTACCGCTCATTGCAATCCTTGCTTCCACATCCACCAGTTTGGCTGCGGACAGTTTGTTGGCCGGGTTCATGGAAAGGCTGTCGTCAAGCTCAAAGGGAAAGGGCGATTTCTGCATCGCTTGCGCCAGCGGCAATCGCAAGGCTGCCAGTGGCGGGCCGCCGCTGCTATCCGCCGTACGTGCAAAAATAAACAGCACCGCTTCAGCCGGCAACTTGCCCTCACGTGCCTGCCGCATCAAGCCTGACGAGAAGGACAGCCTGCCTTTAATGGTCAGAGCAGCGTCGCCAGCTTTAGCCTTGGCGGCGTCGGGGGCCGCTGCGGTAACAGGGGCACCGAGTCCGGCCAGCACTGCCTCGACCCGGTCATGCTGTTCACCTTCGGCTGGCAACACGTCGCGCAAGCGCTTCCAGTAAGTGATGGCCGTTGCATTATCTTTGCGATCCATGGCCTCGCTGGCTGCCAGTGCCAGCGATTTTGGGTGACGCGGATCAATGCTTAAGGCTTGTTGCACCAGTTGCAGCGGCCGTCCCGACAATGAATGGTCAGGACTGGCAGCAGCCAGCGAATCAGCCAGGTCAGCCAGCACGGCGGGATTGCGCGGCGCCAGTTTTAATGCGTGCTCCAGTGCAGCGGCGGCGGCGGCGTAGTTGTCGGTAAAGAAGTGCGAGCGGGCCAATAACAACCAGCCATCCAGATCATCCGGTTTGTTTTTCAGGCGGGCTTCGAGCTGCGTGATGCGCTCGGCCATTTCGGCCTTGAACTGTTCGGCCTGGTCACGTTCTGCAGACGCGGCACTTGGTGCGGCAAACTGCAAGGCCGCCGGTTCCCATTGACCAAAGCTGGCATAGGTTGCCACCGCGATGCACAGTACCAGCAAAGCCAAAGCCGACAGAGCCGACTTCGATGGGATCAGCGTGGTGTCGCGGCGGGACAAGGCCATTGCCGCGTCGGCTGTCGCCAGCCACTCGGCGCGTAAAGTGGCGCGGGTCTCGCTGCTCAGTTGCAAATCTTCTTCGATCTCGCGCCGGCGTGCCAGCATGACCTGCCATTCGGGATCGTTTTCGGCATGGTCAGCGGCTTGCTGTGCTGGTCTGCTCCAGAGCCAGGCCAGTCCGATAAAAATCAGTGCGACCAGCAAGGTGGCAAGAATAAAAAAAACCGGCATTAGCAGCCCTCAAACGTGTTCGGATGGCGGCCATTATAACCAAGTTACCGGATGGGATTATTTGCCAAGTCTGAACGTAATCAGAGTGAAAACGTGCGAGAAATCGATTGTTAACAGACCGATATCGCAATGGGGATTTGCGAAAACAAAAGTGGGCCGACGTATTTCATCACGCCCCCGGAACTTTGCATCAAGTTCAAACCTTGTCGTCGATTTCGGCAAAGACTTTTTGCGCCAGCGCGAAGGCCGAATTTGCTGCCGGCACGCCGCAATAAATCGCGGTTTGCAGCAAGGCTTCCTTGATTTCGTCGCGGCTGACGCCATTATTGGCCGCAGCACGCAAATGCAGTTTCAATTCTTCTTCGCGATTTAACGCGACCATCATGCAAATCGTCATCAGGCTGCGGGTATGGCGCGGCAGACCGGGACGGGTCCAGATTTCACCCCATGCATAGCGGGTGATCAGGTCTTGAAATTCGCTGTTGAGTGGATTGAGATTATTTTGTGCGCGATCGACATGGGCTTCGCCCAACACTGCGCGGCGCACCTGCATGCCATTATCAAAACGTTCTTGCTCATCCATCTCAGAGGCTCGCTTTTTTATCAAGTAAAAAATCCAGCAGATGCTGCGTAAAGCCTTGCGCCTTTTCCCAGTTCGACAGATGCGCGGCATTCAGTTCCACATAACGCGCGCCGGGAATCGAGCGTGCAATCAGCTCACCATGTTCAGGTGGCGTGGCCTTGTCAAATTTGCCGCCAATGACCAGCGTAGGCGCTGCGATCTGCGACAGGCCACTGCGCTGGTCCATGTCGCGTACCGCAGCACAATTGGCAACATAGCCTTCGACCGGCGTATTGGCCAGCATCTCTCTGACCCGTTCAACCTGGGCCGGCGCATGGGCCAGAAAGTCAGCGGTAAACCAGCGCTGCAGTACATCGTCAACAATGGAATCAACACCGTCTTGCCTGACCTTGGCAATACGGGTGTTCCAGACTTCGGGCACGCCAATGGCGGCGCTGGTATTGCACAACACCAGTTTGCCTATGCGCTGCGGCGCATGGATACCGAGCCAGATGCCGGTCATGCCACCCATCGACAGACCGCAAAAATCGGCGCGATCAATATTGAGCGCATCGAGCAAAGCCACGACATCGCCGCCCAATTGCGCCATGGTGTAGGGACCGGGTGTGACATCGGACTGACCATGGCCGCGGGTGTCATAACGCAATACCCGGAAATGCTGCAGCAGGGTCGGCAACTGCGGCAACCACATGTCGCAGGTGGTGCCCAGCGAATTGGACAGCACCAGTACTGACGCACCGGCTGGCCCCTCAAGTTCGTAATGCAGCCGGCCTTTTACGGTATCAATGAAAGACATGCTTACTCCTCGGGGAAATGGAATCCGGCCTTGCGTCGCTGATGCGCAGCCAGAACACGATTAACAAAGCCCGTAGCTTCCCCAGCATAGGCCAGGGGGTTGAACAGGGCGCTCAGTTCCGTCGGCGTTAATGCAGTCGATACGGTGGGCTCATCACTTAATACCTGATGCAGGGACAGGCCGTTTTGCAGCGCACGCTGGCAGGCTTGTTCCAACAAGGCGTGCGCAGCCGGCCGCCCTATGCTTTTACCCAGTGCCAATGATATGGCTTCGGCCATGACCAGACCGCGGGTGCTGTCGATGTTCTCGCGCATCTTCGCAGCATCAACGGCCAGACCGCTGACGGCTTGCCGTAATTGCGACAGAGCGGCGCCAGACAGACAAATAATTTCGGGCAGGGTATCCCACTCCGCTTGCCAGCCGCCGAGTGCACGTTCATGCTCTTGCACCATGGCCGACAGCATGGTCGACACAAGAGGCGGCACCCGCATGGCTGCAGTCAGTGCAGCGGCGCACGCTACCGGATTACGTTTGTGCGGCATGGTCGAAGAGCCGCCGCGGCCGGCCCCGCCGGGTTCGCTCAGTTCAGCAATTTCGGTCTGGCTGTGCAGGGATATATCGCGCGCAATTTTGCCCAGTGTGCCGGTTAACAGGCCAAGCACCGTTGCCACTTCTGCGACCCGGTCGCGATGGGTATGCCATGGCAGCTCGGGCAAGTCCAGATCGAGTTCATGCGCCAGCGCACTGGCTACGGTCAGGCCCTGATCGTCAAAGCTGGCCAGCGTGCCTGCGGCGCCGCCAAATTGCAGCACGAACAAGCGCGAGCGCAATTGCGCCAGACGCTCCTGATGCCGCAACACGGCGTCAAGCCAGCCCGCGACTTTCAAACCAAAGGTGGTCGGCAACGCATGCTGCATCCAGGTGCGCGCAATCATGGGCGTGTTGCGATGATGGAGTGCCAGGCCAGCCAGGATGTCGGCAAATTCAGCCAGCTCAACCACGATCAGATCCAGCGCTTCGCGCAGTTGCAATATCAGCCCGGTGTCGATTACATCCTGACTGGTCGCTCCCCAATGCACATATTTGGCAGCCTCAGGATCGCTGCGGGCCACCAGCGCAGTAAGTTGCTTCACCAGCGGAATGGCCAGATTGCCAGCGGGACCTGCGGCCTGCGCCAGTGCGGGCAAATCGATTTGCATTACATCGCAACATGCAACAATGGGCGCCACCACCTGCTGCGCAATCAAGCCTTCCTTTGCCGTGGCACGCGCCAAGGCGGCCTCGACATCAAGCATGCGGGCGACCGTATTTTGACTGGAAAATACCTGTTCCAGACCTGCGGTGGAAAACATGGCGGCAGTCAGGCGGGAGCGGGTCATCATAGGTCAAAGAAGACCGTTTCACCGACACTGCCATTGAGCACAATGCGCCAGGAAAAACTGGCGGGCTCAGCGGCCACTTTGCTTGCAATCAGGGTTGAACGGCGCTCTGCCGGCACTTGCTGCAGTACCGGATCGGCAGCAAGTTCATCCCCTTCAAAATAGACACGACTGACTAATTGTTTGATCAGTCCGCGAGCAAAAATATTCACCATGATGTGCGGCGCCTGCAGCCGCCCCTGCATGTCAGGCACCGGGCCCGGCTTGATGGTGGCAAAACGAAAGCGCCCTTCTGCGTCAGTCGGCGTGCGGCCAAAGCCGGCAAAGCCTGCATCCAGCGGCAAGTTGCGCACATCATCCGGGTGCGCATATTTGCCATGCGAATTTGCCTGCCAGATTTCGATCATGCCATCCGGTACGGGCAGCCCATCGGCATCGATCAGCTGACCTTGCAGAACAATGCGCTCTCCAGCCACACCGGCAGGCGCTAGCTCGGTGATGTTGAGCCCAATCGGGTCAGTCAGGCCAATGTGCAAATACGGACCCACGGTTTGGGACGGAGTAGCGCCCAGCAACACAGCTTCAGACATATCAGGACTCCATAGGCGTGGCATGACGGCCGCGCAGCACGATATCAAAACGAAAGCCAAGTGCGTATTCTGGCTCAGTCAGGGACAGCTCGAATTGCGAAATCATGCGCTGCCGTGCTTTTTCGTCAGGTACACAGTTGTAGATAGGATCGAAGGCCAGCAAGGGGTCGCCGGGAAAATACATTTGCGTCACCAGCCGCGTGGCAAAGGCGTGACCAAACAAAGAAAAATGAATGTGCGCAGGTCGCCAGGCATTGGCGTGGTTGCGCCACGGATAAGCACCGGGGCGAATGGTCAGAAAACGGTAGTTGCCGTTGGCATCCGTCATCGTCCGGCCAGCGCCGGTAAAGTTGGGATCAAGCGGCGCGTCATGATGGTCGTTTTTGTGCTGGTAACGTCCGGCGGCATTTGCCTGCCAGATTTCCACCAGCGTATGCGGCACCGGCCGGCCATCTTCGTCGAGTACACGACCGGCAACAATGATGCGCTCGCCAATAGGCTCGCCCGCATGCTGAACAGTCAGATCATGATCGCTTGCGCCAACAAGCTCCTGCCCGAATACCGGGCCGGTCATTTCTGACAGTGATTGCGGCAGCAAAATTAAAGATTGAGAAGGCGAGCGTTTGACGGTTGAGGAGTAAGCCGGTGACAGGTAGTCAGGCTGACTGCCTGCAGCCGGTTTGCGGAAGGGCGTAAGGAGCGACATGAATTTTTCTTTCCCGGGCAATGTTTAGACGCGCTCAATAATTAACGCAATACCCTGGCCTACGCCTATGCACATGGTGCACAGCGCATAACGCCCGCCTGTGCGGTGCAACTGATACATGGCGGTGGTGATCAGCCGCGCACCGCTCATGCCCAAGGGATGACCAAGAGCAATCGCGCCACCGTTAGGGTTTACGCGCGGATCATTGTCGGCCACGCCCAGTGTGCGCAACACGGCCAGACCTTGTGCAGCAAAGGCTTCATTGAGTTCGATCACATCCATCTGATCCATCGTCAGGCCAGTCTGCTGCAATAATTTTTGCGTAGCCGGTGCAGGGCCGATACCCATCACCCGTGGTGCGACGCCGGCGGTTGCCATGCCGACGATTCGGGCCTTTGGCGTCAAACCCTGTTTGGCTGCCATCTCGCCACTGGCAATGAGCAGCGCGCAGGCGCCGTCGTTCACACCGGAAGCATTACCGGCAGTAACGCTGCCATCCGGCCGCACCACGCCTTTTAATTTGGCTAGTGCGTCGACACTGGTGACACGCGGATGCTCGTCATCACTGACCGTAATCGGATCGCCTTTTTTTTGTGCAATCACGACCGGCACGATTTCTTGCGCGAGGATGCCGGCGGCTTGTGCCGCAGCGGCTTTGTTTTGACTGGCAACGGCAAACAGATCCTGATCGGCACGGCTGATCCCGTAGTCGGTTGCGACGTTCTCTGCTGTTTCCGGCATGGAGTCCACACCGTATTGCGCCTTCATCAATGGATTGATAAAACGCCAGCCTATGGTGGTGTCAAAAATCTGCGCGTTGCGTGAAAACGCGCTGTCGGCCTTGCCCATCACGAAAGGGGCGCGGGTCATCGATTCAACGCCACCGGCAATCATCAGACCGGCTTCGCCAGCCTTGATCGCACGGGCCGCCGTGCCCACCGCATCCATGCCGGAGCCGCACAAACGGTTAATAGTGCCGCCGCCGATTTCCTGCGGCAGACCCGCCAGCAATAAAGACATCCGGGCCACATTGCGATTGTCTTCACCGGCCTGATTGGCACAGCCATACAGCACTTCGGCCACCGCCGACCAGTCCACTTGTGGATTACGTTCCATCAGGGCGCGCAAAGGCACCGCACCCAGATCATCAGCCCGCACATTTTTCAGGGCACCACCAAAACGACCAATCGGGGTACGGATTGCGTCACAAATAAAAGCATCAATCATAAAAATCCTGTCGTCCTGTTGTTCAGAGATTCAGAGAAAATTCACTGTGCCAGCAAGGGCACGCCAGTCAGGGTTTGCAGTTCGTCGAAGGAGAGGCCTGCGGCCATCTCGCGCACCACCAAACCTTGTGCTGTGACATCCAGCACAGCCAAGTCGGTATAGATACGGTTGACGCAGCCAATGCCGGTTAAGGGGTAGCTGCATTGCTGAACGATTTTGCTCTCACCAGTCTTGGTTTGGTGTTCCATCATCACAAACACACTCTTGGCGCCAATGGCCAGATCCATCGCCCCACCGACTGCCGGGATCGCGTCGGGCGCGCCCGTGTGCCAGTTCGCCAGGTCACCGCCGGCAGACACCTGAAACGCACCCAGCACGCAAATATCCAGGTGACCGCCGCGCATCATCGCAAACGAGTCTCCGTGATGAAAATAGGCGCCACCAGTAAGTAAGGTCACCGGCTGTTTGCCGGCATTAATCAGGTCTTCATCTTCTTCGCCCGGTGCCGGTGCCGGCCCCATGCCAAGCAGGCCATTTTCGCTATGCAGAAAAATTTCACGCGAAGGGTCAAGGTGGTTGGCCACCATGGTTGGCAGGCCTATGCCCAGATTTACATAAGCGCCTTCAGGGATATCGCGTGCGACGCGCTGCGCGATTTCATCGCGGGTAAAACGTTTCATGAACTGGCCTTTCCGGTTTGCACCACGCGCTGAACAAAAATGCCCGGTGTGACAATCACTTCGGGATCAAGCTCACCCAGTGGCACCACTTCACTCACCTGTGCAATGGTGCATTTGGCCGCCATCGCCATGATAGGGCCGAAATTGCGCGCCGCTTTCCGGTACACCAGATTGCCCCATCGGTCGCCCTTCAAGGCCTTGATCAATGCGAAGTCGGCATGTATTGGCGACTCCAGCACGTAGTGGCGGCCATCAATCAAACGCGTCTCCTTGCCGGCTGCGAGCAAAGTGCCGTAGCCGGTGGGGGAGAAAAATCCGCCAATGCCAGCACCGGCAGCACGAATCCGTTCAGCCAGATTGCCCTGGGGCGTCAGTTCCAGCTCCAGTTTTCCGGCACGGTACAGCGCATCAAAAACGTGGGAGTCGGCTTGCCGCGGAAAAGAACAAATAATCTTTCGCACCCGTCCTGCTGCCAGCAACGCCGCCAGACCGGTGTCGCCATTGCCCGCATTGTTATTGACGATAGTCAGATCGCCTGCACCCTGAGCAATCAGGGCATCAATCAATTCTTTGGGCATGCCGGCGTTACCAAAGCCGCCGATCATGACGGTGGCGCCATCCCGGATGTCGGCAACCGCGGCCGCCAGAGACGGGCTTATTTTATCGACCAAAATCTTGCCCCTTTAAGTGAAGCACAAGCGCTGTGTACAATCAGGCTTGCCGCTCTATATGTTCGATAAGCGAACATTAATCTGTTAATAGAACCATTCGTTGAGTCTAACGACGGAATTGCCAGCTGCCAATATAACGAACTCAAATTGTGTTCGATAGACGAACTGCTATTTTTGACCAAATATGTTTGTTGTCGCCATTAAGCAACAACATTTAAAAATCGGAAAACTTCCGAAGAGAAACATACACGTTGAGAACAATCATTATCAAATCAGCATGACGTTCCGCTAGAGTAACGCTCCTGTCAACCCCGCTTATAGAGGGGGCAATACGACAACATCCAAGCTTGTTTGATCGACCCCCTCACTTGAGTGAACTGACCATGCACAACATTTCGTCCCACTCGTTCGACCAGACCACCCCGGAGCAACCAGCGCATGAAGCATTGCCGGCTAACCAGATCAAAGACATTCCACCACGCGCTTTAACCATCGCCGAAGAAATCGATCAGCTGACTGACCCCAGCTTCATGACCTCGCTGGCTCGAGGCTTAGCGGTGGTCAAGGCATTCAGCGATCAGCGCCGCGCCATGACGATCGCCCAGATCAGTCATAAAACCGGCATTCCCCGCGCAGCAGTCAGGCGCTGTCTGTATACCCTGAAGCAGTTGGGCTATGCCGATTCTGAAGCCAACAATTTTTTCCTGACGCCGAAAATTCTGACCCTAGGCTACTCCTATCTGTCGTCAACGCCCCTCACCATCGCTGCCCAGCCTTGCCTGAACCAGGTCAGCCGGATGTTGAACGAATCCTGTTCGCTGGCCGTTCTCGACGACACCGAAGTGCTTTACGTGTCCCGCTCAGCCACCTCACGCGTGATGTCGGTGTCGCTCAATGCCGGCAGTCGCCTGCCAGCCTACTGCACCTCGCTCGGACGCGTGATGCTGGCGGCAATGTCTGAAGATGAGTTGCAAGCCTATTTTGCCAAGGTGTCCTTGCGTGCATTTACTGATCGCACCCTGGTATCCGAAGAAGCATTGCGCGAGGTGCTGATCGGCGTGCGACAAAACGGCTATGCAGTGGTTGAAGAAGAACTCGAAATTGGCCTGTCTTCCATTGCCGTGCCGGTGCGCGGCGCCAGCGGCGCCACTGTCGCGGCCTTGAATATTGGCGCGCAATCTGCCCGCGTCAATCGCGCCAAACTTGAGCAAAACTTTTTACCCGCCTTGCTCAATGCGGCCTCCGAGCTGTCGGTATTATTGCCCTGAGCGACGGCAGTACCGACTCTGCATTTATTCCTGACTTTCCTGCATTAAATCGCGCGCCCTGAGCCGAAAGGCTTTGGGTGGCGATTGCGTCTGACGTTTAAAAAACCGGGTGAAATAGGCGGGATCGGAAAAGCCCAGCGCATCCGATATACCGCGTATGGTCATCGAGGTATACACCAGTTGACGTTTGGCTTCGAGGGTCAGACGGGCGTGAATCAAATCCAGTGCCGAGCCGCTGGCGAATTGACGGCACAAGGCATTGAGATGCGCGGCACTGATGCCGAGTTTGCCGGCGTAATAATCAAGCCCGTGATGTCCCGTGAAATCGGCTTCGACCAATTCGCCAAACCGGGCCAGATGCTTCCTCGCCCGGCTCGACTCATCCACCGGGCGCGCAGTAAATGCCCCGCTGTGTCTGATCAGCCAGACCAGAAGACTAGCCAATAAAGATTCCAGCAAGACCCGGCGGTGACGGGCTGTGCCGCGATATTCCTGAACCAGCGCGCGCAAGGTGGCACTCAGCAGCAACTGCTGAGCGCCTGCGGCTGGCTGACAAATCAAAGGTCCGGGAATGGCGGTAAATTCCTGGCCAAGGCCGTCGCCAAGGCGTTCAAAAAATGAATAGGCCAGCGTAATGACCTGCCCTTCTGCATCCGGAGAAAAGCGAAAGCCGTGAATGCATTGCTGGGGCAGCAGTAACACCGACCCTGCGGCAAGCGCGCCCGACTGACCATCGAGTTCAAGACTGGCCACGCCTTGTTCCAGCCACAAGAGCTGAAATAAGCCGTAGTGCCGATGCGGCTTAATCTCCCAATTATGCAAGCGACTGCGTGCGGCGATAGATTCGCAATGCACCAGATCGGGCGTTAGCCAGCGCTGCTCTTCCCCATATAACTGAAAAACAGGAATCGTCGATTGTCTTGCCTTTCGATTTGCCATGAAAGCCCGAACTTAATAAAAATTCCTCGAAATGTACAAGTTTTTATTTTTAAAGTCTATTCCAATCCTATGCAATGAAGCCGATGATCGCTCCTTCAAACTAATATCCGCTTTTAAAAAGCGCAGAGGAGACCAGAACATGAAAACCCAAGTCGCCATCATCGGCGCCGGCCCTTCCGGCTTATTGCTAGGGCGGCTACTGGAACTACAAGGCATAGACAACATCATCATCGAAGCCAAATCGCCCGACTATGTGTTGAGCCGCATCCGCGCCGGTGTGCTGGAAGAAGGCACGCAAAACCTGATGCGCGAAGCGCAGGTTGGTGATCGCATGGATCGCGAGGGCCATGTGCATGATGGCTTTGCCTTGTCGTTTCTGGGACGCGAAGAGCGGATTGATGTCAAGGGACTGACCGGCGGCAAAAGCGTGATGGTGTATGGCCAGACCGAAGTCACCAAAGATTTGATGCAAGCGCGCAGCGAGTCGGGTGGGCTGACCATTTATGACGCCGATGACGTCACACCGCATGATTTTTACAGCGACAAGCCCAGCGTCACGTATAAAAAAGACGGCCAGTTGCACACCATTGAATGTGAATACATTGCCGGCTGCGATGGCTTTCATGGTGTGGCGCGCAAGTCGGTTCCGACTGACGCCATCAAATTATTCGAGCGGGTCTATCCTTTCGGCTGGCTTGGCGTATTGTCGCGCACGCCGCCGGTGTCGCATGAACTGATCTACGCCAATCATGAACGCGGCTTCGCGTTGTGCAGCATGCGCTCGGACATGATGTCGCGCTATTACGTGCAATGCAGTCTGGATGAAAAAGTGGAGGAATGGTCGGATCAACGCTTCTGGGATGAGTTGCGACTGCGCCTGCCAGCGCACACCGCCAGCAGTCTGGTCACTGGCGACTCGATTGAAAAAAGCATTGCCCCGCTGCGCAGCTTCGTCGCTGAACCGATGCAGTTCGGCCGCATGTATCTGGTTGGTGATGCCGCGCATATTGTGCCGCCGACCGGCGCCAAAGGCTTGAATCTGGCAGCCAGCGATGTGTATACGCTTTATCACATCATGCGCAAGCGTTACAAGGAAGGCCGGCTCGACCTGCTGACAAAATATTCCGAGATTTGCCTGCGTCGCATCTGGAAAGCGGAACGCTTCTCCTGGTGGATGACATCGATTCTGCATAAATTTTCTGACGATCCCTTCAATCAGCGCATCCAGGAAGCCGAACTCGATTACTACACCAGCTCGGTCGCCGGACGCACCACGATTGCAGAAAATTATGTGGGCTTGCCTTACGAAGTGGTGGAATAAAATTGTTGAGTTGCAGTGTGCCTCCACTACTAAATTTTGTGGGCAAGACTGAAGTTCAATGAAAGACGCTGGATCCCGGTCTGCGCCGGGAGCGTAGTGGGTATTTCGGACTGCATGCAGTCCGCCCACGCAGCTTCATCACATGCAAATGATGACGGTAGAAATATTGATAGCACCTCAACCACTACCGTCGTCCCGATGAAAATCAGGACCCAGCGCCTTTAGCAATCCTTGTCGAAAATCACCCGCTCAAAAGTGCCCGGACATCAATGGCTGACAATAGCAATAAAGCATGTCGAAGAAATTACCGTCCTCAGCCAATAGCATGTTCAAGCCAATTTCATTGATTTAAAATCCTTCAAAATATTTACATTGCCAGACAATTTCGCCCAAATCACTGAATCGAAAACAAAGAACAAGCGACCCGGCATATAAATAAATACAAATTAAATAACTAAATAGTCACATAAAATATGCGGCATTTCCCATTTGCGCTCCGAATCAGGTAAATTCCGGACTTACGATCCAACCTGGCACACTTGCTCATGAGCGAATCCGGCTTAAATAAGCTACTTCCTTCGATCAATATCGATCAATTGCGTGCAAGCTGCTCTGCTTGCACCATGCACCACCTTTGTCTGCCAATGGGACTCGGCGAACCGGATATGAAAAAACTCGACCAGATCATTGGTCGCCGCCGCAAGATTCCGAAACATAGTTTGCTGTTCCGTTCCGACGAGCCCTTCACCAATTTGTACGCAATTCGGCTGGGGCATTTCAAGACATTTCAGTTGAGCCCCAATGGCGAAGAACAAATCACCGGCTTTCAGATGGCGGGCGAGTTACTGGGCATGGATGCGATCGGCAGCGAACAACATCGATGCGATGCGATCGCGCTGGAAGACAGTGAAGTCTGCGAAATTCCTTATCTGCGGCTGGAAGAATTATTCGGTCACATGCCAACCTTACTGCATCATTTTCACCGGATGATGAGCCAGGAAATCACCCGCGAACAAGACGTGATGTTATTGCTCGGCACCATGCGTGCCGAACAGCGCTTCGCCGCATTTTTGGTCAATCTGGCTTCGCGCTATGCAGCACGCGGCTATGCGCCTTACAATTTTCAGCTACGCATGTCGCGCGAAGAAATCGGCAACTATCTGGGGCTGACGATTGAATCCATCAGCCGTTTGCTGTCGCGCTTTAAAAAGAACGGCTTGCTTCGGGTTGCCAATCGTGAAATCGAAATGCTCGATCCAGTCAGATTGAAAGCGATGGCAGCGGGCACGGAATCCTGCGATTAAATTCAGAACGGCGGCTGAAAGTCATCATCCCGGTACAGGTAGAGACTCAGCATCGCTGCCAGTGCGCCGAAGCTCCAGAAGAAAAAGAATCCCACCGTATAAATGGCGATAGCGGGTACATCCACGAAGCCCCCGACTAACAGCAAATCGGCCGGATCAAACAGCGAGAAAAAAAATCCCTCGGCAACGATAGCCACTAAAAATGAGGGCCACAAAATCAGCATTGCCAGTTTCAACATGGGTCCGTCTCCAGAGATCGCATCCTAGGCCGCGTTCTGCACGGACTGAATGTCTATATTTTTTTGTTGTGGCCAGTGCCAGTCGCCATGCAAGCGCCACTGCCGGTTTGCATCTTCCAACTCTACCTGCCAGTGCGCCCGTTCCAAAAGCGGCAGCGGCAAGCTGAAGCTGCCGTTTTCATCCAAAGTCACCGCCATCTTCATATCTTTGGACGGCATGGTCGGATGCACCAGCAGCAAGTTGAGATTTTTACTGCCGGGCTTGCCTTGCACTGCCCCGCTCAGGCGGCCCGCCGCCGGATCAAAACGCAAAGCCAGACTCAAATTGAGATTTGCTGCCACACGCTCGCGGCGCAAATCCTGATTAATGGCCTTGCCCTGTTTGTAGTAATCATCCACCACCAGCGCATCAGCGCCGGCAAAGGAAATCCACATCGTGATGGTGCCGGCAATGACGACTATCAAAGGCCCGGCCATCAAAAGCCAGGGCCAGCGATGCCGGTACCATGGTGCAGAATGCGTTGGAATCACACTGGCGACTTGCATGTTTTTTTCCTGTTAAATCGACTAGCGCGGCACAAAAAAGACGGCTTTTTCTTTCACTTCCAAACCATCCTGATCAACTGCTTTCAGACTGAACCAGATTTTATTGGAGCCCTTGTTGCCCTGCCCCTGTGGAAGCCGCACTCTGACTGGCACCGCAAGCGACTGCGTGGCATCGAGCGCAACCACGGGTGCCGTTTCCAGATGAATGCCATCAATACCCGAGACATCGATACGATAACGGTGCGGCGTTTCGGCCGTGTTCATGATCTGCAGCCGATACACGTTTTCGATCATGTCATTTTCAACTTCGCGGCCCATCGCACCGCGGTCACGTATCACGTCCAGTTTTAGCGGTGTGCGGTTAAACAAGGTGCCGAAAAATACGGACACAATCATCAACAGCACGGCGCTGTAAATCAGAACCCGCGGGCGCAACGCATGACGCAGCATCTGCGCCGGCGACCAACGGTTTTTCATTGCGTACTCGGTAGAAAAACGTACCAGTCCACGCGGCGAACCCACTTTATCCATCACGCTGTTGCAGGCATCCACGCAGGCGGCGCAACCAATACATTCATATTGCAAGCCATTGCGAATATCAATGCCGGTCGGACAGACCTGCACGCACATCGAGCAATCAATACAGTCACCCAGAGCCTTGCTGTTTTCCGCATCGTTTTTATTGCGTGCGCCACGCGGCTCGCCACGTTCGGTGTCGTAGGTGACGATCAGGCTGTCCTTGTCGAACATGGCGCTCTGAAAGCGTGCATAAGGACACATGTATTTGCAAACTTGTTCGCGCATCCAGCCTGCATTGCCGTAAGTGGCGAACGAATAGAACAGCACCCAGAACCATTCCCACGAACCTAAAGTCAGCGCCATGACTTCGGCTGACAGGACATGGATAGGCGTGAAGTAACCGACAAAACTAAACCCGGTCCACAAGGCAATCGCCGCCCAGACCAGGTGCTTGGCAGTTTTGCGGGAGAGTTTCCCCAATGAGGCTGCTTGTCTGTCGAGACGCATGCGCGCACTGCGCGAGCCCTCAATCTGACGCTCGACCCACATGAAAATTTCGGTGTACACCGTTTGCGGACAAGCAAAGCCGCACCAGACCCGGCCGAAGATGGCGGTAAACAAAAACAGCGAATACGCGCAAATGATCAGCAGCGCTGCCAGATAAATAAAATCCTGCGGCCACAGGACAATGCCGAAGATATAAAACTTACGAGCGGCCAGGTCGAACAGAACGGCCTGACGGCCGTTCCAGTTCATCCAGGGCAGTCCATAAAAGACCAGTTGCGTGAGCCAGACGAACAGCCAGCGCACGCTGGCGTATCGTCCTTTCGCCTCGCGCGGATAAATTTCCTCGCGCGCGGCATACATCTTGATCACGGCAACCTGCGGTGAAGCCTTGTCCATCTGAGTTCCTATTTAGACTCCGCTGCGGCATTCGACATGCCCCAGACATAAGCAGCCAGCAAATGCACTTTGGCGTCGCCCAGAAATTCCTGGAATGCCGGCATCACATTATTGCGGCCACCATTGATGGTCTCTGTAATGGTGGCGATACTGCCACCATAGAGCCAGGTTTTGTCTGACAGGTTAGGTGCACCAATGGCCTGATTACCTTTGCCATCAGCACCATGGCAGGCAGCGCAGGCAGCAAATTTTTCTTTGCCAAACGCGGCCTTGATCGGGTCTGCATTCGAGCCGGACAAACTACGGACGTAATGCGCTACGTTCTCGACATCTTTCGCACTGCCGACAGCGGCTGCCATAGGTGGCATTACGCCATTGCGGCCCTTCAGCAAGGTCGCTTCAATCACCGATGGCTCACCGCCATGCAACCAGTCTTTGTCGGTCAGATTCGGATAGCCCTTGTTCCCACGGGCATCCGATCCGTGACATTGCGAACAATAGGTCAGGAACAAACGCTCGCCAATGGCATGCGCTTGCGGATCAGCCGCCAGAACTTTCAAATCCGTCTTTTCGAACTTTTCAAACAGCGGGCCATACTCGGCATCTGCCAACTTGATCTCGGCCTCATATTCGTTATGCGAGGTCCAGCCCAATTTGCCTGCGTATGTACCCAGACCCGGATACAGGGCCAGATAGATCACACCGAAAACGATGGTGATATAGAACAACCACATCCACCAGCGCGGCATCGGGTTGTTCAGCTCGGACAAACCTTCGTCCCAGACGTGACCGGTAGTTTCAGCTTCGCCGTTTTCAGGGATGTCAATTTTGACTGTGGACTGCGACCACAGCAGCAACGCGCAGCCGGCAATACCCAGCACCGTCAAAACCGTAATGTAAATACTCCAGAACCCGCTGGTGAAATCAGCCATGACGCGGCTCTCCTTCTGTTTTGTTCAAGTCTTCTTCATCGGCGAAAGGCAAACGTGCTGCTTCCTCAAAGTCGCTGGTGCGACGCGAGCTGTAAGCCCACAGCACGATGCCGATAAAGGTCGCCATACTGATTAATGTGACGATACTGCGCATGTCAGAAACAAGATTAATGAAGTCCATGCTTATCTCCTTGCCTTGATCTGTATACCCATGCCTTGCAGGTAAGCGATCAATGCGTCTTGCTCGGTCTTGCCGACTAATTGCTCAGGCGCGGCCTTGATCTCTTCATCGGTATACGGGTCACCCAGACGCTTTAATGCGGTGAGCTTGGGTACGATGTCCTGAGGATTCAGTTTGGTCGCTGCCAGCCATGGATAGGCCGGCATGTTCGACTCCGGCACCAGATCACGCGGATTATTCAAGTGGGCACGGTGCCAGTCATCACTGTATCGGCCGCCAACGCGGGCCAGATCCGGACCGGTGCGCTTGGAGCCCCACTGGAACGGACGGTCGTAGACGAATTCACCAGCGACCGAGTAATGGCCATAGCGCTCAGTCTCGGCACGGAAAGGCCGGATCATTTGCGAATGGCAGTTGTAGCAGCCTTCACGCACATAAATATCGCGGCCTGTCAGACGCAGCGGGCTGTAAGGCTTCAAACCCGCTACCGCCTCAGTCGTGGACTTTTGAAAGAACAGCGGCAGAATTTCAACCAGACCGCCGACACTCACCACCAGCAAGACCAAAACCATCAGCAGCCAGGGCTTTTTCTCAATTGATTCATGGGTAAATTTCACGATGGCTCCCTGATTAAACGTGTGCGACGGACGGTGAAGCGATGCGTGCATCAACTGCCTGCCCGCCCTGCACGGTCTTGAACACATTAAAGGCCATCATCAGCATGCCCGCCAGGTACAGTGCGCCACCGCTTACGCGAATGACGTAATACGGGAAGGTCGCCTTGACGCCTTCAACGAAGCTGTAGGTCAGGGTGCCGTCACCGTTGACTGCGCGCCACATCAGACCCTGCATCACGCCGGCAATCCACATCGAAGCGATATACAGCACCACACCGATTGTCGCGACCCAGAAGTGCCATTCAATCAATTGCGTACTCCACATCGCCTTCTTGCCGGACAAACGCGGGATCAGGTAATAGATCGAACCCATGGTGATAAAACCAACCCAGCCCAAAGCACCCGAGTGCACATGACCAACGGTCCAGTCGGTGTAGTGAGACAAGGCATTGACGGTCTTGATCGACATCATCGGACCTTCAAAGGTCGACATGCCGTAGAAAGACAGGGACACCACCAGGAACTTCAGAATCGGATCGCTGCGCAGTTTGTGCCAGGCGCCGGACAAGGTCATGATGCCGTTGATCATGCCGCCCCAGCTAGGTGCCAGCAGAATCAGCGAGAACACCATACCAACCGATTGTGCCCAGTCAGGCAGCGCGGTGTAATGCAGGTGATGCGGGCCGGCCCACATGTAGGTAAAAATCAGCGCCCAGAAGTGAACAATGGACAGGCGATAGGAAAACACCGGACGCTCGGCCTGCTTGGGAATGAAGTAATACATCATGCCCAGAAAACCCGCGGTCAGGAAAAATCCGACTGCGTTATGGCCGTACCACCACTGAATCATCGCATCCTGCACACCGGTATAAGCGGAGTAGGACTTGGTCAGTGTGGCTGGCATCGCTGCCGAGTTAACAATATGCAGAATCGCAACCGTCAGAATGAAGGCGCCGAAAAACCAGTTCGCCACATAAATGTGTGAGGTTTTTCGCTTGATCAGCGTGCCGAAGAACACCACCGCGTAGGACACCCAGACCACGGCGATCAGCAAGTCAATCGGCCATTCCAGTTCGGCGTACTCTTTGCCTTGCGTGAAACCGAGTGGCAGCGAGATGGCAGCAGCAACAATGACCAGTTGCCAGCCCCAGAAAGTAATCGAGGCCAGGGTGTCCGAGAACAGCCTGACCTGACAGGTACGTTGCACCACATAGTAGGAAGTCGCAAACAGCGCGCACCCACCAAAAGCAAAAATTACCGCATTGGTATGCAATGGTCGCAAGCGGCCATAGGTCAACCAGGCAGTATCAAAATTCAGTGCAGGCCAGGCTAGTTGGGCGGCGATGATCACCCCCACCAGCATGCCTACCACGCCCCAGACGACGGTCGCTATCGCAAATTGCTTAACGACCTTGTAGTTGTAGTTGAGTGCTGACGCCACGAAACTCCCCCTGTTTACAACAATGATAATGAGAGGCAGGGTACGTTTCTAAACGGTAAAATTCCTTGACCTGAGTCAAATTAGTCCGGATGTCGCAAATTATCTTTTTTATTCGAACTGCTTATTTCAGACTGCACACTGTCGTCATCTTGCAAAATGCGCATGCCGGGACCGACCAGGTCATCGAACTGCCCGCTGTCCGAGGCCCTGAAAAAGATCCAGATCGCGACAAACACCACGGCCACAGAGAGCGGGATCAACAGATACAAGGCTTCCATGAATTACGCTCGATTCTTTGGTAAACGCGCCAGCCGCAAGGCGTTGAGCACCACCAGCGCCGAACTGGCCGACATGCCAACCCCGGCCATCCAGGGGCTGAGCATGCCGAGCGCCGCCGCCGGAATAGCGAGCAGATTGTAGAGCGTCGCCCACAGCAGGTTTTGCCGGATCACGCGCATGGTTTTTTGGGCTGCGCGTGCAGTATCGAGTAAGCCCGACAAATGCCCCGACAACAACACCGTATCAGCATGCGATTGTGCCAGCGCTGCCCCCGAACCCATGGCAAAGGACACATCGGCTGCGCGCAAGACAGCGGCGTCGTTGATGCCGTCACCCACCATCGCCACCACCGCGCCCTGCTGCTGCAGAGCCTGAACGAAGGCCATTTTCTGCGCCGGCAGGGCGGCGCCATGGGCGCCGTCCATACCCAGTGCATGGGCAACTTCGTCGGCTATCGCCTGCGTATCGCCCGACAGCAAAATCACTTTTTTGCCACGCGACCTGAAATAATCCACAGTCTGTTGCGCATCGCTCTTGATGGCATCAGCCAGATCAAACCGTGCCAGCCAGCCGCGCTCACTGCCCAGATAGACGGCAGTCACACCCGCAACATGCGCAGCGGGCGGCGCACTGCCCACTAACTGCGCGACAAACTCTGCACTGCCTATGCGCACAGCTTGTCCATTCAGCCGCCCCTGCAAGCCCTGACCATTGACCGTCTCGATTTGTTCAAGCTGCAGTGCAGGCAGAGCAGATTCACCAGCTGCCCTCGTCAGCGCACGCGACAAAGGATGCGCACTGGCAGACTCCAGCGCGGCGGCCAGTTGCCATGCCTGTTCACGATCAAGTTCACCCAGTAGCGTTAGCTGCTGCAATTGCGGCCGGCCTTCAGTCAGGGTGCCGGTCTTGTCAAATACGATGTGGGTGGCGCGATGCAGGGTTTCCAGTACATGCGGCTGCACGATCAGCACACCTTGCCGCAACAGGCGGTCGGTGGCAGCGGCTAAGGCAGACGGGGTAGCCAGCGACAACGCGCAAGGGCAAGACACCACCAGCACTGCCACCGCAATCGGCCAGGCGCGCGCGGCATCATGCCAACTCCAGAATGCGAACACGGCCAGCGCAAACAGTAGCAGCACGGCAACAAACCAGGCCGCGACCTGATCGGCCCATTGCGCAATGCTCGGTTTGCCCTGCCCTGCCCGCTCGATCAGTCGAATCAGCGCCGACAAGGTACTGTCACGGGCCGGTTTGTCGACCCGCAGCAGCACCGTCTGGCTGGCATTGATGGCGCCGCCTGTGAGCAGCTCGCCACAACGCTTTACTTGCGGCTGGCTCTCGCCGGTCAGCAAAGACAGATCGACGCTGGTATCGCCTTCAATGATCAGACCATCGGCTGCAATCGCCTCGCCCGGCTTGATTTGAATCACGTCGCCGCTTTGCAATTGTGCTGCCGCGACCAGCGTCGTTTCGCGGCTGGCCGGATAATTTTTCAACAGCTGCGCCGAATCCGGCAACGCATGCTGCATGGTTTCCAGGGCACCGGCGGCTTTGCGACGGGCCAGCAATTCCAGATAGCGGCTGCACAACAGCAGAAAAATAAACATGGTGACGGAATCAAAATACACGTCACCACTATTGCGCACCGTTGCCACCACACTGCCTAAAAATCCGGCGCCGACGCCAAGCGCCACCGGCACATCCATGCCGGGCGCGCCCTGACGGATGTCGCGCCACGCACCAATAAAAAATGGCCGCGCCGAATACACCACCGCCGGCAAAGTCAGCAACAGGCTGGCCCAGCGCATCAGCTGCTCCATTGCCGGCTCCATCGTGCCATCCTGTGCCAGATACACCGGCACGGCGTACATCATCACCTGCATCATCGACAGGCCGGCAATAAACAACTGGCGAAATAAAGTGCGCGCACTTTTGCGCAACTGCTCGCCATGCTGCACCGGATCAAACGGATAAGCGACATAGCCGACATCGCGCACCGCTTGCAAAATATCGCTGGGCTTGCACAGAGCGGGGTCCCATGACACCTGCAATTTTTCGGTCGCCACATTCAGATGCGCAGCATGCAAGCCCGGCACTTGCCACAAGCGTTTTTCAATCAGCCACACACAGGCGGCGCAACGTATGCCTTCCACCGACAAGCTGGCCTCTGCCTGATCAACCGCATCAGTCGCAAAGCGCGCCACTTGCTCGGGGCTGTCGTAGAGTTGCAAGGCTTGCGGCACGATTTCAGGCAGGCGGCCGGAAAAATTACTACGCTCGCGGTAATAACTCTCCAGATGGTTGTCGACGATGGTTTGCGCAACCGCAGCGCAACCCGGGCAGCACATGGCCTGCTCCACCGTGTCGATCCGGACTTGCCAGTTGCTGCCCGGGGGCACTGGCAGCCCGCAATGGAAACAATCACTCATCACAAACCCGCCGGGCTGATGCAGAGGACATCGAGCCAGCCATGCGACATGCCGGTGGCTACTCTCACCAGACCGAGCACGCCAAACGCTAAAACCAGCGAGCCGGCCAGAACCCGCACTAAAGGTTTTCTCAGCAGCGGCTGCAGTGTCGTGCCAAGCAAACCCATGCTGACCAACAGCGGCAAGGTACCCAGGCCAAAGGCGCCCATTACTAAGGCGCCCTGCGTGGCTGAACCGGTCAGCATGGCAGTCATTAACACGCTATAGACCATGCCGCATGGGACCCAGCCCCACAAACCACCAAGGGCTGCCGCTTGCCACAACGTGGTCACCGGCAGCAGATGTTTCATTAAAGGCTGCAGGCGACGCCACAGCAGCTGGCCCACCGCTTCCAGGCGCGACAAGCCGTGCCAGAGATTCATCAGCGAAGCACCAAGTGCAATCAGCATCAGGTTGGCTGCCCAGTAGCCCGCAGTCTGCAGGCTGGCAATCTGGGTCAGGGTGCGCAAGCTGCCGGCCAGACTTGCCGCCAGTGCGCCGGCAATCATGTAACTGCTGAGTCGACCGGCATTAAAAGCCATGACCCGCAAGCCACCGTCGCCGGCCGCAGCCAGCACGCGGGAAGCCGCATTGAGCGGTATGGGAAACGGCCGGCGCGCAGGAGACGCCACCGAAAAGGCGCCAACGATGCCGCCGCACATGCCCACGCAGTGCACACCACCAAACAGGCCAATCAGGAATATCGGCAAGAGAGCAAGACTAGTCAAAAGAGAAAGTGTTCAGAAAATTCAGCGAATGGAGGAATAAACCGGTCAGCCGGATTGTAAGCGCTCAGGCATTCAATCCGGCAACAAAGGCCGTGCGATAGGCGGACACAACAATGCCAACTTGCAGCCGAGTCTACGTATGCAGTAGGGCAATTACCTTGACCCAAGTCAAAGTCGGCCGATCAAGCCGGGCATCTGCGACCCTATAGCGGGCGATTATCGGAACATGCGCCCAATAGTCGTAACAGAAAAATGGTCATCCGCCGCTCATTACCGCTGAGCACAGCTCGCTCGGCACAGGTCATTTACGGGTCCGCCATGCAAAGAATCTCCGGTCAACGCCCACTTGCCCAGGTTGACGGTGCGTCAGCCATTAGCGACAGCCAGCCCGCCACTCCAGAGGCCGAAGCCGATTTATTGCTGGTGCTGGGCCCCGACACCAGTGACCGCTGGCTGAAAATTACCCTTGAAGCAGCGGCCAGAAAAGGGCTGGTGGTGCATACCATTGGCGACGGCACGCGCGATATCAGTCTGGAAGAAATCATTTACTACCGCGCCAGTCACGACTTGCCTTCAACGGCACAAGTCCTCATTTCCATGCATGGCTTTATGGACAATGGCGAGCATCTTCTGGAGTCCGGCCGTGCCGTTCAGGACGCGATCAGCGCCACCGATTTGCTGCATGTTTTACGCGGCGATTTAAAAGACACTGATGGTTATCAACTCATCAATGAATGGCACGGCATCACCCATTTTCTCAGTTGTGAAAGCGGCAAATTTCGCGACACACTGGCTGCCGATGAAGCACTGTGGAGCGGCGGTCTGGTGGTCATGCATGCCAGCGGCCGCGCGCTCTTGCAAGAGAGTTCGATTCCGAACACAAACACCGTGATTGACTATGCAGGCGACTGCAAGCGAAATCTGGTGCCAGTCGATCCTTTTGTGCTGGCCGCGCAATTGCAGGAAGTCGCCGGCGATTCCTTCACCATCGCCGGTTCAGAGTTGCAAGCATCACTGATTGTTCGCGCACCGCAGTCAGCCGACGAGACGCTGCCTAATCAGCCTGTATCAGGCAGGCAAAAAATCGAGGGAACAGCAAGCGATCTGGACAAGCTCGCTGAGGCAAAAAAAAACCTCGCACCAAGCGACGCGGAACAAATCGCAAACAAACGCGTGAACACGCTGCTGACCCGGATTCATCGGGGGGAAATCGATCAAGTCAAAAACTTTCTGGATGCTTTCCCTGGTTTGGGCGCAGAACCTAAGCGTCAGGTCTCGCCGGTGGCAGTTGCCGCCCACACCGGCAGAGTCGATATTTTGCAGCTGCTGTTACAACGAAAATATCCTCTTGATACCAGAGATGATTACCAGCAGACGCCACTGGCGGTTGCCTGTATTAAGGGAGACTTGGCAACAGCGCGACTTTTGATCAGCTTTGGCGCCGACACTAATTGTGTTGATGATCTGGGTGAAAATATTTTGCACAAGGCAGTGCTGAGCGCAGACCTGGCGTTAATTGATTATCTGACGTCTTTTTTTGCGCTTGATGAAAAGACCGATCAGCAAGGCGCGACAGCACTGCATCTGGCGATTACAAAAAACAATCTGCAAATTATTGAACGGCTGACGCAAAATCCGGGTGCCCTGGCTGCCGTCGATAATCAGGGGCGCAATGTCCTGCACTTGGCACTGCAGTTCGCCGATCATGCGATCGTCAGTCTGCTGCTCAATGCCAGCCCTGAGCTGATCAATCAGGCTGATGCAGAAGGCAACACACCGCTGCACTATGCCGTTGAGCGGGGTGATGTCGATCTGGTTCAACTGCTGAGTCAGGCAGGCGCCAACCGACTGAAAAAAAATCATGCCGGACAACGTCCGTCCGCCTTCGCCCATGGCAAAGACAATGCCACCCTGCTGATTGCGGAATTAAACCGTGCTCAGCGCAACAGATGGCAGCGATGAAAATCGCATCACAGAGCCAGCGTCAACTCCACCGTTTTCTGTTCGGCGTCGTAGCTGGTGGTGAAATGAAAATGTCTGACCAATTCCAAAAGCGCCCGATTATCCGGCATGGTTTCGCCAACAATCCGAGTGGTACCACGGGCGCGGAAATACTCGACCAGCTTGTTCATCAGCATCTGCCCCAGGCCCATGCCTTTCAAATCCGAACGAATGATGATGGCAAATTCGGCATTCACATTGTCCGGGTCGGCAACGGCACGCACCACACCCAGGGTTTCTTCACTGCCGTCGGCGCATTTTCTGACGGCGACAAAAGCCATCTCGCGGTCATAATCAATTTGCGTTAAACGGGCCAGCTGCGAAGGCTGCAATTCACGCATCATCACAAAGGCGCGAAAGCGCACATCACTGGCATCGAGCGCTTCAAAAAAACGCTGATGCTGCGGGCCGTCTTCAGGACGTATCGGGCGCAGCAGCAAAGTTGCATCCATCCACGGCACCGTTTGCTCCAGCTCTTGCGGATAAGGCCGGATCGCCAGCCTGTCATGCGCATGCAGGCCGCTTGCCGTTTTGACTTTCACGCGGGCGTCGAGTGCGATGACGCCATTGGCGTCTGCCAGCACCGGATTGATATCGAGTTCAAGAATTTCCGGAATCTCCGACACCAGCTGCCCGATCTGAATCAGCAAACGACATACCGCATTCAGATCAGCGGCTGGCTTATTGCGATAGCCTGCCAGCAGTCTTGAGACCCGGGTGCGGCTGATCAAGTCGCGGGCCAATACTTCATTTAGCGGTGGCAGTGCCAGCGCGCTGTCCTGCATGACTTCCACCGCAATGCCGCCCTGACCAAACAAAATCACCGGACCAAAAACGGCGTCCGTCGTCACGCCCACAATCAACTCGCAAGCATCCGGGCGGCGCGCCATCGACTGCACGGAAAAACCTTCCAGCCTTGCATCCGGTCGCAACACAGACAGCCGCTGCTTCATAGCGTGCGCCGCTGCTTCGACCGCTGCCTTATTGCTGATATCGAGCGCCACACCACCCACATCGGTTTTGTGACTGACATCCGGCGACAGCAGTTTGACTGCCACCGGAAAGCCAATTTTTACAGCCAGCTCGGCCGCCTCTTGCGGCGAGTGCGCCACCCGCGTGTCCACCACCGGAATGCCCCAGGCTGACAGCAAGGCTTTGGCTTCAGGTTCGGTCAGCATGCTGCGGCCGTCTTGCAAAACCTGTTGCACAATGCTGCGTGCAGCCACGCGGTCAGGCGCAGGCAATGCGCTGCTGTCAATCGCGGGCACCTGCATCAACAACTGCTGATTGCGCCGGTATTCCACCAACTGCATAAAGGCCAGAATGGCTTCTTCGGGCGTGTCGAATTGCGCAATGCGACGGTCACTGAATAATTGCCGCGCCTGCGCCACCGCTGCCACACCCAGCCAGCAGGCCAGCAAATTGGTTTCGGAGCGCAAGGCAATCGGCGCAATGGCGGTGGCAATTTCGATGCTGGGCACAATCGCCGTCGGCGCATGAATAAACAAAATGGTGCGACCGGGTTCGCAGCGCTGCAAAATTTCCAGCGCTTGCTGATAACGTTCAACCGGCGCGTCACCAATAATGTCTACCGGATTGTCATGTGACCAGTTGGCCGGCAACACTGCGTTCAGCTCTGTAATGGTAGCGGCAGACAAGTGCGCCAGTTTGCCGCCACTGTTAATCAAGGCATCGGTTGCCATCACGCCCGGCCCGCCGCCGTTGGTGAGAATGATCAGCTCTTCATGGTGCAAGGGCTTGGCTCTGGCCAGCGTTTCCACCGCATCGAACAGGGCTTCCGTCGTTAACACCCGCAACATGCCGGCACGGCGAATGGCGGTGTCATAAACGGCGTCCGAACCTGCCAGTGCGCCCGTATGGGAAGCGGCCGCACGCGCGCCTTCCGGAGCGCGTCCCGCTTTCAGTACCAGCACCGGTTTGCTGCGGCCAGCGGCACGACCGGCCGACATGAATTTGCGCGCCTGCCGGATATCTTCGATATACAAAAGAATGGCATGCGTATTGGGATCAGTCGCCAGATAATCGAGCACATCACCGAAGTCCACGTCATCGGCGTCGCCCAATGAAATGAAATGCGAAAAACCAATGCCACGCGAACGCGCCCAGTCCAGCACAGCGGTAACCAATGCACCGGACTGCGACACGAAGGCTATATTTCCGGGCAGCGCGTCGGTGTGAGCGAAGCTGGCATTCAGCTCGGCGCCGGGCACCAGCAAGCCCACGCAATTGGGACCCAGAATGCGCAGCAGTTGAGGACGCGCAGCGTCTAACATCGCCTGCCGAAAGCTTTTGCCATCACCGCGGTCGGCATTCATGCCCGCCGTTAGCACCACCGCTGCGCGCGTACCCTTTTCTGCCAGCTGGGCAATCAGACCCGGTACGCTCGCCGCTGCGGTAGCGATGACGGCCAGCTCAGGCACATACGGCAAACTGGCTATATCCGGATAGACCGGCAAACCAAGCAACTGGGCATGATGCGCATTGACCGCCATGAGCTTGCCTTCCAGTGTTTGCGGGTCGCGGCCGGCAATCAGGTTAGACAGCACCGTGGCACCAACGCTATGCGGCCGGTCGGTTGCGCCGATCAGCACCACCGATTTCGGTGAAAACAAGTGGCGCAAATTTCGAATACTCATGCAGCGAACCTCCGGATAAAATAAGCGCAGCAGATAACTTTTTGGTTACGGTATTTTACTTATATAAATTAGTTCATTACTCATTTTGCTTCTGCTCTTCAACTCTACAGAGGAATTGCGCAATGTCTTATAAAACCATACTGGTGCATGTCGACCAATCGCGTCACGTCAACGCACGCATAAGGCTGGCAGGCGAGATCGCCCAGGCAGAGCATGCGCATCTGATCGGCGCGGCACTGAGCGGAATTTCCCGTTACGTGTTTGATAACGGCGCCATCAATCCGAACGACGCCATGATTACCCATCATCTTGACGCATTGCGCCAGTCAGCCCAAATCGCACTCGATAATTTCAATAAAATTACTGGCGAAACCAGATTGCCTTCCGTTGAAGCGCGTCTGGTCGATGATGATGCAGGCGGCGGCATGGCTTTGCAGGCACGCTATGCCGACCTGGTGGTTATAGGCCAGCCTGATCCCACAGAAGCACTGCCCGGACTGATGCCTGATTTCCCGGAATACGTGCTGCTGCACAGCGCCCGACCGGTCCTGATCTTGCCGCATGGCGGCACTTTTCACTATCGCTTCAAGCGCCCACTGATTGCCTGGGATGAGAGCATGACAGCCACCCGCGCCGTCACTGCTGCGCTGCCCTTATTGCAACAGGCCGAGCAAACTGACCTGATCGTATTCAATGCCGATGAAGCGCCTGATGCACATGGTCAGCAACCCGGTGCCGACATCGCACTTTATCTGGCCCGTCACGGTGTCAGGGTCACCGTCCATCAAGCACAAAATGCCCAGGACACGGGCACGGCCTTGCTGGCCACCGCGACCGAGCTGGGCTCGGACTTGATCGTCATGGGCGGCTATGGCCATGCGCGCTTTCGGGAAATTTTGCTTGGCGGCGTCACCCGCACCCTGCTCAATGCGATGACGGTGCCGGTGTTGATGGCGCATTAAACTTCCTGCGCGCCGGAGCTTTAACGATAAACCAGCACTGGTATGTCGCTGTGTGAAAGCGCGCGTTGTGTTTCACTGCCCAGTAACAGCTTGTCGAGACCTTTGCGGCCATGCGAGGCCATCCAGATCAGGTCGCATTGTTTCGCTTTGGCTGTCGCAATAATTTCTTCATACGGATGCAAGGCGCGCGTGGTAATCGTTTCGCAGGCGACCCCGGACGCCAGCGCCAGTTCAGCAAATTTTTTCACATGCTGCTGGGCGACCTGATCCTGCACATCTTCATATTGCGACAGATCGATCATGGCACCGGCTTCGGGCATCATCATGAATGGATAGAGCTGGGCAACAGACAGGCTAACCACGCTCGCATTGATCGCCGCGGCAAATTCCAGTGCCGCCTTGCCAGCTTTTTCAGACAACGGTGAACCATCGGTAGGCACAAGAATTTTTTTGAACATGGCAGACCTTTATTGACGTTTGCACAATGAATGCGCACTGACTGTAACAAAAGGACCCATAAAAAAATTTGACCTGGATCAAAGCTGCCAGAGAGGCGCCTCATCCATCAGTGCGACTTGTTCGCGCAATTCGAGAATCCGGTCTTGCCAATAACGCACCGTATTAAACCAGGGGAAAGCCAGCGGAAAGGCCGGGTCGTGCCAGCGCATCGCCAGCCATGCCGAGTAGTGCAGTAAACGCAGTGTGCGCAGTGCTTCCAGCAAATGCAGCTGGCGCGGATCGAATTCAAAAAAATCTTCATAGCCAGCCAGCACATCGCCAAGCTGGCGCGTCATGTCGGCGCGCTCGCCGGAGAGCAGCATCCACAAATCCTGTATCGCCGGACCACTGCGGCTATCGTCGAAGTCGACAAAATGCGGGCCATCGTCGGTCCACAACACATTGCCGCCGTGGCAGTCGCCATGCAAACGCAGCGACGTATAAGGGCCGGCGCGCTCGAAACAACGGGCAACACCTTCAAGCGCCTGCGCGCTGACGCTTTGCCAGCTGGCCAATAATTCGGGCGGAATAAAATCATGCGCCAGCAACCATGCCCGCGGCTCGATGCCGAAACTTTGCACATCAATCGCCGGCCGTGCCTGATAAGAACGGGCATGACCCACTGCATGTATACGGCCCATCAGGCGACCGACCCACTCCAATGTCCCTGGCCGGTCAAGCTCAGGCGCGCGCCCACCCTGACGCGGGAACACCGCAAAGCGAAAACCCTGGTAATGCTGCAAGGTCTGCCCGCCAATCAGCAAGGGCGGCACCACCGGAATTTCATTCTCCACCAGCTCATTGACGAATTGATGTTCTTCCAGAATCGCTGCGTCGCTCCAGCGTTGTCCGCGATAAAACTTCACCACCACCGGCGGTCCCTGCTCCATGCCTATCTGATAGACACGGTTTTCGTAGCTGTTCAAGGCCAGCAAGCGACCATCGCCGTACAGACCGACACTGTCGAGTGCATCGAGCACGACGCCAGGTTCGAGTTCAGCAAATGAGCCAGGTATTGAATGTGAAGCAGTCATAGCGCGCATTGTAAGCGTCTTCACTGTGCAAAGACGGTTACACTGGTCGATTCATTTCTTGCAAAGCCTGCCTCATGTCCCCCGACCAAATATTGTCCGATAAAGAATTCGAAGAACTCGACCAATTCCTGCTGTCCGATCGCTGCGGCGACGAAGCCATGACGATGGATGCGCTGCACGGCTACCTGACGGCCATAGCAATTGGCCCCGAGCCGGTCGCGCAGGCGGAATGGTTGCCGCTGGTCTGGGGCCCGGACGAAGAAGATGCACCGGTCTTTGCTTCAGCGGCCGAAGCGGACCGCATCAGCCAGCTGATGGCCCGCGTATTAAATGAAATCCGCATCACGCTCGAAGTGGCGCCAAAAGATTTCGAGCCACTGTTTTGTGAACACGAATGGCAAGGCAAGCAAGTGCTGGACGCCGAAGCCTGGGCCTGGGGTTTCATGGAAGGCGTGAGTTTGCGCGAAGAAGCCTGGCAGGTGCTGCAGGATTCGCCGCAGAAAAATCTGCTGCGCCCGATATATTTGCTCGGTGCAGAAGAAATTGATGAAGCCGAACTGACGCTGGTGGACGATCCGGTCAAGTGCAGCAAACT